>NZ_CBCRZG010000002.1:0-432526 GCF_965137015.1 Tsukamurella hominis | reverse complement strand
CCCGTGAGCCGTCCCCCCATCCCGACGGTGACCCGCACATCCCCCCGTGCGGCCGTCCCAACGCCCGAAACTCGGGCCAATCGCTCACGGACCTCGTGCGCCTGCTCGAACGTCTTCTCCGCGTGAGCGACGTCCGACCAGACCTGCGGTGTCGTGTCCAACTCGTTCCCCCGATCTCGTTGGTTTTTCCTCCGCATCAATTAGACGCACCATCTCGACGAACGGTTCCAACTTTCTGTTTCCGCAGTTCACAGGGCGATGTCGCCCGCGACTCACGGCGCCGTGGGCAGTTCCTCTGCCCGCGCATCGCCTGCAGCCCTCGCGCCCCGCTTGGCGCGGTACATCTCGGCGTCCGCGCGCCGAAGCGAAGTCGTCCGCGGTGGGCCGCGGCACGAAGGCGACGAACTCGTCGCCGGACCACCGGCACAGCACTCCGTCGTCCGGCAGCGCGAGCGCCAGGGTCCTCGCGACCGCGACGATCACCTCGTCGCCCGCCGCGTGGCCGAAGCGGTCGTTGACGGACTTGAGATGGTCAACGTCGAGCATCGCCAGCACGGACGGGAGGTTCTCCGGGTAGGAGACGGCCAGGGCCTCCCGAAAGCCGCGCCTGTTCAGCAGGCCCGTCAGGTCGTCGTGGCGCGAGGCGTACTCCGACGTGTGTTCCTCGTCGATCCGGTCGATCACTGCGAGCGCGACCAGGGCGCCGTCCGTGCCACCCGGGTCGAGGACGTACTTGCGGATCCGGGCGCTGACGACCCCGCCGTCCTTGCGGACGATCCGTCCGAACAGCCGGGATTCCCTGCCGATCCCGGCGAGCCACTGTGCCGCGAACCGCGCGCTGGTGTCGCGCTCCTCGGGATGCACGACGTCCATCACCGTCATCGCCTGCAGCTCCTCGAGCGAGTAACCGAGCAGCTCGACCATCGCGTCGTTGGCGTGCAGGAAGCGACGGTCCGCGCTGTGCAGCGCCATCGGAAGCCCGGCCCGAAGGAAGGCCTGGCGGTACAGGGCATCGGTCAGCAGCGGGTCAGGGCGCACGACACACGCACTCCTTCGGTCGTTCGGCACGAACCCGCACGACCGGAATCCGCTCGCTGCATCATCGCGCTGTTGCTGTCGAACGTTACGACCATGGGGAGGCGACGTCGGCGCATCCGAACACCACGACGTCCGGGTGGATCTCCTCATCCGACCTGCGCCAATACCCTGAATCCTGCACCCGTGCTTGTTTTCGACGAGCCGGTTCTGATTTAGTGGTGCGGCAACCCTCCGCAGAAAGGTGGTCACCCCATGGCCGCACGCCGCCGCTCGAGCTGGATGAACGACGAGCTCGACGCCCTCCGCGACCTCGCGGACAAGTTCCTGGCGAAGGAACTCACCCCCAACATCGAGAAGTTCGCCGAGCAGCACCACGTCGACCGCGACCTGTGGAACAAGGCCGGAGAGCTGGGCCTGCTGTGCCTGTCGATCCCCGAGGAGTACGGCGGCGGTGGCGGCGACTTCCGCCACGAGTCGGTGCTCATCGCCGCGCAGGCGCAGGCCTTCGACACCAGCTGGGGCGTCTCGCTGCACAACGGCATCGTCGCGCACTACATCCTCGCGTACGGCACCGAGGAGCAGAAGCAGGCCTGGCTGCCCAAGATGGCCTCCGGCGAGGCCGTCGGCGCCATCGCGATGACCGAGCCCGGCACCGGCTCGGACCTGCAGAACGTGAAGACCCGCGCCATCAAGACCGGCGGCGAGTACGTCATCAACGGCAGCAAGACCTTCATCACGAACGGCCAGCAGGCCGACATCGTGGTCCTGGTCTGCAAGACCAACCCCGACGAGGGCGCCGCCGGCATCTCGCTGATCCTGGTCGAGGCCGACCGCGAGGGCTTCCGCAAGGGCAACATCCTCAACAAGATCGGCCAGAAGGGCCAGGACACCTCCGAGCTGTTCTTCGACGACGTGCACGTGCCCGTCGAGAACCTCCTCGGAACCCAGGAGGGCCAGGGCTTCTACCAGCTCATGCAGCAGCTGCCGCAGGAGCGCCTCATCATCGGCCAGGCCTGCGTCGCCGGCATGGAGGTCATCTTCGAGGAGACCCTGCGCTACACCAAGGAGCGGGAGGCTTTCGGCCGCCCCATCTTCGGTTTCCAGAACACCAAGTTCAAGCTCGCCGAGGCGCTCACCGAGACCACCATCGCGCGGGTCTTCGTGGACGACTGCATCGAGAAGCACGTCAAGGGCGAGCTCGACATCCCCACCGTCGCCATGGCGAAGTGGTGGACCTCGGACCGCGCCCAGGAGGTCGCGTCCGAGTGCCTGCAGCTGTTCGGCGGCTACGGCTACATGGCCGAGTACCCGGCGGCGCGCTTCTGGGTCGACAACCGCGTGCAGATGATCTACGCCGGCACGAACGAGATCATGAAGGAGATCATCGCGCGCACGCTCTGAGCGCACGAGATCCCCGGCGCCCGGGTGTCATCCGTTCGGATGGCACCCGGGCTTCGTCGTCCGCGGGCTCAGCGCTGGAGCGGGGTCATCTTCCGCTGCGCGGCGGGGACCGCCAGCGCGAGCACGCCGCGCACGACGCCCTTGGCGATGTCCAGGTTGTCGAAGTAGTCGCGCCACAGCACGATCCGGCCGTCGTGCACGTCGAACCGGCCGCACACCCAGAACCGCACGCGCAGCGGGCCCACCCGCAGCTCGTCGATGCGCTCGGTGAGGACGACAGCACCGTCGGACGCGATGGAGGTGACTTCGACGCCGAAGCCGAGGGCGGGCTGCGCGAGGAGCCGGATCACCCGGCCGGCACGGTTGCGACCGCGCAGGGTCGCGAGGCCCACGTTCGTGTAGACCACGTCCTCGTCGAAGGCGGCGACCGCCTCCTCCGCCCGGCCGTCCTGCATATCGGCGAGGAAGGTCAGCACCGTCGCCTGTTCGTCCTGCACCACTACGTCAGTCATGCGGCCGACAGTACCGGCGCCGGGTCGTCCCGTCCTCCGCCCTGGGGCGGAGAATCCCGGGGCGAGGAACTATCCGGAGTTGCGCAGCGCCGTGGCGAGGCCGTTCATGGTCAGCAGGATTCCGCGCTGCACCAGCGGGTCCTCGTCGCCGGAGCGGTACCGGCGGAGCAGCTCCACCTGCAGGTGGTTGAGCGGCTCGAGGTACGGGAAGCGGTTGAACACGGAGCGCTTGAGGGCGTGGTTGTCGGCGAGCAGGTCGTCGGTCTCGGTGATCGCGAAGTACATCTCGATGGTGCGGCGGTGCTCGTCGGCGATCTTGCCGAAGACGCGCTCACGCAGGTCGGCATCGGGCACGAGGTCGGCGTAGCGGGCGGCGAGGCCGAGGTCGGACTTGGCGAGGACCTGCGCCATGTTGGAGAGCACCGACCGGAAGAAGGGCCAGCGCCGGTACAGCGCGCGCAGCCGCTCGAGGCGGTCCGGGTCTCCCCCGATCCACGTCTCGAACGCCGTTCCCGTGCCGTAGAAGCCGGGCAGCATGACCCGCGACAGCGACCACGCCATGACCCACGGGATGGCGCGGAGGTCGGAGATCTTCGACGTCTGCTTGCGCGAGCTGGGCCGCGAACCGATGTTCAGCGAGCCGATCTCCTCCACCGGCGTGGCGGTGGTGAAGTACTCGACGAAGCCCTCGGTGCGGTGCACGAGGTCACCGTAGGCGTCGCGCGCGAGGGCGGCGAGCTCGTCGAGCACCGCGTAGGCCTCGTCGGCGTCGTCGCCGAGGCCCTCCACGTCGAGCAGCGACGACTCCAGCGTCGCCGCGACGAGCGACTCCAGGTTCCGCACGGCCAGTGCGGGTTCGGCGTATTTCGCGGCGATGATCTCGCCCTGCTCGGTCAGCCGCAGCGAGCCGCGGACCGCGCCGGGCGGCTGCGCGAGGATCGCGTCGTAGCTCGGACCGCCGCCGCGGCCGACGGTGCCGCCGCGACCGTGGAAGAGCCGCAGCGTGATCCCGGCCTCGCACGCCATCGCGACGAGGTCCAGCTCGGCGCGGTAGAGCGCCCAGTTGGCCGCGAGGTAGCCGCCGTCCTTGTTGGAATCGCTGTAGCCCAGCATGATCTCCTGCAGCCCGCCCTTGCCGTCGACGAGCGAGCGGTAGGCGGGCACGGCGAAGGCGGCACGCATCGTCGCGGCGCCCTGCTGCAGGTCTTCGATGGTCTCGAAGAGCGGCACGATGTTGACCGGGCACTCGGCCCCGCCGTCGGTGTCGGGCCGCAGCAGGCCGACCTCCTTGAGCAGCACCGCGGCCTCGAGCAGGTCCGAGACGGATGTGCACATGGAGATGATGTAGTTCGGGATCGCCCGAGCGCCGAGGGATTCCACGGCGCGCGCCGCGGCGCGGAGCACGCCGAGTTCCTTCGCGGTCTGGTCGGAGAACTCCGCGCCCGGCCCGACCAGCGGGCGCCGCAGGCGGAGTTCGGCGGTCAGCAGGCGCACTCGCTCGTCCTCGTCGAGGGCGGCGTAGTCGGCGTGCACTCCGGCCCACGCGAAGAGCTCCGCGATGGTCTCCTCGTGCACGTCGGAATTCTGGCGCATGTCGAGGCCGGAGAGGTGGAAGCCGAAGGTGTTCACGGCCTCCCGCAGCGACTGCAGGCGGTCGTCCGCGATGAGGCCGTCGCCGCCCGCCCGCAGGGAGGCGTCCACGACGCCCAGGTCCGCGAGCAGCTCCGACGGTCCGCCGTAGGGCTCGGCCCCGATGTCGGTGCGCGCGTCCAGCTGCTCGTCGAGCAGGCGGTCCGCGGTGGCGGTGAGGCGGCCGCGGATGCCGTGCAGCGCGCGGCGATAGGGCTCATCGGCGCGGCGGGGAGAGTCGTCCCAGGCGGCGAGGTCCAGCAGCGCGTCGGCGACGGTGGTCAGCCGGGAGCTGAGCGCGAGCTCCTGCTCCAGCTGCAGCAGCTCGCGCAGGTAATGCCCGATGGCGGTGGCCGCGGCCCGCCGCGAGGCCATCGTGACCACCTCGTCGGTGACGTACGGGTTGCCGTCGCGGTCGCCGCCGATCCACGATCCGGGGCGCACGATGGGCTCGGACAGCAGAGCGGTCCCGGGGTACAGTTCGCGCAGCCGGATCCGGGCCTCGCGGTTGATCGCGGGCATCACCCGCAGGAAGGCGGCGTCGAAGTAGCGCAGGCCGTTCTCGATCTCGTCCTGGATGCGCAGCCGCTCGAGCCGCACCAGCGCGGTGTCCCACAGCGTGAGTATCTGCCGCCGGAGCGCGACCTGGGTCTGCTCCTCCTCGCGCGCGTCGAGCTCGGTGCGGTCGCGGTAGCGCATGAGCTCGGTGATCCGGTGCTGGGTGTCGAAGACGGTGCGCCGCCGGGTCTCGGTCGGATGGGCGGTGATCACGGGCACGACGAGCGCGTGCCGGAGCGCCGCGGCGACGTCGGCACCGTCGAGTCCGGCGTCCTCCAGGAGGCCGTAGGTGTGGGCCAGCGACGATGCCTGCGGCGGCTCGCCCGCCCGGACGTGGACGGCACGGCGACGCTCGCGATGAAGGTCCTCGGCGAGGTTGGCGAGAAGGGCGAAGTGCGAGAAGGCGCGGATGACCGGCACCGCCTCGGCGGTGGGGAGGTCCGCGAAGAGCGCAGCGAGCTGCTCGCGGTCCAGCTCGGAGCGCCGCACGGCGAAGGACTCCTGGCGGGCGCGTTCGACAAGGTCGAAGATCCGCGGCCCGGCCTGTTCCCGGACGGTGTCGCCGAGGATCCCGCCGAGCAGCCGGATGTCGTCGCGGAGTGGTTCGGTGGCGGCGCGGGCTGGCTCACTGGTCATGCTGGGCAGTATCCCTACCGCGTGCCCAGAATTCGAGGCGAGCGCCCATATGGGCGCCCTGCCCCGCGGCACCCCGTCAACGACGAAGGCGCCCCGGACCCTACGGGTCCGAGGCGCCTCGCCGAAGTCTTCGGGCGACGTCTAGGACGTCAGCTTGATGCTCAGCGTCACACCGACGATGCACACCGTCCAGATGATGCCGACGAAGATCGTCACCCGGTCGAGGTTCTTCTCCACCACCGAGGAGCCCGAGAGCGACGACTGCACACCGCCGCCGAACAGCGACGACAGGCCGCCGCCCTTACCGCGGTGGAGCAGGACGAGCACCACCAGCAGCAGGCTCAGCACGAGGATGGCGATCTTCAGCACCAGCTGCAATGTTTCCACGAGGATCCAGTGTACCTTCCGGTCGACGTCGGTCGTTCAGGGCGTGGCGGGCGCGTCGGCCTACCGCGGCCGGCTCCGGATCAGAGCGGCCCGCCCGCGGCGATGGCGCTGAGCGCGGCGAACTCGTCGGGCTTGAGCGAGGCGCCACCCACGAGGCCGCCGTCCACGTCGGGCTGCGCGACGAGCTCGCCGACGTTCTTGCTGGACACCGAGCCGCCGTAGAGCACGCGGATCCCCGCGGCGACCTCGGCGCCGCCGAGTTCGGCGATCGTGGCCCGCACCGCGGCGCACACCTCCTGCGCGTCCTGCGGGGTCGCCACCTTGCCGGTGCCGATCGCCCAGACGGGCTCGTACGCGATGACCGTCTTGGACAGCTCCTCGGCGGTCAGCCCGGCGAGCGAGCCCTTGAGCTGCTCGACGTTGTACTCGACCTGGGTGCCCTGCTCGCGGATGTCGAGGCCCTCGCCGATGCAGACGATCGGCGTCAGGCCGTGCCGGAGCGCCGCCTTGGTCTTGGCGAGCACGATCTCGTTCGTCTCGCCGTGGATCGTGCGGCGCTCGCTGTGCCCGACGACGACGTAGGTGCAGCCGAGCTTGGCGAGGAAGGCGCCGGAGATGTCGCCGGTGTAGGCGCCGGAGTCGTGCGGCGAGAGGTCCTGCGCGCCGTAGGTGATCTTCAGGTCGTCACCGTCGACGGCCGTCTGCACCGAGCGCAGGTCGGTGAACGGCGGGATGACCGTCACGTCGACGTGCGCGAAGTACTTGTCCGGCAAAGCGAAGGCCAACTTCTGCACCACCGCGATCGCCTCGAGGTGGTTGAGGTTCATCTTCCAGTTGCCGGCGATGAGCGGCTTACGGCTCATGCGTCCCCCTTTTCGAGCACCTTCAGCCCCGGGAGCTCCTTGCCCTCGAGGTACTCCAGCGAGGCGCCGCCGCCGGTGGAGATGTGGCTGAAGCCGTCCTCGTCGAGCCCCAGCGTGCGCACGGCCGCGGCGGAGTCGCCGCCACCCACCACGGTGAAGGCGCCGTTGCTCGTGGCCTTGATGACCGACTCGGCGACGGCCTTCGTGCCGGCCGCGAACGCCGGGAACTCGAAGACGCCCATGGGGCCGTTCCAGAACACCGTCTTGGCCTGGGTGAGCACGGCGCCGAAGCGCTGCGCGGACTCGGGGCCGATGTCGAGGCCCATCCAACCGTCCTCGATGGCGTCGGCGGCAACGGTCTTCGACGCGGCGTCGGCGGCGAAGGCGTCGGCGACCACGACGTCCACCGGCAGGTGCAGCACGTCGCCGAACTCCTCGAGCAGCTGCTTGCAGGTGTCGATCTGGTCCTCCTGCAGCAGCGAGGTGCCCACGGAGTAGCCCTGCGCGGCGAGGAAGGTGAAGGCCATGCCGCCGCCGATCACCAGGGTGTCGACCTTGGGGGCCAGCGCGCGGATCACGCCCAGCTTGTCGGAGACCTTCGAGCCGCCGAGCACCACGGCGTAGGGCCGCGACGGGTTCTCGGTCAGCTGCGCCAGCACCTTGACCTCGGCGTCGACGAGGCCGCCGGCGTACGCCGGGAGCAGCTTCGCGACGTCGAAGACGGAGGCCTGCTTACGGTGCACGACGCCGAAGCCGTCGGAGACGAAGGCGCCCTCGCCGGCGTGCGAGGAGACGTCGACGAGCTCGGCCAGGTCGCGGGCGAGCGCCTCGCGCTCGGCGTCGTCCTTGCTGGTCTCGCGCGGATCGAAGCGAACATTCTCCAGCAGGAGGACGTCACCGTCGGTGAGGCCCTCGGCGCGCGCGAGGGCGTCCTGGCCCACGACGTCGCCCGCGAGCTGGACATTGCGGCCCAGGCGCTCGGCGAGTTCCGCCGCGACGGGCGCGAGCGAGAACTTCGGGTCCGGTGCGCCCTTCGGGCGGCCGAGGTGTGCGGTCACGATCACCTTGGCGCCGGCCTCGGCGAGCGCCTTCAGCGTCGGCACCGAGGCGATGATGCGGCCGGCGTCGGTGATGACGCCGGCATCGTCGAGCGGCACGTTGAGGTCGCTGCGGACCAGCACGGTGCGTCCTTCGACGCCCTCGGACAGCAGGTCGGAAAGAGTGGAAACGGTCATCAGAGCGATTTACCTACCAGATCAGTCACGTCGACGAGGCGGTTGCTGTAGCCCCATTCGTTGTCATACCAGGACACGACCTTAGCCTGATCGTCGATCACCTTGGTCAATCCCGCGTCGAAGAGCGAGCTGTGCGGGTCGGTCACGATGTCCGACGAGACGATCGGGGCGTCGTAGTACTTGAGGATGCCCTTGAGCTTCCCCTCGGCCGCCGCCTTCATCGCGGCGTTGATCTCGTCCACGGTCGCCTTCGTCGCGAGCTGCACGGTCAGGTCCGTGACCGAGCCCGTGGGGATCGGCACGCGCAGCGCGTAGCCGTCGAGCTTGCCCTCCAGCTCGGGCAGCACGAGACCGATGGCCTTGGCCGCGCCGGTCGAGGTGGGCACCACGTTGATCGCGGCGGCCCGCGCGCGGCGCGGGTCCTTGTGCGGGCCGTCCTGCAGATTCTGGTCCTGCGTATAGGCGTGGACCGTGGTCATCAGGCCTTTGACGATGCCGAACTCGTCGTTGACCACCTTCGCCAGCGGGCCGAGGCAGTTGGTCGTGCACGAGGCGTTGGAGATGACGTGCTGGCTGCCGTCGTACTTGTCGTCGTTGACGCCCATCACGACGGTGAGGTCGGCGCCCGCGGCCGGCGCCGAGACGATCACCTTCTTGGCGCCGGAGTCGAGGTGGCCCTGCGCCTTGTCGCGGGCGGTGAAGATGCCCGTCGACTCGATCACGACGTCGACACCGAGGTCGCCCCACGGGAGCGCCGACGGCCCCTCGCGGACCTCGAGGGCCTTGATGACCTGGTCGCCCACCCGGATCGTGTCGCCATCGGCGACGACGTCCGCATCGAGGCGGCCGAGGATCGAGTCGAACTTGAGCAGATGGGCCAGCATCGCGTTGTCGGTCAGGTCGTTGACCGCCACGATCTCCACGTCCGTGGTCCCCAGCGCCTTCTGGGCGGCGACCGCCCGGAAGAAGTTGCGGCCGATCCGACCGAATCCGTTGACACCTACGCGAACCGTCACTGTAGTGCTCCTTCGGGTCAGGAATACCTGCCCGTCAACGGTAGCCCCGGAACACCCCGGCCGCTCGGCGTTACCGAGACGCTCAGCCCTCGTCGAGCATGTCCGCGGTGACGGCCGATTCGGTGTCCGGCACCCCGTCGGCGGCGGCGCGCTTGTCCGCCATCGACAGGAGCCGGCGGATCCGTCCGGCGACGGCGTCCTTGGTCATGGGCGGGTCGGCCAGCTGCCCGAGCTCCTCGAGCGAGGCCTGACGGTGCTGCACGCGCAGCGAGCCCGCCTGCGCCAGGTGATCGGGCACGTCGGGACCCAGGATCTCGAGCGCCCGCTCGACGCGCGCGGCTGCCGCCACAGCCGCCCGGGCGGAGCGGCGGAGGTTGGCGTCGTCGAAGTTCGCCAGGCGGTTCGCGGTCGCCCGGACCTCGCGCCGCATCCGGCGCTCCTCCCACACGAGGCGGGTGTCGTTGGCGCCCATGCGGGTGAGCAGGGCGCCGATGGCCTCGCCGTCGCGGACGACGACGCGATCGGCACCGCGCACCTCCCGCGCCTTGGCGGTCACGCCGAGCCGGCGCGCACAGCCGACGAGGGCGAGCGCGACCTCCGGGCCGGGGCACGAGACCTCGAGCGCGCTGGAGCGGCCGGGCTCGGTGAGCGAGCCGTGCGCGAGGAACGCCCCGCGCCACGCGGCCTCCGCGTCGTGCACCGAGCCACCGACGATCTGCGAAGGCAGCCCGACGACCGGCCTCCCGCGCATGTCGAGCAGGCCCGTCTGCCGGGCGAGCGCCTCCCCGTCCTTGACCACGCGGACGATGTAACGGGCCGCCTTGCGCAGGCCGCCCGCGCTGAGCACGTGCACGTCCGAGTTGTAGCCGTACAGGTCGAGGATCTCCTTGCGGAGGCGCCGGGCGGTGATCCCCGTGTCCACTTCGGCCTCGACGATCACCCGGCCGCCCTGGATGTGGAGGCCGCCCGCGAAGCGCAGCAGCGAGGCGACCTCGGCGCGGCGCGCGCTCACCTGGGTGATGGAGAGCCGGCTCAGCTCGTCCTTGACCTGGGATGTCAGCGCCACAGCTGGACCCTCCTAGGGAAATGTCGACTACATCGGATGGGAAAGGAAAAGGTTGACTATTCGCGGTCCGAGAGTTCACTGTAGGCCACTTTCGCGATCGCGGCTGCCAGTGCCTCGGGGTCGTGCTGGTGCGTCCCGGGCACGCCGACGTCCACGAAGTGGGGCGTCGCACCGAGGAGCGCGGTGGCGCGGATGAGGTGCTCGCGCTCGGCGCCGGGCGGCACCGTCCGGGCGTCGACGAGCACGTCGTCGAACCGCAATCCGTCGGCGTGGGCGGCGAGCACGTGCAAGTGCCGCTCGGGCGAGTAACCCCCCGTCTCCTCGGGCTCGGGCGCCAGGTTCAGGATCAGCACCCGCCGGGCCGACGTGCGCCGCAGCGCGTCCACCTGCTCGGGCACGAGGACGTGCGGGATGACGGAGCTGAACCACGAGCCGGGGCCGAGCGTCACGACGTCGGCGGCGAGGATCGCCTCGACCGCGTCGGCGCACGCCTCGGGGTGCGCGGGCAGCAACCGGACGCGGCGAACCTGCCCCGGCGTCACGGCCACGGCGACCTGCCCGCGGATCACGCGCGACAGCCGCGGGTCGTCCTCGAGCCCGGTCACGTCGGCCTCGATCCGCAAGGGCCCCGGCACCATCGGCAACACCCGGCCCTGGACGCCGAACCGGTCGGCGATCGCATCGAGGGCGTCGACGGGGTCGCCCAGGACCTCGCAGAGCCCGGCCAGCAGGAGGTTCCCGACGGGGTGCCCGGCCATCGCGCCGCCCCCGCCGAATCGGTGCTGCAGGATGCCGGCCCAGAACTCACCGCGGTCGTCGTCGGGCATGAGCGCCGCCAGCGCCATGCGCAGGTCGCCGGGCGGGATGATGCCGAGCTCGCTCCGCAGCCGGCCCGAGGATCCCCCGTCGTCGGCGACGGTCACGATGGCGGTGATCTCCGCGCCGAGGGCGCGGCCCGCGCGCAGGGTCGCGAACAGTCCGTGGCCGCCGCCGAGGGAGGCCAGCTTGAGCGCGGTCATTCGAGCCCCAGATCCCGGTGCGCGGCACGGACTTCGATGCCCGGCCGGCCCGCGAGCCGGCGCACCAGCTCCTCGGTCATCGCGACGCTACGGTGCTTGCCGCCGGTGCAACCGATGCCCACGGTCAGGTAGGTCTTGCCCTCGCGCCGGTACCCGGCGAGCAGCGGATCGAGCAGCTCCGCATAGGTGTCGAGGAAGTCGGACGCGCCGGGCTGCCCCAGCACGTACCCGGAGACCTCGTCGGTCAGCCCGTTGAGCGGGCGCAGCTCGGGCACCCAGAACGGGTTCGGGAGGAAGCGCACGTCCAGCACCATGTCGGCGTCCAGCAGGATGCCGTTCTTGAAGCCGAAGGACTCGACGGTGACGGTGATCGTGCCGGAGCGCAGCGTCCGGAAGGAGTTCTCGATCGTCTCGCGCAGCCGGGCCACCGAGAGGGTGGAGGTGTCGAGCACGAGGTCCGCGGTCGACCGGATGGGCTGCAGGATGCGGCGCTCCGCCGCGATGCCCTCGGCGAGCGTGCCGCTGCCCTGCAACGGGTGCTTGCGGCGCACCTGCTCGAACCGGCGGATGAGGGTCTCGTCGGACGCGTCGAGGAACAGCACCCGGGGCTCGATGTCCTTCTCCGCCAACTCCCGCCGGATGTTCGCGAAGTCGCCCGTGAAGGTGCGGCTGCGCACGTCGGTGACGATGCACAGGCGGTGGATCCGCGACTCGTCGGCCAGCGAGATATCCACCATGTTGCTGATCAGCGCGGGCGGCAGGTTGTCGGCGACGTACCAGCCGAGATCCTCCAGCACTTTGGCCGCGGTGCCGCGGCCGGCGCCGGACAGCCCCGTCACCAGGAGCACGTCCATGGGGCCGTCGCTGCGGTGTTCGCCGACGGTCCGCTCCTCGGCTCGGTCGTCCGGATTCCCGGTCGGGCGCACGGACCCTCCTCCTGGCTCGTCGGTACCACTCCAGCCTAGCCACCGCGGCCGGTTCCCGCGGTGGTCTCGACGGGCCGTCCACCCGCGACCGCCGACCGCCTAGAGTCGTCGTCGTGTCCGTCTCCCGCACCGCCTCCGTGACCGCCGCAGCCCTCGCCGTGGCGGCGTCCGCGCTGGTGGCTCCCGCGGCCTCGGCGGACACGGTCCCCGGCACCGCGGGCCTCGATCCGGCCCTCGCGGAGGCCTACTCGGCGGCGTACCGCGCCGCAGCCGCGAGCGGAGTGGTGCTCAGCGTCACGTCGGGCAAGCGCTCGTGGGGCCAGCAGCAGTGGCTGTGGGAGGACGGCCTCGCCCGGTACGGATCGCCCGCGGCCGCGCGCCGCTGGGTGCTCCCGCCCGCCGAGTCCACCCACGTCGGCGGCGAGGCGGTCGACGTCGGCCCGTGGCAGGGCGCCGCGTGGCTGCAGGCGAACGGGAACCGGTGGGGCCTGTGCCGCACCTTCGACAACGAGTGGTGGCACTTCGAACTCGTCGCCTCCCCGGGCGGAGCCTGCCCGCCGACGGTGCCCGACGCCTCCTACCGCTGACGTCTCGCCGAACCCTTCGCGCGGCTCACGGGCCGGTGTTAGGTTTCGATGACCCGATTCTCGTGGAGGACGTCATGCTCCGTCTCAGGTCGGCGGCCGCGGCCGCATTCGTCATTCCCCTCACGCTCACCGCGTGCGGGCCGTCCGGATCGGACGGCGGCCCTTCCGGCGCACCGTCGTCCGTGACGGTCGCGGCGGGCGGGTGCGATGCGACCGGCCCGACCGGGACGATGTACCGGCCGTCCGCCGCCGCGTCCCCCAGCGGGCCGAAGGACATCAGCACGAACCCGGAGGGCGCTTCCGGCTACCGCTCCGGACTCCCCGTGACGCACACGAAGGACTACGGCGTCGCCACCGCGAACCCGATCGCCACGAAGGCCGCGTGCGAGGTGCTCGAGCAGGGCGGCAGCGCGGCCGACGCCCTCGTCGCGGCGCAGACGGTGCTCGGCCTCGTCGAGCCGCAGTCCTCCGGCATCGCGGGCGGCGCCTTCCTCCTGTACTACGACGCGAAGTCGAAGAAGGTGCAGGCGTACGACGGCCGCGAGACGGCGCCCGCGAGCGCCGACGAGAACTACCTCCGCTGGATCTCCCCCGAGGACCGGACGGCACCCAAGCCCGACGCCCGCTCGTCCGGGCGCGCCGTCGGCGTCCCCGGCGCGCTGCGCCTGCTGGAGGCCGTCCACGGCGAGCACGGCAGCAAGACGTGGCGCGAGCTCTTCGACCCCGCGGTGAGGATCGCCGACGACGGCTTCGAGATCAGCCCCCGCCTCGCCGGCGCGATCGCCGACGAGGCGAAGAACTTCGCCAACGACGCGGACCTGCGGGCCTACTTCCTCGAGCCCGACGGTGCGCCGAAGAAGGCCGGCGTCAAGCTCACCAACCCGGCGTACGCGAAGACCCTGGGCGCCATCGCCTCCGAGGGCGCCAAGGCCTTCTACACCGGGCCGATCGCCGAGGCGATCGTGGCGTCGGTGCGCGACACGACCGGCGGCCGCACCGCCGGGACGATGACGGTGCAGGACCTCGAGCAGTACGCCGTGAAGACCCGTGAGGCGGTGTGCACGCCCTATCGCGACCGTGAGCTGTGCGGCATGCCCGCCCCCTCGTCGGGCGGGATCACCGTGGCGCAGGCGCTCGGCATCCTCAACTCCTTCGACCTGTCGAAGCTCGGGCCCGACGCGGTGCACGGCGGCGATCCCGGACCTGACGGCGGCATCCCCACCGCGGAGGCCATCCACCTGATCTCCGAGGCCGAGCGCCTCGCCTACGCGGACCGCGACAAGTACATCGCCGATCCCGACTTCATCCCGCTGCCCGGCGGCTCCCCCGCCGCGCTGGTGGATCCCGCCTATCTCGAGGGCCGTGCCAAGCTCATCGACCGGAACAAGACCATGGGCACCGCGAAGCCCGGCGAGTTCGCCACCGCCACACCCGGCGTCACGA
Organism: Tsukamurella hominis; assembly: GCF_965137015.1. NCBI lineage: Bacteria > Bacillati > Actinomycetota > Actinomycetes > Mycobacteriales > Tsukamurellaceae > Tsukamurella > Tsukamurella hominis. Next base: position 418,210 of record NZ_CBCRZG010000002.1, on the reverse strand, counting down.
CGACGCCCGAGCACGGCACCAGCCACATCACGGTGCTCGACAAGGCCGGCAACGTCGCGTCGATGACCACCACGATCGAGTCGGCCTTCGGCTCGTACCACATGGTCGACGGCTTCCTGCTGAACAACCAGCTCACCGACTTCTCCGCGGAGCCCGCCGATGCAGCGGGCCTGCCGGTGGCGAACCGGGTGCAGCCGAACAAGCGCCCTCGCAGCTCGATGTCGCCGACGATCCTCTTCGGCCGCGGCGCCGACGGCGGTCGCGGCGACGCGATCGGCGCGCTGGGCTCCCCCGGGGGCGCGGTCATCATCCAGTACGTGCTCAAGACGATCGTCGGCCTCACCGATTGGAAGCTGAACCCGCAGCAGGCCGTCGGCCTCGCCAACTTCGGCGCCGCGAACACCCCGAAGACGAACGTGGACAGCGCGCATCCGACGCTGAACACCGACGAGGGGCGCAAGGTCGTCGAGCAGCTGCGGGCACTCGGCCACCAGCTCAACCTCGCTCCGCAGGTGTCGGGGCTGTCGGCGATCGTCAAGCAGGGCGACGTCTACGCCGGCGGCGCCGACCCTCGTCGCGAGGGCGTCGTCCTCGGCGGCAGCTGATCCACGGCGCACCCGTCCTGGTCCGCGCCAAGCCGCGCCCAAGGCGGCGCCCGTAGCGTCTGCGCCATGGGAATGAAGTGCAATTTCATCGTGGCGTCACACGGCGATGCCGCAGCGCGCCTGCGGGATCTGCCGCCGCTCGACGTCGCGGCGTCGGATGCACTGGCGACGGAGATCCTCGGGAAGCGCGCAAGGGGACGACGGCGGCGGGCCCACCGCACCGGCGACCTCGGGGACGACGTCTACTCGCGGGACGGTGAGATCGCGGTCGGGGTGTACGGCGACCTGACCATCGCCGCTTTCGGCGGTGCGGCGGGATGGATCGGTGAGGCCATCGACGACTGGGGGTGGAACCTGATCCGCACCCACGGCGTCGACGCCTTCCTCCTCCACTCGGTCGTGGGACTGGGCGGGTTCGCGCGATGGCGCAACGGCTCGCTCGTCCGAACCTTCTGCGGCTCCGCCGACGACGGCCTGATCGACGAGGACGGCGATCCGCTCCCCTTCGAACGCGACCACGACGGCGAGGACGACGACTTCGAGTCCATCACCGAGCTCGCGATCCGCGATCGCCTCGGGTTCTGCTACGAGGGCGCCTACTACCCGGAGGACCTCGATCCGGCGACGGTGCCGCTGCTCGTCTACCGCTGAGCCGCGGGCGATTCGAGGATCACGGCCTCCCCCACCACCCGCAGCCGCACCTCGTCGCCGGGCGCGGGCAGTTCGGTGCTGGGGTGTCGGATCTCGATGCCGGTCCCGTCGGCGAGGCGCAGGCCCACGGTGGCGTCCGGACCGAAGAACTCGACCCGGATGACGGTGGCGGGCACGCCCTCCCCCGCGATCCGGACCTGCTCGGGGCGCAACAGGAGTGGCACCGACCCGCGCGGGGCGGCACCGTCGGTCCCGGCGACGGGGATCCGTCCCAGCACCGTCTCGGCGGCGGGGCCGTCGAGCGCGCCGTCGACCACGACGACGTCGCCGAGGAAGCGCGCGACGGACTCGGAGGCGGGCCGTGCGTAGACCCCGTCCGGCGGGCCGACCTGTTCCAGGGCACCGCCGCGGAGCACTGCCACTTGGTCGGCGAAGGAGAGCGCCTCCGCCTGGTCGTGGGTGACCAGCACCGTCGTGATCCCAGCCGCGCCGAGCACCTCGGCGACGGCGGCGCGGGTCGCGACCCGTAGGCCCGCGTCGAGGGCTGAGAAGGATTCGTCGAGCAGCATGATCCGCGGCGCCCCGGCCAGCGCCCGTGCGAGGGCGACCCGTTGTTGCTGGCCGCCGGACAGCTCGTGCGGATAGCGCCGGGCCAGTGCGGGATCCAGCGAGACCGTCTCCAGCAGCTCGGCGACCCGCCCGGCCGCGGCACGCCGGCGCACCGGCAGCGATGCCCCCATCCCGAAGGCGATGTTGCGCGCGACCGAGAGGTGCGGGAACAGCGCGCCGTCCTGCGCGACGTAGCCGACGCCCCGCCGGTGCGCGGCGACCCACGCGGCGTCCGAGGCGAGGTCGCGGTCACCGAGCCGGACGCTGCCGGCGTCGGGCCGGGCGAAGCCGGCGACGAGCCGGAGCAGTGTCGTCTTCCCGGAACCGGAGGGCCCGACGACGGCGGTGATCGAACCCGCCGCCACTGTCAGGTCGACGTCCCGCAGCACGGTGTCGGCGCCGTAGCGCTTGGTGAGACCGCGCAGGGCGAGTTCGGCGCTCATGCGGCTCCTCTCGTCCGGGTGGTGCGTCCGGCGGCCCGGCGGGACTGGCGGAACAGCAGGTAGGTGGTGGGCAGCGACAGGAGCACCATCGCCATGGCGTAGGGCGCGGCACCGGGATAGTCGATCTCGCTGCTGCGCGCCCAGAACTCGGTCGCGAGGGTGCGGGTTCCGTTGGGCGCCAGGATCAGCGTCGCCGTCAGCTCGTTGGTGACGGCGAGGAAGACGAGGGCCGCGCCCGCCGCGGACGCGGGCGCGGTGAGGCGGAGGGTGATGCGCGCGAAGGCGATCGGGGGCGGCGACCCGAGCGCTCGGGCGGCCTCCTCGAGCGAGACCGGCGCCTGGGCGAGGCCCGCCCGCAGGCCCACGGCGGCGCGCGGCAGGAAGAGCAGCACGTAGGCGAGGATCAGCACCGTCGCGCTCTGGTACAGGTCCGGGACCGCGCGGATCGAGACGGTGACCAGCGCCAGGCCGATGACGATGCCGGGCATCGCGCTGCTGACGTAGGTCGAGGCCTCGAGCGTCCGGGTGACGCGGTTCGGCCGGCGCACGGCGAGGTACGCGAGCGGGAAGGCGGCGGCGACGGTGAGCACGGCGGTCGCCGCGCCGTAGCCGAGCGACGTGCCGAGCGCCTCGAGCAGGTCGGCGGGCACCGACTGCGCGGCGCCGCGCACGGTCCACCGGACCACGAACCACAGCGGGAGCCCCAGGGCGGCACCCACGAGCGCCAGGAGCGCGACCTGCGCGCCGGCCTGGTAGCGGCCCAGCGGGATCCGCTCCGGCGTCGCGACCGCGCCCGACCCCACCCGGGCGTACCGGGCGCGGCCGCGGGCGGCGACCTCGGCGACGAGCAGGAGCAGACACAGCAGCGCCAGCACCCCGGCGAGCATCGACCCCGCGGCCCCGTTGAAGGTCGACTGGTACTGCACCATGATCGCAGTGGTGAAGGTGTCGAACCGGATCATCGCGAAGGCGCCGTACTCGGCGAGCAGGTGCAGCGCCACGAGCACCGCGCCGCCCAGGGCCGCGAGCCGCAACTGCGGGAGGACGACCCGGACGAACACCGCCCACCGCCCGAGGCCGAGCGCGGCGGCGGACTCCTCGAGTGCGGGGTCGAGCCGGCTCAGCGCCGCCGCGACCGGGATGTAGACGAGGGGGTAGTAGAACAGCACCGCGATCAGCACGCCCGACCACAGCCCGCCGAGCGACGGGATCGCGGAGACCCAGCCGTAGCTGCCGACGAACGCGGGGATCGCGAGCGGCGCCGCAAGGAGCAGCGACCACACCCGGCGACCCCGCAGCGCGGTCCGCTCGACCAGCCAGGCGCCGCCGACGCCGAGGATCACGCTGAGCGGCACCGCGATCACCGTGAGCAGCACGGTGTTGATGAGTAGCTCGGCGACGCGGGGCCGGAAGACGAGCCGGACGGATTCCGCCCAGCCGGTGTCGATCGTCGTGTAGACGACGAAGCCCAGCGGCACCGCCGCGACCGCCGCGATGGCGGCGGCCGCGAAGGTGAGCAGCCTCAGAGCAGGCCCGCCTCGGTCATCAGGGTCACGACCTGCGGGCCGTTGAGGGTGGCCGGGTCGACGGTCGGCGCCTGCAGGTCCGCCATCGGGACGAGCTTCGCGTTGGCCGGGACGCCGGAGGCCACCGGGTACTCGAAGGACGTGCCCTTCTCGAGCACCTCCTGACCGGCCTTGGAGGTGATGAACTTGAGCAGCTGCTGGGCCTGTGCCTGCTTCTTCGACGACTTCAGCACGCCGCCGCCGGAGATCGAGACGAAGGCGCCCGGGTCCTGGTTCTTGAAGTAGTGGGTGCCCACGTTGCCGGAGTTCTCGCCGGTCTTCGCCTGGTCGCCGTAGAAGTAGTAGTGGTAGATGAGGGCGGTGTCGACCTCGCCGGCGTTGACGGCCTTCATCGCGGCGCCGTTGCCCTTGTACTCCTTGGCGTTCTCCTTCATCGCCTTCAGCCAGTCCTTCGTGGCCTGCTCGCCCTTGAGCTGCAGGTACGCCGAGACGATGGCCTGGAAGTCCGCGCCGGACGGCGACGCGCTCCAGCGGCCCTTCCACTCCGGCGTCGCGAGGTCGGCCATCGACTTCGGCAGCTGCTCGGGCGTCACCTTGCGCTTGTCGTAGACGAGCACCGTCGAGCGGGCCGCGATGCCCGTCCATTTGCCCGTGGACGGCTTGAGGCCGTTGTTCACCTGCGCGAGCGTCGCCGGGTCGACGTCGGCGAACAGGCCCTTGTTCTCGACCTGGGTCATCGCGGGCGAGTTCTCGGTGAGGAAGACATCGGCGGGCGAGCGGTCACCCTCGGCGATGATCTGCTGCGCCAGTTCGGAATCCTTGCCCTGGCGGATCGTGACCTTGATGCCGGTCTCCGCGGTGAACTTCTCCACCCACTCCTTGGCGAGGGTGTCGTGCTGGGCGTTGTAGAGCGTCAGTTCGCCGCCCGCCGAGCCCGAGCTCGACGGTGCCGCACCGTCGCCGCTCGACCCGCAGGCCGTGATCGTGAGGGAGGCCACCGCCACCAGGGCGGCGGCCAGGGTGGAGCGCTTGCGCAACGACATCGTCGAATCCTTTTCTTGAGCAACGAAATCACTCACGACGGGCGAGAGTAAGGCGACGCTACACTAAGCCCGACGAGATGGGGAGCAACCGGACATACCTGACGCGTCAGAGAACCAGGACCGCGGCGACCGTCGCGGGAACGGCGAGCAGCAGTCCGTGGAACGCGAACCGGCGGGCGGAGATCCGCACTCCCGCGCGGGCGCACCGCTCCCGCCAGAGCAGCGTCGCCAGCGAGGCCCACAGCGTCACGATCGGCGCCACCCCCACGCCGATGAGCAGCGCCATGAGGCGTACGGGATCGCCGGCGGCGACCGGTTCGAGGGCCAGGTACGCGGGCAGGTTGTTCACCCCGTTCGCGGCCAGTGCCCCGACGCCCGCCACCCGCAGCAGGTCCGACGGTGCCGTGCCCGCTCCCGCGACGTCGCGCAGGACGCCCTCCAGCCCCACCGCGAGGAGCACCTGCACCCCGGCGAAGACGGCGGCCAGGATCAGCACCATCCGCCACGGCACCACGATCTCGCGGAGCCGCTGCGGCGCGCGCACGGCCACCGCCCCGACCAGGACGAGCGCGGCCACCGTCGACGCCGCGGCGGGCGGGATACCGAGCGCGAAGGCCGGCCCCAGGGCGAGGCAGACGGCCGCGGCGATGCCGAACAGGACCCGGTCGGCCGGCGCCTCGAAGTCGGGGATCTCGTACCTGCCGCGCAGGTCCAGGCGGTGCAGCAGCCACAGCACGACGACGGTGACCGCGATCGCGGCCAACGCGGGCCGCCAGGAGAGGGCGACGTAGGCCCGGACGCCGCCGTCGAGGTGGTAGACGGCGAGCAGGTTGGTGAGGTTCGAGACCGGCAGCAGTAGCGAGGCCGTGTTCGCGAGCCAGACCGTGGTCATCGCGAAGGGCAGGGGCGCCAGCCCGAGTCGCGACGCCGCGGCCAGCACGACGGGTGTCAGCAGCACCGCGGTGGTGTCGAGACTCAGCACGATCGTCGCCGCGCAGGCGGCCGCCACCGTGCACAGCCACATGAGCGGCACCCGGCCCCGGCCGAGGCGCGCCGCGAGCACGCCGAGGGCGTCGAACACCCCCGCCAGCTGCGCGATCTCGGCGACCACGGTGATCGCGAGCAGGAAGACGAGAACCGGCGCGACCTGCGCCGCCACATCGGCCGCGTTCACGCGCCGTCGGTGCGCAGGCCGTCGAGCACGGTGCGGGCGGTGGTCATCCCGATCCCGGGCACCTCCACGATCTCCTCGAGGCTGGCCTCGCGGAGCTTGGTGACCGAGCCGAAGTGCTGCAGCAGCGCGGTCTTGCGGGTGTCGCCGAGGCCGGGGATCGCGTCGAGTGCGCTCGCGGTCATCCGCTTGGACCGCTTGCTGCGGTGGAAGGAGATGGCGAACCGGTGCGCCTCGTCGCGCACCCGCTGCAGCAGGAACAGCACATCCGAGCTGCGGGGAAGGATCACCGGGTCCTCGTCGCCGGGGACCCACACCTCCTCGAGCCGCTTGGCGAGCCCCACGACCGCCACGTCGGTCACGCCCAGCTCGTCCAGCACCTCCTGGGCCGCGGCCGCCTGCGGCGCGCCACCGTCGACCACGAAGAGGTTGGGCGGGTACGCGAACCGGCGCGGGCGCCCCGTCTGCGGGTCGAGCGCGGCCTCCGGGGCGAGGTCTCCTCCGTTGTCGTCCCCCTGCTGCCCTGCCTCCGCGCCGCCGGCGTCCTCGGTCTGCCGGGCGTCCGCGCGGTGGCGCAGGAAGCGGCGACGGGTGACCTCGGCGATGGACGCGACGTCGTCGCTGTGGCCGTCGCCCGCGGCCTCCTTGATCCCGTAGTGCCGGTAGTCGGACTTCTTCGCCAGGCCGTCCTCGAAGACCACCAGCGATGCCACCACGTCGGAGCCCTGGATGTGGCTGATGTCGACGCACTCGATGCGCAGCGGCGCCTCGTCGAGGTCCAGCGCGTCCTGCAGTCCCTGGAGCGCCGCCGAGCGGGCCGTGAGGTCGCCGGAACGCTTGAGCTTGTGCTGGTGCAGCGCCTCGACGGCGTTGCGCTCCACCGTCTCCATGAGCGTGCGCTTGTCGCCGCGCTGCGGGATGCGCAAGGACACCCGGGCGCCGCGGAGACCCGACAGCCAGTCCTGCAGCTCGTCCGCATCGTCCGGCAGCACCGGCACGAGGACCTCGCGCGGCACAGGGTTGACCGCGCCGTCGCCCGACTGCTCGGCGCGCTCGACCTCCTCGCCGTAGAACTGGGTGACGAACTGCTCCAGCAGCTCGGCGTGCTCGTTCTGCTCCGCGTCGCCCGGCTTCTCGACCACCCAGCCGCGCTGGCCGCGGACGCGGCCGCCGCGGACGTGGAAGATCTGGACGGCGGCCTCGAGCTCGTCGGCGGAGAAGGCGATGACATCGGCATCGGTGCCGTCGCCGAGCACCACGGCCTGCTTCTCGACGGCCTTGCGCAGGGCCGCCACGTCGTCGCGCAGGCGCGCGGCGCGCTCGAAATCCAGGTCCTCGCTGGCGGCGAGCATGTCGTTCTCGAGCTGTTTGACGAGGTTGTCGGTCTTGCCGGCGAGGAAGTCGCAGAAGTCCTCGACGATCTGCCGGTGCTCCGCGGCCGTCACCCTTCCGACGCACGGCGCGGAGCACTTGTCGATGTAGCCCAGCAGGCACGGGCGGCCCATCTGGTTGTGCCTCTTGAAGACTCCCGCCGAGCAGGTGCGGGCGGGGAAGACCCGCAGGAGCAGGTCGAGGGTCTCGCGGATGGCCCAGGCGTGGCTGTAGGGGCCGAAGTAGCGCACGCCCTTGCGCCGGGGGCCGCGGTAGACGTACAGCCGCGGGTACTCCTCGTTGAGGGTGACCGCGAGCATCGGGTACGTCTTGTCGTCCCGGTAGCGGACGTTGAACTGCGGGTCGAACTCCTTGATCCAGTTGTATTCGAGCTGCAGCGCCTCGACCTCGGTGCCCACCACGGTCCATTCGACGGACGCGGCGGTGGTGACCATCTGGTAGGTCCGCGGGTGTAGGCCGAAGACATCGGCGAAGTAGGAGTTGAGGCGGCTGCGCAGGGACTTCGCCTTGCCGACGTAGATGACGCGGCCGTGCTTGTCCCGGAACTTGTACACGCCGGGCTGCGTGGGGATGGAGCCCGGTGCGGGACGGTAACTCTGCGGATCGGCCACCCGTCCAGATTAGGACGGGTGGCCGACAGGTTCGGGTGCGGGCGGGGCGCAGGGTCAGCCGATGGGGATCCAGATCGGCCCGATCCAGAAGCCCCAGTGGTTGCGGCCCTGGTCCCAGACCGGGGTGTGCCAGGCGCCCTGGCGGTACACCGGGCCGGGCCGCCAGTTCGGGTTCTGCCCGTTCGGCCGCGGTGCGACCTGGCGGGGCACCTGGTTCGGCGCCGGCCGGGCCGCCGGCTTCGGCGCGGGCTTCGCGGCGGGGCGGGCGCCCTGTCCGACACCCGGAGCACCGGGCGGGCCGGGGTTCGGCGTTGCGGCCGCGGCGCCGGCGCCGACGGTGGCGAGGCCGCCCATCGCGGTGGTACCCAGGATCGTGGATCCGATCATCTTCTTCATCGTGGTCATGCGAGAAGCCTGACTGCCGCACCTGCGCGCCGGCATGGGACGGCCTGCGCGTTCGCTGGGACTCGTCAGGCGGTCACCGTCGGCTCGGCGGCGCTCCCGGCAGGACGACGGGGCGCGCGGGGACGCCGCGGGACCATGCTGCGCGAGGCGAGCAGGTCGTCGGCGGCCAGGCCGAACCGGCGGCGGTAAGCCGCCGCGTCGACGCCGTGCACCCCGAGGTGCGGGACGAGCATCGCCATCCACAAGCCGCACAGGTGGCACTGCACCCGGTCGCCGTCGTCCTCCAGCCGGCCCTCGCGGGAGCGCATCAGGTCGCCGAGGGCGTCGCCGTAGTCGTCGTGCGCGGCCATGCGGTCCAGCAACTCGGCGACCCGCTGGTCCGTGGCGTCGATGCGCGTGCGGAACTGCGGCGGGCTCAGGTGCTCGAGCACGCATCGCCGCAGTTCGAGGTAGTGGTCGAGCAGGCCATCGCGCTCCATCGCGTGCTCGAACGCCGTACGCGGGGCGGCGTGCCCGTCGTGCTCGGTCCGGGCGCCCCACCGCGCCTGCGTTCGCGCCGAGCCCCGTCGACGTCCGCTGATCCGGCCGTGCGCCGCGACGTGGTTGTCGACACTCGCGAACCACAGTCCGCACGCCGGGCACTGTTTGAGCGCGCCGCCGGGGGCGTTGACGGCCGCGGGCACCGTGAACGCCGTCGGGTCATGGCTCCACGCGTCGATGATCGCCACCGTCACCGACGCGGCGTCGGTGCCCACGCGGTCGGCGAGGCGGCTCGGTCCGAGTCCGTTCGCGGCCGCCCAGTTGGCCGCCTCCGCCCAGCTGCTCCAGGGCGCGTCGGGAGGCAGTTCGGTCAGCGGGACCCCCCGGCCGGGCGGCGGGGCGTCCACGGGGCCGTCCAGGGCACTCGGCGAGGCACGTGGGCGCGTGGGTCGGCCGCTCTGCCCGATCTGTTCGACGGTCCGCCGCCTGCCGGCCCTGCGCGGGCGCGGCGTCGCCGGCCGTTGGCGGCCCCGCCGGTGCACCACGCGGTGCGCCTCGACGTCCGAGAACCAGATCCCGCACTCGGGGCACTGTTCGACCCCGACCGGCGGCACCGCAGCGGGCGGCCGGGTGAACAGGTCGGGGAACCTCATCCATTCGTCGGCGATCGCCAGCAGGGCGTCGATCCGGGTGACCCCTTCGCGCTGGGCGATCGCGCCCACGCCGAAGCCGCCGGCCGCCGCCCAATTAGCAGCGGCGACCCAGCGCGGATCGTGAGACTGCTCGGGCATGCCTTTCAGAATGCATCATGGTGTCAACCCCAGATGTTCTGACACGCCCGTCCGAGTCTCTATTCGTGGACGACGGACAGGTATCCCGCGGCGTGCTGCGCGCGCAGGACCTTCTTGTCGAACTTGCCCACAGAGGTCTTCGGGACCTCCGCGATGAAGGCCCAGTTGTCGGGGATCTGCCACTTCGCGAACTTCCCACCGAGGTGTTCCTGCAGCTCAGCGATGGTGACCTCGGCGCCCGGCTGGAGCACGACCGCCACCAGCGGGCGCTCGTCCCACTTGGGGTCGGGCACGCCGATCGCCACCGCCTCGAGCACCGCCGGGTGCGCCATCACCTCGTTCTCGAGCTCGACCGAGCTGATCCACTCGCCGCCGGACTTGATGACGTCCTTCGAGCGATCGACGAGGGTCACGTAGCCGTCCGCGGTGAGCTTGCCGATGTCGCCGGTGCGCAGCCAGCCGCCCTCGAACTTGTCGGCGACGACGGGCTCGGACCCCTCCGGGCTGTAGTAGCTGCCGGTGACCCAGGGCCCGCGGACCTGCACCTCGCCCTGCTCCCCGCCCGCCGGGACGACCTCGCCGAGGTCATCGACCAGGCGGCCCTGGACGCCCGGGAAGAACCGGCCCTGCGTGTTCCGGTAGGCCCAGGCCTCCTCGCCCGTCACTCCGCGCGGCGGCCACGCGATGCTCGCCAGAGGCGAGGTCTCCGTCATGCCCCAGGCCTGGACCACCTGCACGCCGTGCCGGTCGAGGGCCTTCGCGAGGCTCAGCGGGACCGCCGACCCACCGCACGCGATGTGGCGCAGGTGGCTGATGTCCTGGGGGTGCGCGTCCAGGTGGTTGACGATGCCGATCCACACCGCCGGCACCGCGGCGGAGATGGTCGGCCTCTCCTCGGCGAGGAGGCGGGCCATCGGCTCGGGCTGCAGGTAGCGGTCCGGCAGGATCAGCGAGGCGCCCGACATGAGCGCCCCGAACGGCGTGCCCCAGCTCATGGCGTGGAACATCGGCACGATCGGCAGCACGGTGTCGTTCGGGCCCATGCCGAGGCCGTAGCTCGCGCACACCGCCGTGGAGTGGAGCCAGATGCTGCGGTGGCTGTACATGACGCCCTTGGGATCGCCGGTGGTGCCGGAGGTGTAGCAGGCGGCCGCCGCCGCGCGCTCGTCGATCTCGGGCCAGGCGTACTCGTCGGGCTGCGCGTCGAGCAGGTCGCGGTAGTCGTGCAGCCGCACGCCCGACGGTGCCTCCACCTCGTCCTTGTTCCCGTCCACCACGATCACGTGCTCGATGGTGGTCATGCCGCCGATAGCGGCGTTGAGCTGCGGGATCAGGCTGCCGTCGGTGATGATCACGCGGTCGGCGGCGTGGTTGGCGATGTAGGTGATCTGGTCCGGGAACAGTCGGATGTTGATGGTGTGCAGCACGCTGCCCATCGCGGGGATCGCGACGTAGGCCGTCATGTGCTCGTTGTTGTTCCACTGGAACGTGCCGACGCGGTCGCCCGGGACCACGCCGAGGGCCGTCAGCGCGTTCGCGAGGCGGGCGGCCTCGCGCCCCAGCTCGCCGAAGCTCATCCGGGTGGTCTTCTCGGGTGTCCACGTGGCGACCTCGCCGGCGTCCGCGTACCAGGTGGTGGCGTGGCGGAGCAGCGTCGCCAGCGACAGGTGCTCGTCTTGCATAGTGGAGGCCAGGGGCAGGATCCGCTCGGTCATAGGGCATGCGTACCGCATGTCCGACGGTGCGCGGCCCGGTTTCGGCCAGCTCACGGGGACGGCTCAGGCGACCGACCGGAACAGCTGCAGGTCCGTCGCGGCGCCGAGCCCCGACTCGAGTCCCGATTCCAGGCCCCGCCGGTCGCCCGGGCGCCAGTCGTCGAGGAGGACCCGCACCGTCCAGCCCGTGAACTGCCCCGCGTCCTCGTCGAAGCCGGTCGGCTGGGAGACCTCCAGGTGCACCGCGGCGCCGTCGTCGCAGTAGAGGAGCACCCAGGTGCCGGCGCGCGCACCGTCGGACCGGGCCGCGGGGCGGAGGGCCGAGAGCGGAAACAGCACCTCGTCGGGCCGGAAGGAGTCGGCGGTGGCCATCCCCTTGCGGCGGACGACGTGCGGTCCGTGTAGGGCCCCGGCGCTGCCGGTGGCCGCGTCGCCGCTCATCACCGTGAGCGTGCGGCGACTGGCGATGTGGCGGCTTGCGGGCTGGCCGCGTCTGTTGTCCGGGAACCACCGTCCCGTCGCCGCGAGCCGCCGGCGCAGCTCGGCGACGAGTTCGACCCAGCGCACGAAGCCCGGCGCCATGGGCGGAGCGAAGTGATCGAGTGCGCCCGCGGCGCGCTCCCCCGCCGCGATCGCGGCGTACAGGTCCTCGACCTCGATGTCCATGGCGCGCAGGAAGTCCGCCGCCCGATCGGGCGGGACGATCTGCGCGGTGAGCAGTGGCTCCAGGTCCGTCATCGTGCCCCCTTCGACGATGCCCGAACGGTAGCGCCGGGCACTGACAGTCCCTTAGGTCCAGCGGTTCCCAGCGACCTCACAGCGAACTCCGCGGCGGGAGCGCGAATCGGCCGATACCGTTCATTTCGTCGCGGAGGCCGACTCCGCCGGAAGGACCGTCATGCGCACCTACGAGGGACGCCCCCTGCCCCGCCCGCACGAGGAGGTCGTCGACCAGGGGCTGGGCTTCGACCTCGGCACGCTGATGAGCCGGCGACGGATGCTCGCCGCGCTCGGGATCGGCGCCGCCGGGGTCGGGTTGGCGGCGTGCGGGTCCGGCACCCAGAGCGGACCATCGACGTCCTTGGCGGAGTCCTCGCCCACGGCCGCGCCGACCGTGACGCCGTCCACACTCGCCGAGATCCCCGAGGAGACGGCGGGCCCGTACCCGGGCGACGGGTCGAACGGGCCCGACGTGCTGGAGGTCCGCGGCGTGGTGCGCAGCGACATCCGGTCGAGCTTCGGCGCGATGTCCGGCACCGCGGACGGCGTGCCGATCACCCTTGAGCTGACGGTGCGCGACCTCGCGCGCGACGGTGCGCCCTTCGCCGGCGCCGCCGTCTACGTGTGGCACTGCGACCGGGAGGGCCGCTACTCGCTGTACACCCCGGGCGCGACCGACCAGAACTACCTGCGCGGCGTCCAGATGGCCGACGATGCCGGCGTCGTGCGCTTCACCAGCGTCTTCCCCGCGTGCTACGAGGGCCGCTGGCCGCACGTCCACTTCGAGGTCTACCGCGACCGGGCGGACATCACCAACGCGGAGAGCGCGATCGCGACCTCGCAGCTGGCCTTCCCGGAGGACGTCTGCGACGCCGTCTACGCCACCGCCGGATACGAGTCCTCGATCCGGGCGTTCGCCACGGTGTCCCTGACCTCCGACGGCGTGTTCGGCGAGGACGGTGCCGCGCACCAGCTGGCGACCGTCACCGGCGACGTGACGACCGGCTATCGCGTCTCCCTGCCCGTCGGGGTCGATACCCGGACCACGCCGAAGGTCGGGAGCATGCCGGGGCCGCCGCCGGGTGGTGGGCGCCCGCGGTAGACGTCGTCTTACGATCCGCGCTCATCGAAAGCCCGGCAGCCCAGCGGGCCGGACCACAAGGACCGGGTCAGCAAGGCTCACCCCATCGGGCACCTCAAGCTCCCCGTCGATCCTTGCGATCTGCCGGCCGGCGAACCTGTTGTGCACCTCGAAGTCATCACCCATGCACTCGAAGGACCACCCCGGCCAGAGCGTCACCGCGGCACGGTACAGCTTCTCGGCCGCAGTACTGGTCCACCATTGGACCGTTCGGCGCTCGACGTCGACACACACGCCCGACATAACCTCGTCGACACCGAATTCGTCGTCGGTCCACCGCGCAGCAAGAGCAGCGTCTGCCCCGATCGTGATCGCGTGGTCGACGTAGTCGACCAGTGGGAAAGACCTGGTCTCACCCGCTTCCCGCACCGTCAAGATGCACGCGCCGTCGTCGCTGAACGCATCGTCGGCCGTCTGCAATTCGAGAGCCAGGAGCTGCGGGTCGTATTGCTCTTGCACGACCGCAGAACGTGATATGCCGAGCACATCGGCGAAGGACCACGCACCTTCGACAGCCCAGCGCAGATTCCATCCGGGGAAAGCACGCGCCAGTTCCGCGTGCTCGAGTCGGGCACGCCCGACCTCATCCCACAGTGTGTGCCAGGCGAAGGTCTTCGTGACGCAGTCCATGAGAACACCGGAGTCGAGGTGCATGTACTCGCGGATGAGGCCGACCCCATCCCAACGAGGGTTGGCCAGGTCCGCCTGGAACTCCTCCGGCCCGACCGAGGCAGGCCATGCGGCGGCCCCATAAGCCCCGCCACGCGAAACATGGCTCCGCAACTGCCCGTCCTCGTCCTGAACGACGTACAACACCGGATTTCCCATCGGTGTGGCCTACTCGACTCGAGTGATCGCGCGGTCGACAGTACGAACAATCAAACGAGGCGCACCTGCATTGGCGATGGTGCGGACACTCTTCGCAGCTCCTGCCCCCACCGTCTTGCCGAGCGAGCGGTCATGGCGTGCGGCCCAAACATTCTTGCGCGCAGCCTTGTACAGATTCCGCATTTGACCTGCATGCCCCGGCTTGGCGAACTCCAAGGCCCGGAACACCGCCTCAACGATCATCGGTTGCACTTTGTAGAAGTACCGCTCGAAACCGGCGACCACCGCAGTCTCGGCGATTCCCGCACTGCGGTGCATTGACGCGATCCGCTCACTGGTCTCCAAGAGCCTGCGCCCGATCGCCGAGAACTCCGCGTCGGATTGAGGGGTGATCTTGCGGACCACCGCCAGGCTCATCGCAAGGAGAGCGACGTCCTCGAAGACGTCCTTGTCATTCGCCAGATCGATCTGAAGTCGCGTGACGAATTGCCGCTTGATGTGCCGAATCATCTCACCATCGGTCAAGCCCGGCCTTGACTGCCTGACCTCCGCTACCAGTTCACGCGCGCCCGGCAGCTGACGCGCGAAGATCTCACCAAGCAGTTCAGCAGCCTCGTCGATCGGGATCGACCCGGCCTGAGCATTGGCCGATGTCGCGTCGTAGACGGCGACTGCGTTCTCAACCTTCTCCAGATCGCTGACGATTGCCGCCCAATTCGACTCGAATTCGCTGTTGTTAACCACCGCAGGCGCCAATGCCGCGCCGTAGACCTCACAGGTCACAATCACCGCACCGATCGCTTCGCGCTTGCGCTTCGCCGTGCGCCACGTCGGGGAAAGCCCTCCCGCGCGGATGCGATCGTCGATCCGCGCCAATCGCTCCGCGACCGTGGTCGCGATGCGACGACGGGACATGACCCACTCAACCCCGACTTCTTGCAGCTCCTCGGGCCCAGCAGCGCGCACCACGGAGAGGAGAGCCACGGCGTGAACCTCCTCGGCGGCCAAGAGCAATCGCAGCTTCTGGTGCCATCCTCCCGACTCGACCGCCGACAGCAGTCGCGGACCGAAGTCATCGCCGGCCGCCTCCAACCCCGCGAGAGCGAAGCCGATGGACGCATCCAGTTCTGCGATCACCGCGCCGACGGCATCGATATCAGCCGCTCGAAAATCGACCCGCTCACCCCGGCCCACCGGCATCCTGGCTGCCGCGAGTAGGTCGGACAGCAGCGGCCGGCCGAGCACCGGGATGGGTCCGAGCGTCTCGGAGTCATGCATATTGATCGGCCCGAGAGCGTCGCTGATGTCAGCGATGCAAAGGCGCCATGAGACGAGCGCGGACTCGACCACCGCACGAAGCCTCGCCGCCTCATCGAGCGACTCGATGTAGCCGAGTAGCCCGGACTTCGGAAGCCCCAGCGCGTCGATCGACAAGCCGCTATCAGTGGGCGTCCCGTCGAGGGCCACCGTCGTGATGGCTACGACCTCTCCGGGGCTTCCGAGTCCATCGGAACCGAGCGAGTCGAGCTCGCCGATTCCGATGCGCACTGCGTCGCCAGACCCGGCGAGCTCGGCCGCAGTCAGCGCGTCCTCGTCACCGAGAACCAGTCGCATGGGACCCCACTGGAGCGCTACAGCCCCCACTTCTTCAGCCATGCGCGTCATCGTAGACGGAGCCGCAGACAGTTTCCGGTGGTTAACCGTCGCTACGAGACCTCGGCCTGTACGTTCGCGGTCTCCTTGATGTGCTTGAGGATTCCGACGAGCTCGAGAACCTGGGCGCGCTCCGGGAAGACGTAGTCGGGACCGCCCTGCGCCGCGTCGGTGTAGGGCGCTTGAAACAGGCGCTTCGGCTCGACGACGCCGTTCGCGGTGAGTTCGTCGACGATCATGTTGACGAATCGCACTTGATCGACCGAGAACTTCGAATCGTCGAGGAAGTCGCCGAATGCTTCGACCGCGGCGGCGCGATCCAGACCGACGAGGGACCGCACGAACAGGCCGAGGCCGCCGCTGCGTTGCTTCACCCAGGCAAGGTCGACGTCGGTGCCGCCGGCGTCGATCAACATCTGCGTCAGCACCTCGAGGTCGGCGGGTGTGAGTTGCTTGTTGCGGCGGAGTCGTTGCAGGACGACGTTCTCGAACTGCGACTGCAGATACGCCGTCGTCTTCGCCTTGAATCGCTCGAAGTTCGTACCAGGGGTCGTTCCCGGCAGCTTCACCTCGCTCGGTGCGAACAGCTCGTCTTTGAAGTCGGTATACACGGGGTTGTGCTTGGTGGTCTCGGTGAATCGCATCAGCGACCGCAGCCGCGTGCGGGCGACCTCCAACATCGCGACGGTGACGTCGATCCACCATTCATCGCTCGCGACCGACTCGATGAGTTCTGCCTGCGCCTGGACCATCGGAATGGTCATCTTCCCAAGTAGGGAGCCCGCGATGTCCTGCGCAGCCTGTCGCACACGATCCGCCGTGGAGGCATCCGATTCGAGCCGGGCCAGCTGCCCCCGCAGCATCAACAGATCGAATCGTTTGGCCTTCTCGTCCGAGTCGACCGTGGCCGAGGGCAGTCCAGCCAGCTCTAGGACCGCGGCTTCGTCGGCGGTCGACATCTGTGACCACGCAGCCCGGGCGGAGAAGCGTTCCACCGCCTTGCGGTGAGGCCGAACGAGGAAGTTGTCTGTAGTCATGCCGGCGACGTATTCATGCAGGGCGTCGATGGTCGAGTCCCTGAGCTCCGCGTCGGAATCGGTGAGCGATCGCGACAACGCCACGCGCGCCTCGAAGAGACGCTGCGACAGCGACTTCTGGATCGAGCCTTCGGAACCCGGCAGGTCCTGGCTGAAGTACTCCAGGTTGCCGCAGAAGTCGAAGACGAAGAAGTCCTCCTTGTCCTCGCCCGGCCCGTACAGATCGGGGCACAGACGGGTTCCGCGACCGATCATCTGCCAGAACTTGGACTTGGACCGGACCGCCTTGAAGAACACCAGGTTCACGACCTCCGGCACGTCGATGCCGGTGTCGAGCATGTCGACGGAGATCGCGATGTGCGGCGCATTCTCCGCCGTCGAGAAGTCGTCGATCAGGGTCTGCGCGTAGGGCGAGCTGTGTGTGATCACCCGCGCGAACACTCCCGCGTAGTGCGGCCACTGCAGGTCGAATCGGTGCTGGATGAATTCCGCGTGCGCCTGGTTCTTCGCGAAGACGATCGTCTTGCCCAAGCGATCGCCGCCGGCCACTTTATGACCGTCGGCCATGAGGTTCGCCAGCACCTGATCGACCGTGTTCTCGTTGAAGAGGAACCTGTTGATCGCCTCCGCGCCGACTTCGTCGGGGGCGTCACCCTCACCCCAGTCGAGTGCGTCCCACTGTTCGCGCTCCTCCTCGGTGAGGTCGTCGTACCGGATCCCCTGGCGGAGGAACTTCGTTCCCACCGAGATGCCTTTGGGCGGAACGAGGTAGTCGTCCTTGACCGCGTCTTCGAGCGAGTAGGCGTCGGTCGGAACACCGTCCTCCAGATGGAAGAGGCGGTACGTGTTGTGGTCCACCTCGTCCTTCGGGGTGGCGGTGAGGCCGACGAGTAGGCCGTCGAACCATTCGAAGATCGCGCCGTACTTGGCGTACACCGAACGGTGCGCCTCGTCGATGACGATCAGGTCGAAATAGCCGGGGCCGAACCGGCGCCCCGTCTCGCTGTCGACGTCGTTGATCAGGTTCATCATGGTCGGATACGTCGAGACGTACACGCGACCGTCGATCGCCTTCTCGGACACCAGGTTCACGGTGGTCGCGTCCGGCAGGTGCGCCTTGAAGGCGTTCGCCGCCTGGGTGACGAGTGCGGTCCGATCGGCCAGGAACAGCACGCGCTTGACCCAGTTGGCACGCGTGAGTTGATCGACGAGGGCGATGACGGTGCGGGTCTTGCCGGACCCGGTGGCCATGACCAGAAGAGCGTCCCGGTTCTGCTGGGCGAAGGCTTCGTCGACCGCGCGGATTGCACGTTCCTGGTAGTAGCGACCGGCGATGTCGCCGTTGACCGAGACGACACTGAGGGACTTGCGAGTTGTTCGGCGCAGAACGAGGTAGTCGAGTTCGTCCGGCGTGTAGAAGCCCTGGACCTGGCGCGGCGGGTAGTCCCCCTCGTCGTCCCAGATCCAGTGGCTGTAACCGTTCGAGTAGAAGATCACGGGCCGGCGCCCGTATTCGCTCTCGAGACAGTCGGCGTACAGCTTCGCCTGCTGCTGGCCGACCTCCGGGCTCTTGTTCGTGCGCTTGGCCTCGATCAGCCCCAGCGGCTTACCGTCGCTCCCCCAGAGCACGTAGTCCACGTATCCCGTACCCGAGGGGTTCGGCATGCCGCTCACCTCGTGCTCGGCGGTCACTCTCGCCGGCCCGACGGTGCTCCCGATCGCCCAGCCGGCCTCATCCAGCAGGAGGTCGATGAAGGCATCGCGCGTCGCGGCCTCGTCGTAGTCGTGAGTATCCGCGGCGTTCTTCGCCGTCGCCGCAGCGATCTGCTGCTGCAGCTCGGCGATCTTCGCGTCGTGCGCGGCCTGCAACTCGGCCTTCTCCGCACGCTCCTGCGCGAGGGCCTCGCGTTCCTTCGCCAGAGCGGCGTCCTGCGTGGCGAACTTCTCCGCGAGCTGAGCGACCTCGGCCTGACTGAGCGGTGCCGACTGCGCGGCCAGCGCAGGGTTGAACTGAGCCCCCATCGGAGCGAGCTCCGGATGACGCGAATGAAAGTACGTAGCCCAGACCATCAGGTGGAACAACTCGCGGAGCACGTCCGCAGATCGCTCGGCGCGCACGGGACGGGTGTCGTGAACCGCGTCGTTGCCGTTCCTCCGGATCAGGTTCAGCTTCTGCTGAATCTTCGGCTGGATTTTGGCCTTGAACTTCGGATCGTTGATGTGCGCCGCGAGATCACTCTTGTACGGCGGCGGCAGTTCGAGGAGATCGTAGAGGTAGTGCACGAGTTCCTCGATCGCGCGCCGGCCGTAGAAGCAGGCCGAGCGCGGGTCGGAGGTCAGGTACGACTCAGCGCGAACACAGTCGGCGTGCACGGACGGCAATGCCTTGTAGACGAAATCGAAGTTTCCCATAGCTCCTCCCCAGAGATCCTCGTCGAATCTACCAACCGTGACCGACATTTCCGGCGTCACGAGTACAACCGGATTCAGCGCTTTCCATCCGGAACTCACCATTCACTTCAACCGCACCCGCAACTCTCGTACTGTTGTTCGATTTTTGGCGTTCTCTCGAACCTTCCGCTATCATGGAGTCATCAGCGAAAGGAGGCGGGATGATCGAAACCACTTGCACTGCAAGCGACTATTTCGAGGCCCTCGCAGCCTTCGAACAGGCAACGGAAAAACTCGCTTCGATGACTCCCGTCATGCTGAACACGCAGGAGCTTCTGGCCGGCCTCCACACAATGGAGGCGGCGTGCCGGAAGATTCCGTACTCCCAGCACGTGTTGACCGAGGTCGCCGTCGCGCAGCGCCTGCCTGATGAGCTCGGCTACACCGGAATGAAGGAGCTTCTGGTCGACCAACTTCGGCTCGGCGGCGCTGAGGCGCGGGATCGCGTTCGCGGTGCGGCCGATCGAGTTCCGCGCACCGAGCGCGGCTACGGCGATACCGCTCGGTTCGAACGCGTCGCCCAGGCTCAGCGCGACGGAATCATCTCGGAGCGGCACGCCACAACGATCAGTGCGATCTTCCAGCGCTGCCGTAAGGCACTTCCCGAATCGGAGTTCGACTTCCTCGAATCAGTGCTGGTCACCGCTGCAGAGTCAATGCCGCCGGAGGACCTCGACGTGATCGCCAAGCGCGTCCTCGGCTACATCGATCCGGATGGCGCTGAACCCAAGGATCAGTTCCGTGCGAGAGCTCGCGGCCTCGAGGTCGGCAAGCAGGACGACGATCTGATGACCCCGCTATCGGGCGATCTCTCGCCCGAAGGGCGCGCACTCTTGGACGCGATCCTCGAGAAGTTCGCCCGCCCGGGAGTCAACAATCCCGCTGATCATGACGTGCCGGTGGATCCGTCCGATGCGGATGCCGTTGCGGTGGCCGCGAAGCGTGACACGCGTACCGCCGTACAACGCAACCACGACGCTCTTGTCATGGCATTCAGGATGGCGGTGACGGCGGGCGAGCAGGGAGCCGGCCTGGGGCTACACCGGGGCGTCCCCGTGCCTTCCGATCGTCACCCTCACGCTCGACCAGCTCGAGTCCGGAACCGGTGTTGCCACCACCGCGTCCGGAGGGCAGGTCCCCGTCGAAGATGCGCTCACCATGTTCGGCACCACCAACCCTAAGCACGTCCTGCTCCTCGGGCTCGATTCCCGGCCGCTGTTCCTGGGCAGGGAGAGGCGTCTGGCTTCGGCGGATCAGCGGCTCGCCCTCTACGGCTCCGACAGCGGCTGCACGGCGCCCGGCTGCGATCAGCCGGCCACACGGTGCCAGGTTCACCACATCACGGAATGGGTGGACGGCGGCAAGACGGACATCACTGAGCTCACGCTGGTCTGCGACAAGCACCACTCGCGGGTCGTGCCGAAGGGTGAATCCCGTCGGCCCGGGTACGAGACGATCGTGATCCCCGGGGAAGAGCCGTTCGGGGGACGCACCGCCTGGCGGCGCACCGCCGACCCCAACGGTGAGTGGCGGGTGAATCACAAGCACCACCCTGAGGAACTCCATCGTGAGGCCGTCCGGCGGTGGCGCGAACGCACCGAGCAGTTCCGCGACCGATGGCAGCAAGAATGGCAGCGCGCAGAGTTCGCATGCTTCGTGGGTACGATCTACTCGGATATCAGCGCGATCCTCGACGGCCCGAACGGCCCGCCCATTCTGGAATCCCTTCTCGCCGAGCATGACGCGGATACCGCGTGGTGCCCCGGCGAACTCCACACCGGTCACGCCGCCTGACTGCATTCACCGGATGATCACTCGAAGAAGTCTTCATCCACCTCGACGATTTGCAGTGTCTGCTTGACCTGAACGCCTACGCCGTAACGGATCATCAACTCAGCGAGGCGCACGCCGTCGATGAGGATGATCCGTGTCGGGACGATCTCTGCGTACTCGATCGCGCCCTTCGAGAACCGGGCCGTGGTGATGAAGACTCCCCCGTCGGCCTTGCCGCTGAGCGCACCGACGAACGCCTGTAGCTCCGGCCGCCCCACGGAGTTGTCCGGTGCGTAGCGCTTGGCCTGCACGTAGACGCGAGACAGGCCGAGGGCGTCCTGGTCGATGATTCCGTCGATCCCGCCGTCGTTGGACGCGCGGGTGACGGTCGCTCTGCCGCCCGCACCGCCGTATCCCATGGCGACGAGGAGATCGATCACGGTCTGCTCGAAGAACGTCGGGCTGTTGTCGTGCAGTCGAGTCAGGAGTTCATCGGCGACGGTGGCGTTGATCCGCCCGATGCCGTCGGCGATCTGTTCCTCGGGGTCGAGTTCGGAGACCGGCTCGGGATCGGCGACGACGGTGCCCGCCTTACCTTCACGTGCCCGCAGCGCCTTCCACGTGTGCGGCGCGGTGGGATCGCCCGCGAGCGCTCGAAGATTCTTCTCCGTGATGCCTTCGGGGTGATCGGCCAGTAGTTGCCGTCCGACGTCGGTGATCGCGTACTGCCCTCGCGCCGGCCGCTCTATCGCTCCCACCCTGCTGAGGTAGGACGTGGCCCACCCGATCCGGTTCCGGTACTTGAGCTGCCCCGAAGGAAGTTCCTCCGCCCGCTCCTCAGCAGTGAGTCTCTCCGCCTCGATGACCCGCTCTTCCAAGTCTCGGCGCTTGATCGTGCTCCCGCCGAGCAGCTCCCGCAGCACCGGCGCCATGAACCCGTCCCACGTCGGCATGGCCATCAGAGGCCACCTGTGAAAGCTCGGGCCTGGAGACTTGACCTCAATTCCTTGGCCACAGCCAAGGCCCTTATGGCCGTTGTACGCTGCTGTGAAATGCCCTCTACCTGAGCAGAAAACTTCTCCTGCAGATTAAGCGGAGGATAATCAACCTCCAGCGCCTTCAACTTCGTTACATTAATCCCAGGCATCACTGCCCCCGGGCTCATCTGAGCGATCTGACGCGATACCCGCGGACTCATCTGAAGATGCTTTACCAGAAAGTCGACGCCAACTATGGTCTCGTCAACTCGAAGCCTCAAGAGATCAGAATGCATGATCCCCGGCTCCATACTCGATGGGTATCTGGCACAGTTTCCAATCGTACCCTTCCGGGTCATAACGATATCGCCGGGTACGAGATCGTAAGATTCGAGCCGTTCCGCCGTATCCTTGTCAACAAACTCGAATGGAGGCAGCTCAAATCCCGTATTCACGTTCTTGATTCCCACCACAGGAACCCCTCGAGGACGGAACTCCGAGACTTGAAGTTGGGTGCCAAATGGACCGCACTTGATATCATTCTGCGAGCGCGCAAGTGAAAGCAACGTTACCCGAGGCCACACGGTTCCCCTTTCGAACGTCTGGAGGTACAGCGCCCGCACGAGTTCGTCCATCAACTCGATGACCTCAATCCGCAGTCGTACAATTCGGTCCAAGCGGTCGAGAATTGCGGCGAT
The DNA here is from genome assembly GCF_965137015.1 of Tsukamurella hominis. NCBI lineage: Bacteria > Bacillati > Actinomycetota > Actinomycetes > Mycobacteriales > Tsukamurellaceae > Tsukamurella > Tsukamurella hominis. Next base: position 395,490 of record NZ_CBCRZG010000002.1, on the reverse strand, counting down.
GCGGCGCTGCTCCATGATCGGGGGGAGGGGAATGTCGAACGCCAACAGAGATTCTGGAGAAATCCTCGGTAAGTTCGCCCCCGAAGCGCGCGATGCAGCGAATTTGACCATGTCAGACTGCCCCAGAAAGTGCGCAAGGTAGTCTCTATCGATCTCAGGGCCCGGAAGAATAGGAAGGATATCGGTGCTACATACGCCTGGGAATTCCGGCCTAGCGATCTTGCCGAGATTCGGACGGAGCTTTCCGTAGAGCACGTGTTTCGGCGAGAACTTGAACTTGGTACTCGAAACCCCCGCTGTGTGGACCGTCTCGCGTCCGACGATGCGACCGCCTCGCTCGATATGCTCAAGGCCCAGGTACCTCGTATCTCCAGCGAGCATCTCGGGATCGACGCCGCGACGCTCGATCGATGCCACCGAACCGAGCTTCATAGTCTTCATGACAGCATCGCCCTCAGGTCTTCAAGACCACGCGCGAGCTCTCCCTCAAGTCGCTCGATCTCGGCGATGATCTCCAGTGGAGGGCGGTGCTCAACCTCGACGTACTCGATCTCCTTGTAGCGGTTGATCGAGAGGTCGTAGCCCTGCGCAACGATCTCGTCCCTGTGAACTGTAAACGATTTGTCGGTGCGCGCCCGCTCGCGCTCGGCACCGTCGCGATCGACCCAACGTGCGCTGACATCGGGAAGATCGTTGTCGGCGACGGGGTTTCGTTTGTCATCGAGCGTGAAACCGTCGGCGGTAACGTCGTAGAACCAGACCTCGTCGGTACCGCCGGAATCGGTCCTGGTGAAGAGAAGAATCGCCGCGGATACACCGGTGTACGGCTTGAAGACGCCCGAGGCGAGCTTGACGACACCGTCGAGCTTCTGGTCCTCAACGAGGATCCTGCGCAACTCCTTGTGCGCCTTGGAACTGCCGAAGAGGACACCGTCGGGCACGATCACTGCCGCCCGGCCGCCGGGCTTGAGCAACTTGAGGAAGAGGGCGAGGAAGAGCAGCTCCGTCTTCTTCGTCTTCACGGTGCGCTGGAGGTCTTTGGACGTGGCCTCGTAGTCGAGGGAGCCGGCGAACGGCGGGTTGGCGAGGATGAGCGTGTACTTCTCGGCATCGCCACTCGCCCCCTCGGAGAGGGAGTCGCGATAACGGATGTCGGGCTCCTCCACGCCGTGGAGCAGCATGTTCATCGAGCCGATGCGCAGCATGGTGCTGTCGAAGTCGTAGCCGTGGAACATCGAGCGGTGGAACTGAGTCCGCTGGAACTCGTCCGACATCGCTTCCGGGTGCTTATCCCGCACGTATTCGCTGGCCGCGACGAGGAAGCCGGCCGTACCGCACGCAGGATCGCAGATCGCGTCGCCCGGCTTGGGCTCCATGAGGTCGACCATCAGCTGGATGATGTGCCGCGGCGTGCGGAACTGACCGTTGGTGCCGGACGTGGACAGCTTGGAGAGCATGTACTCGTACAGGTCGCCGTTGGTGTCGCGGTTGTCCATCGGGATGTCATCGAGCATGTCGACGACCTTCGACAGCAGCGCCGGCGTGGGGATGGTGAAGCGCGCGTCCTTCATGTGCTCGGAGTACGTCGAGCCGTCAGTACCCATGTTCTGCAGGAACGGGAACACCTTCTGGCCGACGGTCGCGAACATCTCCGCGGGCGCCTCATGCCGGAAGACGTGCCAACGGAGCTCCTCGTGGCCGGGGTCGAAGATCGGGTCCATGATCCCTTCGCCCAGGATCTCGTCTTCGCGCTCTTTGAGGAGCTGCAGCTCGTCGAGCCTGCGGATGAACAGCAGGTACGTGATCTGCTCGATCACCTCGAGCGGGTTACTGATCCCGCCGGACCAGAAGGCGTCCCAGACGCGGTCGATCTTGTTCTTGAGTTCCCCTGTGATCACTCGGCCAACCCTAGCGGTGGGCAGGTTGTCGTTCGTAGACATCTCGATCTCCTTCGCCGGGCTGGTACCTCCAGCGCAGCCCGACAGGGTCGCACGAGCGGCTGACACGTTTCGTCGGCCGGCCGTTGCCGCGAAAACTTGTCAGTCGGTCCGTGCATCCTGATCGGCTGGTCTCAACCGGGTTCGGCACATCACGATCACCGAGGAGAGACCGATGACCGACATCGCCACCCTTGAGCCTTTGACCCGCACGCAGACGTTCGAGCTGCGCTCGATCGTCGAGAACATCTGCACTGCGCGGGACCTGAGCTGCGCGCCACACAACCACGACGCCTACCTCATCGACGGGGCGGTGTACGGCCTGGCAAACCTGGCTTCCCACGTGGCGAACGTCGAGCCGGAGCAGTGGCCGGCCGAAGTCGACAAGTGGCTGACCGACATGGACCGGCTCCGATCGGTCGCGGAGGTCGAGGTGACTGCCCAGAACATCTTTCCGCGCCTGGTCCGGTCGTTCGATCGGCCCGAGACCGCAGGTGAGTACCCCGTGCGCCAGATCCTGCCGGGGTTCGATCTGATCTTCGCCGCCGACTACCCGACACACGTCTCGGAGCTCGCGAACGCGGAGACGATCGAGCACATCGGTCCGATCACCGACGTCTACCGGATCGCCCTGGAGAACCTCGCGCACCTTCCCGTGCCGGCACCTCACTTCTCCGCACTCCAGAGCAGCGGTTCCGCCAACCGGATCGCGTCGTTCGAGTTCGACGACTTCTTCGCACCGTCCCGCCTCCTGTACGCGGCTGACTTCCTGAACACGAAGCTCGATCCGGCGGAGCACGGCTTCCTCATCGCCGCGCCGACGCGTGATCTGCTGGCCGCTCCGCCCGTCGACGCGGACGAGCTCCTCGGCCAGGTGAACTCGTTCGCCAACGTCGTCGATTCGCTCTACCGCGACGGCCCGGGCTCCGTCACACCGGTCACGTACCACCTGACGCCGTCGGGCGAACTGGACATCGTCGCGTACCTGACCGGCCCCGATTCGCTCTACTTCCGGCCGAACGAATACCTCGCCGAGAAGTTCTTCAACACACAGGAGAAAGGATAAACAATGACTACGATTACGATTCCCGAGGTTTCGCTGCCGCTGTATCCGTGCGAATGCGGCGATCAGGCGTGTGCACTCACTGTGTCCGAGGTGGAGAGTTGGTTTTCGGACGATTTCGTTCCGCATCGCGACGTGCTCGATGTGGTCGCCGAAGAACTGCATCTGATTGAGACATGCCGGTTCTTCGATGACCACGTCGAGCGGTCGATCACGAAGTTCGTCGCGGGTCGCGGCGGCGTATCCGCGCCCCATCGCAGCACGGGCGATCGTCGAGGCCGTCAACACCTGGCACGGCTGTCCCGAAGCGCTCTGCGGACAGGAGGGCTGAGCCATGCGAGTCATCGACTCGTTCCGCGGGGACCACTACTTCCTCTCGAACTTCTACCCGGCACGGGCGAGGTTCCGGGTCGTGATTTCCCCACGGCCCGAACACGCTTTCATGTCCGCGAGGACCACTGACGAGCGCGCCATCGAGCGAACCCGGACGGAACCGACGCCCGCGGAGGCGAAGCTGATCGGCCGCTCGGTCGCACTGGTCGAAGACTGGGACCGCATCCGGTTCGACGTCATGGCCGACGTTCTGGCCGCCAAGTTCGACGACGTCTCGCTCGCCCGTAGCTTGGTGGCGACGGGCGGCGCGATCCTGATCGAGGGCAATACATGGCACGACCAGTTCTGGGGGTCGTGCACGTGCGATCGGCACCGGAGGATAGACGGCGATAACGCACTTGGAGTCCTTCTGATGTACGAACGCATTCAGCAGACGATGATCCTCTGAGGTCGTTTGCAATTGGTCCCGATCCGAGGCTTGAAAACTTGTCAGTGGTCGGTGCGATGCTTCCGCCATCAGGTCCTGGGGAGGATGAAATGGCCGCACGCACAAGCATTCTGACTTGAACTAACAGTCAACACTTCTGACGGGCGCGTTCTGCGCACCGTCGGCCTGATCCACCGGAGCCGAGGGCTCCACTCACGACGTAGGGCACTTCCCGCCTCACGTCGACTTCACTGATCCCAAGAATCGAGGATTCGTCATGTCTCAGCAGCCCTTCCCGCTGCAACCCGGCCAACCCGAGCAGCCCGGTCAGCCGTACGCCGGCCAGCCCGCGCCCTACGGCGCCCCGCCCGCTCCCCCGGCCAAGAAGAAGCGCAAGTGGCCGTGGATCGTCCTCGCGGTGATCGCCTTCCTGGTGATCGTCTCCGTCGCCACTGGCGGCGGCGACAAGGACGAGGCGACCGCCGCCGGCGGCACCACGGCCGGCACTGCCGCGCCCGCGAAGTCGGACCCGAAGGCAGTGGGCCTGAACACGCCCGTCCGCGATGGAAAGTTCGAGTTCGTCGTCACCGGCGTGCAGACCGGGCTCGCCGAGGTGGGCGACAACCCGTACCTCGCGAAGAAGGCTCAGGGCCAGTTCGTGGTCGTCGCGATGACGGTGAAGAACATCGGCACCAAGCCGCAGGACTTCAGCCCGTCGTCGCAGAAGGTCAAGGACGCGCAGGGCCGCTCGTTCGAGTCGGACTCCATGGCGCAGATCGCGCTCGGCGACTCCGACGTGCCGGTGTGGGACAACATCAACCCCGGCAACACGGTGCAGGTCAAGGTCGTCTTCGACATGCCCAAGGACGCCGAGCCCACCACCATCGAGCTGCACGACTCGATGTTCTCCGGCGGCGCGACGGTCGCCCTGACGTAGTCGATGTGTCCCGGTCGTCGCGCGGCGGCGACCGGGACATCGTCCCCGTCGTCGCCGCCGTTCACGGCGTAGCATGATGCTACACACTGGTCGCAGTGCCAGAACGAGCGAAGGAGTCGCCATGCCGCACCCCACCCGCATCGCCGACGACGTGTTCGAGGACGCCCGCGTCGAGGCCGCCGCGGAAGGTCGCTCGATCGCCGAACAGATCAATTACTGGGCACGTGTCGGCCGGAACGTCTCCGCTCACCACACCACGGCGCGCAGCCGCGTGGAGGCGGCGCTCGCGGGAACACTGTCGCCGGACGCCCTGGACGAGGCGGAGTCGCGCGCTTTCAACGCCGAGCTCAAGGTCGGGATCCGGGAAAGCCTGGCTGAGATCGACTTCGGCGCCGTCCTCGCCGAGCGCGGCATCGTGACGGTCGCCCTCGACGACGACGGGCGGATGGTCGAATACCACCCGGACGGCACCGAACGACTCATCGAGGACGCCCCACGCCGGTGAGCCAAGTCGAGCTGGTGATCGGGCCTAACGGCGCGGGGAAGTCGACGTTCGTCGAGCTCGTGCTTCAGCCCCGCGCCCCTCAATTGCCCTTCGTCAACGCGGACGTCATCGCCAAGGCACGATGGCCGGACTCTGCCGAGGCCCACTCGTACGAAGCGGCGCGCATCGCTGCGGCCACCCGCGAGCGCTTGCTCGAATCGGGGAGGTCGTTCATCGCCGAGACCGTGTTCTCGCACCCGTCGAAGATCGACCTGATCCGATCCGCGCTGGATCGCGACTACGACGTGAATCTGCACGTCGTAATGGTTCCCGTGGACCTGTCCGTGCAGCGCGTGGCCCATCGCGTCATCGCCGGGGGCCACGCGGTTCCCGAAGACAAGATCCGCGAACGGCACCGTCGGCTGTGGTCGTTGGTGGCCGTGGCAGTCGAATCGGCGACCAGCGCCACGTTCTACGACAACTCACGACGGACCGGCCCCGCCATCGTCGCCGAGTTCTTCCAGGGAATGCCCATCGGCGCCGGCCATTGGCCCGACTGGACGCCCCACGAGCTCTCGGAGCTGTGGCACATGCGTGGCGGCGCTCAGTCCTGATCACTCGGTACATTCGAGGTAGGGCTCTGGAGGAGGTTCGAGATGGCGGAGACGGTGCCCCAGGAGATCGCCCACCGGGTGACCACGGCGGCGGGCGCGGTCCCGGTAGGGCGGGAGCAGGCGCAGGCCGCAGCGCACGACGCCGCGCAGTATCTGCAGAACCTGCGCGCGACGGCCATCGACGACGCCTATCGGCGGTTCACCGCGAGCAACAGCCCCGGCTACCTGGCGCATCTGCAGGACGGGCCGCCGCCCCAGATCAGGAAGGGCGCTGTCGTCGCGATCACGATGCTCGTCGGCGCCTTCCTGGTCAGCGATGCGATCGCGACAGTCGGCGTCGGCGCCTTCCTCGTGCTGCTACTCGCTCTGGTGGGAGTGGTCGGCGTTCACGGTTGGCGTGTCAACAAGCATCGTCGGGGGCTCGCCGAGCGCGAGCAGGCACGTCTCGCCGCGAATCCCTGGCCGTTCCGCGCCGAGCGCACCCCCGCGTGGAATCCCGAGGCCGAGCCCGGGACCACCCGGGTGGAGACCCGGCTCCTCGGCGTCGCGGTGCTGCTCACCGAGGAGATCCGCCGCTCCCCGGCGTGGAACAACCCGCTCCTGGATCAGCACCGCGTCCGGATCAATCTCGACGCCACGCTGCAGGACATCAGCCACCGCGCCCACCGCGTGTGGCGCATGCGCACCGATACCCCGCGACCCTCGGGCGCCACGCCGGCGACGCCCGCACTGGCCCAGCACATCGACGAGTTCACCCACGCCGCGCGGATGGCCGAGGACGCCCTCCGCGACCACGTGGCGGCCCTCGCCGAGTACCTGGGTGAACTCCGCCCCGTCGAACGACTCCTCGGCGACCTGCAGATCCTGGACCGCACCAACAGCAGCGCCCACCGCGAGCTGCTGGACCAGCTGTACCGGGACGCCGTCGGCAACGAGGCCGACGCGCTGCGCTTCCAGAACCACGCGGACGAGCTGCGCGACCTGCAGGCCAGCCTCGACGCCCAGTTCCACTTCCTCCGCGAGCAGGTGACCCGCACCAACCTGCTGCGCTGACCGCGACGAGAGGCACCGATGACCGGACCGGCACGCAGCGGCTCCCCCGCCGCGTCGAACGCCGACCTCACCGTGGATCCGTGCGCGGTGGACGAGGCCGCCCTCGCCCCCGCGGACCTCTTCTGCTCGCTGGCCTGCCTGCGCTACGGCCCCTCGGACGCGCCGCCCCGCTGGGACGACGCCGCGACCCTGCTCGCGAGCGACCCCGGCACCGTCGAGCGCTCTGTCTGGGCGGCGTCGGCGGCGCGCGACGCCGATGCGGTAGCCGCACATCTGCGTGCCGATCCCTCCCTGGCGGCCGCCCCGGGCGGCCCCTTCGGCTGGCACCCCCTCAGCTACCTCTGCTATTCGCGCCTCCCGATCGACTCGGCGATCGATCGCTCGCTCGACGCCGCGACGCTGCTCCTCGACGGAGGCGCCGACGCGAACACCGGCTTCCTGCACTCCGGCCTGCCCACCCCGTTCACCGCCCTCACCGGAGTCTTCGGCGAGGGCGAACAGGGCGCCGGCCGCGAGCCGCGGCACCCCCGCGCCCAGGAACTGGCCACCCTCCTGCTGGACCGCGGAGCGCACCCCGCCGACCAGCAGACGCTCTACAACCGGATGTTCCGGCCCGACGACGCGCACCTCGAACTGCTCTTCGCGCACGGCCTTGCCGACGCCGGGCCGAGTCCATGGGAGACGCGTGCCGGTGCCGAGACGGAGAACCGCGCGCAGGTGTGGCGCCGCCAGGTCGATTGGGCCGCGCAGCACGGCTTCGCCGCGCGCCTGAACCTCCTCGCCGAGCACGGCATCGACGTCGCGGGGGTCACCGTCACCGTCCCGACCGTCCCCGACGACCCGAACGCGAGGGACGGCGAGGGCGCGACGCCGCTGCACCACGCCGCCTGGGCGGGCGACCTCGACCTGATCCGCGCCCTCCTCGACGCCGGGGCCGACCGCACCGTCGTCGACCTGCAGTACGGCACCACGCCGCGCGAGTGGGCCGAGCACGCGTACCAGCCGGAGGCGGAGCGACTCCTGCGCTGAGCTGCCACGCCGGGCGCCCCGGGCATGGTTACATCGACAAATGACCACCACCCCCGGTTACAAACCCGACACCCGCTTCTTCGGACATCCCTGGCCGCTGGTGAACCTGTTCGGCGTCGAGATGTGGGAGCGCTTCTCGTTCTACGGGATGCAGGCGATCCTCGCGTACTACCTGTACTACTCGGCGTCCGAGGGCGGCCTCGGCTTCGACAAGACCACCTCGCTCGGAATCGTCGGCGCCTACGGCGGATTCGTCTACCTCTCGACCATCGCGGGCGCCTGGGTCTCCGACCGCCTGCTCGGCGCCGAGCGCACCCTCTTCTACTCCGCGTGCCTCGTGATGGCCGGGCACATCGCCCTCGCGGCCATCCCCGGAGCGACCGGTGTCGCGATCGGCCTGGTGTTCGTCGCCGTCGGCTCGGGCGGTGTGAAGGGCAACGCCACCAAGGTCGTCGGCGATCTCTACCCGGCGGGTGACACCCGCCGCGACGCCGGCTTCTCGCTCTTCTACATGGGCGTCAACCTGGGCGCCTTCATCGGTCCCCTGCTCACCGGCTACCTGCAGGACAACGTCGGCTTCCACTGGGGCTTCGGCCTGGCCGCGGTCGGCATGGCGCTCGGCCTCCTCCAGTACGGGCTCACCCGCAAGATGCTCCCCCGGATCAGCCAGGAGGTGCCGAACCCCGCCTCGCGCACCGACATCCAGCGCGTCGCCACAGGCGCCGTGGTCGCGATCGCGATCGTCGTGGGCCTCATCCTGGCCGGCGTGATCACCGCGAAGAACCTGGTGGACGCCGTGATCATCACCGTCGCCGCGATCTCCCTCGCCTACTTCGTCTTCCTCCTCCGCAGCAACCGGGTCGACGATGCCGAACGCAACGGCGTCAAGGCCTTCATCCCCCTCTTCCTCTCCCAGGTCGCCTTCTGGGCGCTGTTCCAGCAGATGTTCACGTTCGTCGCGGTCTACGCCGACGAGCGCCTCGACCGCACCCTCGGCGGCTGGGAGTTCCCCGCCTCCTGGATCCAGTCCGTCGATCCGGTCTACATCCTGATCTTCGCGCCCGTCTTCGCGGCGCTCTGGACGAAGCTCGGCACGCGGCAGCCGAGCACGCCGATCAAGTTCGCCATCGGCACCATGGGCATCGGCGTCGCCTTCCTGGCCTTCCTGCTCATGCCCGCGGGCGTGAACACGGCGCCGCTGATCGGCCTGCTCGGGATCATGCTGATCTTCGCGCTCGCCGAGCTGTGCATCTCCCCCGTCGGCCTCAGCGTCTCCACCAAGCTCGCGCCGCGCGCCTTCGCCGCGCAGATGGTGGCCCTGAACTTCCTGTCCATCAGCCTCGGCACGGCCCTGGCCGGTCGCCTGGCGACGTTCTACGACCAGGACGACGAGGCGCCGTACTTCCTGATCCTGGGCGGCACCGCCATCGCCATCGGCCTGGTCGTCGTGGCCCTGACCCCGATGATCAAGCGCCTCGCCCCCGCCGTCGCCTGAGGGTGACCTGAGGGCACCGTCGAACCTGTCCAATCCCTTCACGCCCACGAGACTTGCGAGTAACTTCGTCACCAAGCACTGGAACGACGCGAGGAGCGGGCTTGCCGGCGGACGAGTACGACTACATCGTGGTGGGGGCCGGCAGCGCGGGCGCCGTCATGGCGGCGCGCCTGTCGGAGGATCCGGGCGTCTCCGTCCTGCTCCTCGAGGCCGGCGGCGAGGCGGATGCGGACGAGATCCACATCCCGCTCGCCTTCTCCGCGCTGTTCAAGACGAAGTGGGACTGGAACTACACCACCACCCCGCAGAAGCACCTCGACGACCGGCCGACGTACTGGCCGCGCATGAAGGCGCTCGGCGGCTGCTCGTCGATGAACGCGATGATCTACATCCGCGGCAACCGCGCGGACTTCGACGCCTGGGAATCGGAGTACGGCGCCACCGGATGGTCGTACGACGACGTGCTCCCCTACTTCAAGAAGGCCGAGGGCAACGCCGCCCGCCGCGACGACTTCCACGGCACCCGCGGCCCGCTCAACGTCGAGGACCGGGTGTACACGCACCCGCTGGTCAACGCGTGGGTGGACAGCGCCGTCAGCTCCGGGCTGAAACGGAACGACGACTTCAACGGCGCCACCCAGGACGGCGCCGGCCTGTACCAGGTCACCTGCAAGGGAGGCCGGCGCTGGTCGACCGACAAGGCCTACATCGAACCCGCCCGCTCGCGCCCGAACCTCACGGTCGCGCTGGGCGCCACCGCCCGGCGTATCGAGTTCGACGGTGCCCGCGCGACGGGCGTGACCTTCAAGCAGCAGGCCGCGGAGCACACCGCGAAGGCGCGCCGCGAGGTGATCCTGTCCGGCGGCGCGATCAACTCGCCGCAGCTGCTGATGCTCTCGGGGATCGGCCCGGCCGAGCACCTGGCCGAGTTCGGCATCGACACCCGGGTCCCCCTCGCCGGCGTGGGCGCCAACCTGCACGATCACCCGATCGTGCCGATCATCTTCGACACCCACGGCGCGAGCGACCTCATGGAGGCGCAGAACCTGCAGAACCTCCTGCGCTGGAAGCTGCTCGGCACCGGCCCGCTGGCCTCGAACGGCGGTGAGGCGGGCGGCTTCTTCCGCTCCCGCGACGACCTCGAGCACCCGGATCTGCAGTACCACGTCATGGGATCGGGCTTCTACGACAACATGCTGCACGAGCCGACGAAGCGCGGATTCATCTGCGGCCCCACGCTGGTCAACGTCGCCAGCCGCGGGCAGGTGCGGCTGCGCTCGGCCAATCCCGATTGGCACCCGTCGCTGGAGCCGAACTACTTCGACCAGCAGGCCGACCTCGAGGCCCTCCTCGCGGGCACGCGCGCCGGATTCGAGCTGTGCCGCCAGGGGCCGCTCGCGCGCAACCTGGGCAAGCCCTGGCACGTGCCCGAGGACCCGTCGGACGACGACTTCCTCGCCCTCATCCGGACCTACGCCCAGACCCTGTTCCATCCGGTGGGCACCTGCGCGATGGGGTCCGGCGAGGACTCCGTGGTGGACCCGCACCTGCGCGTCCGCGGCACCGAGGGACTGCGCGTGGTCGACGCCTCGGTGATGCCGATGATCACGCGCGGCAACACGAACGCCCCCACCATCATGATCGCCGAGAAGGCGGCCGACGAGATCAGGAAGTCAGCATGACCGCAGCGAACACGAAGACCTTCGACTCCCTCAACCCCCGCACGGGCGACGTGGTCGAGACGTACCCGATCCACTCCGCCGACCACGTGCACGCCGTCGTGGCGCGGGCCCGCGAGCAGGCCGACTGGTGGCAGGAGATCGGCTTCGAGGGCCGCAAGCAGGCCCTCAACACGTGGAAGGGCGTGATCACCCGGCGGATCAACCAGCTGGCGCAGATCGTGCACGACGAGACGGGCAAGCCGCACGGCGACGCCCTGCTCGAGGCCGCCCTCGGCATCGACCACCTGGCCTACGCCGCCAACCACGCGAAGAAGGTCCTCGGGCCGCGGCGCGTCGGCTCGGGCCTGGTCATGGCGAACCAGTCGGCGACGGTGCGCTACCACCCGCTCGGCGTCGTCGGCGTCATCGGCCCGTGGAACTATCCCGTCTTCACCCCGATGGGCTCGATCGCCTACGCCCTCGCCGCCGGCAACGCCGTGGTCTTCAAGCCCTCGGAGTACACGCCCGGCGTCGGCGTGTGGCTGGCCCGCACGTTCGAGGAGGCCGTCGGCCGCCCCGTCCTGCAGGCCGTCACGGGCCTCGGCGAGACCGGCAACGCGCTGTGTACCTCGGGCGTGAACAAGGTGGCCTTCACCGGCTCCACCAACACCGGCAAGAAGGTCATGGCCGCGTGCGCGGAGACGCTGACGCCGGTGGTGATCGAGGCCGGCGGCAAGGACGCCTTCCTCGTGGACCGCGACGCCGACCTCGACGCCGCCGCCGACGCCGCGGCCTGGGGCGCCTTCGCCAACGCCGGCCAGACCTGTGTCGGCGTGGAGCGCGTCTACGTGCACAAGGACGTCTACGACCCGTTCCTGGAGAAGCTCGTCGCCAAGGCCCGCGAGGTCACGGCGAACGACTCCGAGGACTCCAAGATCGGCCCGATCACCATGCCGAGCCAGCTGGCGATCATCAAGTCGCACATCGAGGACGCCCTCGCCCGCGGCGGCCGCGCCCTCGTCGGCGGCGCCGACGCGGTCGGCGAGCGCTTCGTCCAGCCGACGGTGCTCGTCGACGTGCCCGAGGACTCGATCGCGGTCACGCAGGAGACCTTCGGCCCGACGGTGACGGTCGCCAAGGTGGACACCATGGACGAGGCGGTCGAGCTCGCGAACGCCACGAAGTACGGCCTCGCGGCGACGGTCTTCTCCAAGGCCCGCGGCATGGAGCTGGCGGACCGGATCCGCTCCGGGATGGCGGCCGTGAACGGCATCATCACGTTCGCCGGCGTGCCGAACCTGCCCTTCGGCGGCGTCGGCGAGTCGGGCTTCGGCCGCATCCACGGCCCGGACGGCCTGCGCGAATTCACGTACGCCAAGGGCATCGCCCGCAAGCGCTTCAACCCGCTGCTCAACCTGACGAGCTTCGCGCGAACGGCGGCGCAGGAGGGTCAGCTCACGCAGCTGATGACGATCCTGCACGGCCGCGGCGGCACGATCAAGTAGCGGCTCAGCGCTGGTAGACGGCGGCGACCTCGCGGGCGCGATCCAAGGACTGCACCGCGAGTTCGCCGTCGCGCGCCTGGATGGCCCAGATCGCGACGAACTCGTCGCGCGGCAGCTCGAGGTGCGCGAACTGCGCGCCCTCGGGGAACGAGAAGCCCTCGACGACGTCCCACGGGTAGGTGTTCTCGTTGAGTAGGTTCCGCACCGTCACCCCGTCGGGGCCGAGGCGCAGCCGGGGGCGGGCGAAGAGCAGCGCGCCGCAGGCCAGGATGATCCCGATGCCCACCATGCCCGCCTGATCGCCGGTCTTGAAGGCGATCCCCGAGTCGCCGCCGGCCTTGAGCAGCCAGGCGACGAAGGCGTGGCCCAGGACCAGCACCACGGCGAAGGACCAGGCGTAGATCTTGATCTTGCGCGGGGTCACTTCGAGCACGGGCTGCGTGGTCGCGTCGGTCATCACGGGCGCCATTCTACGGAAAGCGGACAGCGGGCCGTCGACCGCGGCGGGTGGCTACGCGGTCGGCAGCGCGGCGTGCACCGTCAGCGTGGAGTCGACGGCGCGGGCGGCCTCGGCCCCCTTGCCCACGAAGTGCCGCTCGAAGTAGGCCGTGTGCTCGTCGTGCTCGTGGAAGTGATGCGGGGTCAGCACCACCGAGAAGACGGGGACGTCGGTGTCGAGCTGCACGCGCATCAGTCCGTCGATGACGGCGGTCGCCACGAACTCGTGCCGGTAGATTCCGCCGTCCACGACCAGCCCGGCGGCCACGACGGCCGCGTAGCGCCCCGTGGTGGCGAGCCGCTTCGCGGTGAGCGGGATCTCATAGGCGCCGGGCACCTCGAAGACGTCGACCTCGGCACCGTCGTGGCCGAGGCGCTGCCACTCCTCGATGAAGCCGTCGCGGGCCCGGTCGACGATGTTCCGGTGCCAGGTGGCCTGGACCAGGGCGATGCGGCTCATCGGACCGCCCGCAGCTTGCGCAGCGTGAGCGCGGTGTCGAGGGCCGCGGACGCGGCCTGCTCACCCTTGTCCTCGGCCGAGCCGGGCAGGCCCGCGCGGTCGAGGGCCTCGGCCTCCGTGTTCGTGGTGAGGACGCCGTTGCCGACGGGGACGCCGGCGTCGAGCGAGACGCGCAGCAGGCCCGCGGTGAGCGCATCGCAGACGTACTCGAAGTGCGGGGTGCCGCCACGGATCACGACGCCGAGCGCCACGACCGCGTCGTGGTTCTTCACCAGCTCCTGCGCGACGACCGGCAGCTCGACGGCGCCCGCCACCCGCTCGACGGTGACGTGCCGCACGCCCGCGGACTCCGCCGTCCGGAGCGCGCCCGCCAGGAGCGCCTCGCAGACGGTGTCGTGCCAGCGGGACGCGACGATCGCCAGCCGCAGGTCGGCGGCACCGTCGAGCGCGATGTCGGGGATTCCAGCGCCGCTCACGCGGTACCTCCCTGGTCGAAGTGGTCGAGGTCGCGCAGGTCGTGGCCCATGCGGTCGCGCTTGGTGCGCAGATAGTGGATGTTCTCGGCGTTGGCGCGCAGGGGCATCGCGACCCGCTCGGTGATCTGCAGGCCGTAGCCGTCGAGGCCGACGCGCTTGGCCGGGTTGTTGGTGAGCAGGCGCATCGACGTGATGCCGAGATCGACGAGGATCTGCGCGCCGAGGCCGTAGTCGCGGGCGTCGGCGGGCAGGCCGAGCTGGAGGTTCGCGTCGACGGTGTCGGCGCCCCCGTCCTGCAGCTGGTAGGCCTGCAGCTTGTGCATGAGGCCGATGCCGCGGCCCTCGTGCCCGCGCATGTAGAGCACGACGCCGCGGCCCTCCTGGGCCACCATCTCCATGGCGGCGTCCAGCTGGGGGCCGCAGTCGCAGCGCAGCGAGCCGAAGACGTCGCCGGTGAGGCACTCGCTGTGCACGCGGACCAGGACGTCGGCACCGTCGTCGGCGGTGACGTCGCCCTTGACCAGCGCGACGTGCTCGACGTCGTCGTGGATCGAGGTGTAACCGACGGCCTGGAAGTCGCCGTAGCGGGTGGGGATGCGCGCGGAGGCGACCTGCACGACGTGCTTCTCGTTCTTGCGGCGCCAGGCGATCATGTCGGCGATGGAGATCATGGCGAGGCCGTGCTCGTCGGCGAAGACGCGCAGCTCGTCGGACTTCGCCATGCCGCCCGGGTCCTTCTCCGAGACGATCTCGCAGATGACGCCGGCGGGGGCGAGCCCGGCCAGGGTGGCGAGGTCGACGGCGGCCTCGGTGTGGCCGGGGCGGCGCAGCACGCCGCCGTCCTTGGCGCGCAGCGGCACGACGTGGCCGGGCCGGGTGAAGTCGTCGACCGTCGAGCTCGGGTCGGCGAGCTTGAGCATGGTGGTGGCGCGGTCGGCGGCGGAGATGCCGGTGCCCACGCCCTCCTTGGCGTCGACGGTGACCGTGTAGGCGGTGCCGTGCTTGTCCTGGTTGGTCGAGTACATGGGCGGCAGGCCCAGCTTGTCGCAGGTGGCGCCGTCGAGCGGCACGCACAGGTACCCGGAGGTGTAGCGGACCATGAAGGCCACCAGCTCGGGCGTCGCCTTCTCGGCGGCGAAGATCAGGTCGCCCTCGTTCTCCCGGTCCTCGTCGTCGACCACGACGACGGCCTTGCCGGCGGCGATGTCCGCGATGGCGCGCTCGATCGAATCCATTCTCGTCATGGCTACTTCTCCTCCTCGCGCCCGGCGAATCCGGTCAGGCGCTCGACGTACTTCGCGACGATGTCCACTTCGAGGTTGACGACGGTGCCGGGCTCGGCCCCGCCGAGGTTGGTGAGCTCCAGCGTGGTGGGGATGAGCGAGACCTCGAACCAGTGCTGCGCGTCGTCGCCGGTCACCCCCTGCCCGAGCGCGGAGACGGTGAGCGAGACCCCGTCGATGGTGATGGAGCCCTTCTCGACGACGTACCGGGCCAGCTGCTCCGGGAGGGCGAGCCGCACGACGGTCCAGTGCTCGGACGGGCTGAGGCTCAGGACGTGACCGGTGCCGTCGACGTGGCCCTGCACGATGTGGCCGCCGAGCCGGGAGTTGACGGCGGCGGCGCGCTCAAGGTTGACCCGGTCGCCCGGGCCGAGCTTGCTCAGCGAGCTGCGGCGGAGGGACTCCTCCATGACGTCGGCGGTGAAGGCGCCGCCCTCGACGGTGACGACCGTGAGGCAGACACCGTTGACCGCGATCGAATCGCCGTGTTTCGCATCGGAGGTGACGAGATCGCCCTGGACCGTGAAACGGGCCGCATCCGGGAGGTCCTCGCGGGCGGTGATCACGCCCAACTCTTCGACGATGCCGGTGAACATCCGCCGCTCCTGCCACTTCGGCCTCAGGGCGGCACGACGACGCGGGGTACGCCCGCGTAGTTCTCTTTCATCCGGACTATGACCGTCGGCTCCGGGATCGCACCGGAATCTGCTGACCCCCACCTCGCGGTGGGGCGCTCGCGGGCTCGAACGCCGGGATCGCCCGGAGTCCATCACCGCCGGTGGGGAATCGCACCCCGCCCTGAGAACTTCCGCTTCCGAAGGTAGCACTCACCGGCCGCGGCCCCAAGTGTTGGGCTCACGCAGAACGCAACAGGGTGACCAGCACGTCGTCGCCGAGGCGCTCGACGGTGTCCAGGCGCAGCCGCGTCGCGTCGGTCAGGGTGCCCACGCCGGGCACCGTCAGGGCGGGCAGCCCGGCGCCGAGCAGCACGGGGGCGATGTAGGCCTGGACGCGGTCGACGAGGCCGGCGGCGACGAAGGCGCCGATCACCGTCGCGCCGCCCTCGACCTGGACGTGCACGGCGTCGCCGGCGGCGTCGAGCGCGGCGCGCGGATCGCGGCTGCGGACGACGCGCGCGTCCCCGGGACCGGCGAGTACCTTCGCGCCGGCGGGGATCTCCCGCTCCCCCAGGACGATCCGGGTCGGCTGGTGCGCCAGCGGCTCGCCGTCGGCGTCGCGGGCGGTGAGCGCCGGGTCGTCGGCGAGGACGGTGCCGGTGCCCACGATGATCGCGTCGAGCTGAGCCCGTTCGGCGTGCGCGCGCCGTCGCGCGGCGGGTCCGGTGATCCACTGGCTGGTGCCGTCCGGGGCGGCGATCCGGCCGTCGACGGTGGCCGCCAGCTTGACGGTGACCATCGGGCGGCCGTGCCGCTGCCGGAACAGCCACTCGGTGAGCGGCCACGGTTCGACGGCGAGGTGCTCCACCTCCACCCCGGCCGCGCGCAGAGTCTGGGCTCCCCCGGCGGCGAGCGGGTTCGGGTCGGCGGCGGCGTAGGCGACGCGCGCGACCCCGGCTGCGATGAGGGCCTGCGTGCAGGGCCCGGTGCGGCCGGTGTGATCGCACGGCTCGAGGGTCACGACGGCGGTTCCGCCGCGCGCGGCCTCGCCGGCCTCCGCCAGGGCGACGACTTCGGCGTGCGGCCCGCCGGCGGGGGCGGTGCGGCCCCGTCCGGCGACGGTGCCGTCGGCTGCGAGGATCACGGCGCCGACGGGCGGGTTGGGGGTGCTGATCCCGCGGGCGGCCGCCGATTCCTCGACGGCCAGCGCGAGCGCGGCCTGCAGGTCCACCGTCAGCGCGGGACGGCGGCGGCCTGGGCGCGGAGCTTGCGCAGCGCCTCGGCGGGGTCCGCAGCGTTGTAGACGGCGGAGCCCGCCACGAAGCAGTCGACGCCCGCGGCGGCGGCCTGCTCGATGGTGTCGGCGTTGATGCCGCCATCGATCTCCACGAGCAGGCGGAGCTCGCCCGCGTCGACGAGGCGGCGGGCGGCACGCGCCTTCTCCAGCACGTCGGCGATGAAGGACTGCCCGCCGAAGCCGGGCTCGACGCTCATGACCAGCAGCGTGTCGAAGCTCTTGAGGATCTCGATGTAGGGCTCGAAGGCGGTGCCGGGCTTGATCGCGAGGCCCGCCTTGCCACCCGCGGCGCGGATGTCCTTGGCGACGGCGACCGGGTCGTCGGTGGCCTCGGCGTGGAAGGTGACGTTGGAGGCGCCGGCCTCGGCGTACGGGGGCGCCCAGCGGCCCGGGTCGTCGATCATCAGGTGGCAGTCGAGCGGGATCGTCGTCGCCTTGAGCAGGCTCTCGACCACGGGCAGCCCGAGGGTGAGGTTCGGGACGAAGTGGTTGTCCATGACGTCGACGTGCACCCAATCGGCGCCCTCCGGTCCGCCCACGGCCTCCACTTCTGCCCCGAGTCGGGCGAAGTCGGCGGACAGGATGGACGGCGCGATCATCGGCGAAGACATGCGTCGGATTCTACGTCTGCGAATCCGCGTTCCTGCGCACACACGAGGCCGGGTTCGGGGTCGTGAGGCCGTTCGGCCGCGGATTCACGGGCGCGGACCGCGACGTCGTTGTGTTTCATTTGTCACTCTAGTAACATCAGCACAACTAATCACACGGGTAACTCTCGTGTCGTCGATTGTTGAGAGGTCGTCATGCGGATCGCACGCACCACCTTGACCACGTTCGTGGCGGTCGCCGCGGCTGCACTCGTTGCCGCGGCCCCCGCGATGGCAGATCCCGCGGCGCCCGCCGTGCCCGCGGTCCCCGTCGCCCCTGCACCGGCCGCTCCGGCTGCGGCAGCGCCCGCCGCCCCGGCGGCAGCTGCCGCTGCGGCACCGGCAGCTGCCGCCCCCGCGGCGACGCCCGCTGCGGCCGGCACCCCGCTGGTCTCCACCGCGAACGCCGTGCCGGCTTCCGCGCAGCCCGCGCTCACCGAGCTGGCGAAGATCCCCGGCGTGCAGCAGATCCTCGCGACCGGGCAGCTGCCCACCACCGACGTGGCGACGCTGGTGAAGATGTTCGGCAGCGATCCGAACGCGCAGAAGCTCCTCGGCCAGCTCCTCGCCGGCCAGGCCGCGGCCACCACGCCCGCCGCCGACACCAAGCCCGACGAGCCGCTGAAGTTCGCGGTCACCGGAGCGATCAACGACACCTTCACCAAGGACGGCGGCCAGAAGAAGTACGGCCAGCCCCTCGGCGTCGAGAAGGACATCGCCGGCGGGTCGAAGGTGCAGGAGTTCACCAACGGCACGATCTACTGGAACCCGAAGGTCAACGGCGGCAAGGCGGCCGGCGTTTCCGGTGCGATCCGCGACTTCTACCTCAAGCAGGGCGGCCCCACCGGCAAGCTGGGCTTCCCGCTGATGAGCGAGCTGTCCGTCGGCGGCCCCACCGCAGGGTCGGTCGCGGGCGCTTACAACGACTTCCAGAACGGCTCGATCGTCTGGTCGCCCGAGTACGGCGCGCACGTCGTGTCCGGCAAGATCAAGGACCAGTGGGTCAAGGGCGGCGGCGCCTTCGGCATGGGCTACCCGAAGGGCGACGTCAAGAACGGCGCCCAGGAATTCACCAAGGGCGGCGTCCTCAAGGGCTGACCCCCTCCCCAATTGAACGACGTTCTGGAGAGTAAAACCGCAGGTCGGACTCTCCAGAACGTCGTTCAATTGGTCTCGTAGGGATCCGATCGCAGGGCTGGTGCGTCCAATTGATGTGATGGGACGCAGGCGGGAACTCCTCGGCGGGCGGACCGAGCATGCGCTCCGGCAGGAATCGACCCCCGTCATCCACGGCATTCGCCACGATGGCGCTGCGACGCCGTCTAACGACGACGTTCTCGAGGCACTCGAGTCCGCCTACCCCGATCTCGTGTTCGTCTGCTGGAGCGCTGCGGCTCTGCACGGTGTCGAGTACGCCGCCGGCCACAGACCGGAGATCTGGCTTCCCGCGCAGGGGAGGCGACACGGCGTGGTGATGCGCTGCGGTCACCTCCCGGTCGAGGACGTCGTCACCGTGTCCGGACACGTCGCCACATCGATCGTTCGCACCGCCGTCGACGTGGCGCGCTTCGCCGAGGGTGACGAGAAGATCGCGGGGGTGGATCAGTTCATCCGCGTCGATCGGCTCGGCAGGTCCCTGACCACGAAGGCCGCCATTCTCGCCTATCTCGACACGCACCCCGGTCTGTACGGGGCGAATCGAGTACGCGACGTCATCGCCGAGGCCAGCAATCGCGCGCAGTCCCCTTGGGAGACCTACTCACGCCTCGTCGTTCATCGATCTGGCCTCGACTTCTTCCGGCCGCAGCAACCGGTCCCCGGTACGCCCTTTCACGTCGACCTCGGTTCCGGCAAGTACCGCATCGCCATCGAGTACGACGGCGACTACCACCGCTCGACAGAGCAACAACGCATCGACATCGCCCGCTGGAACGCCATCACCGACCAGAAATGGATCATCATCCGCGTCACCTCACCGATGCTCCTCAGCGGCCGAGCGGCGTTCCTCGACCGCGTCGCCCGCGAGCTACGGGCGCGGGGCTGGAGCGGACCGTCGCCTACGAACCCGCCCCTCAAACTCCCGAAGATCCACCGATTGAACGACGTTCCGGAGAGCAAAACCGCAGGTCATAGTCTCCAGAACGTCGTTCAATCGGATTAGGGGCGCTTGCGGAGGGCCTGGAAGAACATGCCGTCGGTGCCGTGGAGGTGGGGCCAGAGCTGGACGTGCGGGCCGTCGCCGAGCGGGAGGTCGGTCTCCGGGACCAGCGGGCGGGTGTCGATCCGCTCCAGCCCGGCGGCCGCCAACAGCTCCTCGTCGCCGACGATGCCGAGCGTCTCGGCGACGTGCGGAGAGCAGGTCGCGTAGAGCACCACGCCGCCCGGGCGGGCGAGTTCCGCGGCGGCGGTGAGCAGCTCGCGCTGCAGAACCGTCAGGTCCGCGACGTCGGAGGGCTGCTTGCGCCAGCGCGCCTCGGGCCGCCGGCGTAGGGCGCCGATGCCCGAACACGGGGCGTCGACCAGAACCCGGTCGTAGCCCGGCTCCAGCCCCGACGCGCGGCCGTCGGCCACATGCACATCCACGGGCAGCCCCTTGACCGCCTTGCGCACCAGCTCAGCCCGGTGCTCGGCGGGTTCGACGGCGTCGACGCGGGCGTCGTCGATCGCGGCGAGCGAGCCGAGCAGCGCGGCCTTCCCGCCCGGCCCGGCGCACAGGTCGAGCCAGCGGCCACCGTCGGGCCCCTCGAGCGGCGCGACCGCCGCCGCCCGGGCCACCAGCTGCGAACCCTCGTCCTGCACGCCGGCGAGGCCGTCGCGGACGGGGTCCAATGCGCCGGGATCGCCGCCGGGCAGGTACACCGCGTAGGGCGAGAGCCGGCCGGTCTCCCCCTCGACGATGAGCGCCAGCTCCTCGGCGGAGATCTCCCCCGGTCGCGCGACGAGGTGCACGGGCGGCCTGGAATCGTCGGAGGCGAGTAGCGCCTGCAGCTGCCCCATCGAGTTGATGCCGTTGGCGCGCAGCGACTCCCAGAACGCCTCGGCGATCCACCGCGGGTGCGCGTACTGCATGGCCAGGTGCCCGAGCAGGTCGTCCGCGGCGGGCGGGGCCACGCGGGAGACCCAGGTGTCCTCGTCGTCCTTGGACACCTTCCGCAAGACCGCATTGGCGAAACCGGAGGCGCCGCGGCCGGCGGTCGCCTTCACGGCGTCCACGGTCTCGGAGACGGCGGCGTGCGCCCCCACCCGGGTGCGCAGCAGCTGATAGACGCCCAGGCGCAGCGCGTCGAGCACGGGCCCGTCGATGTCGGCGACCGGACGCCCGGACGCGTTCTCGATCACCGCGTCGAGGAGGCCCTGGGCGCGGCAGGTGCCGTAGGTGAGCTCGGTGGCGAAGGCCGCGTCGCGGCCCTTGAGCCGCTTGTCCCGGAGCAGGCCGGGCAGCACGAGGTTGGCGTAGGCGCCCCGCTCGCGGACGGCGGCGAGAGTCTCGAGCGCGGCGCTGCGCGCGGGATCGGTCACTGGTCGCCTCCGAGGATCGTGCCGGACTCGACCCGGGCGCCGCGCGCCCAGTCGGCGGCGGGCATGGGCTTCTTGCCGGGCGGCTGGACGGTGCCGAGCCGCAGGGGCGCGGTGGCGGTGCCCACGTGGACGTCGCGCTTGGTGACCCGCAGCTCGCCCGGGGCCAGGCGTTCGGCGTCGGCATCGACGACGGCGGGCCCGAGCTTGAGCCGCGCCTCGCCCAGTGGCACCCACGCGCCCGGCGCGTCGGTCATGGCGCGGATGTGCCGGTCCACGGCGCCGGCGGGCAGGTCGAAACGCACCCGGGCGGCGTCGACGGTGACCTTCGGCGCGTGCGAGACGCCGTCGGCGGACTGGGGCTGGGCCTGCAGCGCGCCGGCCTCCACCCCGTCGACGGTGCGCGTCAGCAGCTCGGCGCCGTGCTCGGCGAGCCGGTCGAGCAGCACCGTCGCGGTGTCGTCGGGCCGGATCCGCTCGGTGAGCACGCCGAACACCGGGCCGGTGTCGAGGCCCGCCTCGATGCGGAAGGTGGACGCGCCGGTGACCTCGTCGCCGGCCTCCAGCGCGGCCTGCACCGGGGCCGCGCCCCGCCACGCGGGGAGCAGCGAGAAGTGCAGGTTGATCCACCCGTGGACGGGGACGTCCAGGAGATCGGGCGGGATCATCCCGCCGTAGGCGACGACCGGGCAGCAGTCCGGCGCCAGGTCGACGATCGCCGCCCGGGCCTCCGGATCCCGCAGAGTCGCGGGGGTCAACACGGGGATCCCGGCCTCGTCGGCCACCTGGCCGACGGGCGAGCGCCGGACGCCGCGGCCGCGGCCCGAGCGGGCGTCGGGGCGCGTCAGCACGCCCACGACCTCGTGCTCCGAGGCGAGGAGGGCGCGCAGCGCCGGGACGGCGGGCTCGGGGGTGCCCGCGAACAGCAGCCGCATCAGGCGCGTCCGCCCGCGCCACCGGCACCGGCGGCCAGGGTGGCGGCCGGGTCGGTGAACCACGGGGAGCTGCGGATCACCCGCATCACGGCCTTGCGCTCCTCGGGGTCGAGACGGCTCAGATAGAGCACCCCGTCGAGGTGGTCGCTCTCGTGCTGGACGCAGCGGGCCAGGATCTCGGTGGCCTCGAGGGTGACGGGGGCGCCCGTGACGTCGACGCCCTCGGCCACGACGTTCATGTGCCGGGTGCACTCGCCGCGCACCTCCGGGATGGACAGGCAGCCCTCGGCCGCGGTCTGCATCTCGTCGCCGACGGCACGCCACACCGGGTTGATCAGGTGGCCCTCGCGGCCGCCACAGCCGTACACGAACACCCGCTTGCTCACTCCCACCTGCGGCGCCGCCAGGCCGGCGCCGTTGTGGTGGTGCATCGTGTCGATCATGTCGTCCACCAGCCGCGCGAGATCGGCGTCGAAGACCGTCACCTCGTCCGCGGGGGTGCGGAGGACGGGGTCCGGATAGATGCGAACGGGGAGCACACTCATCCCCCCATTATCCAGCCCGGACCGAACACGGGGCAGCGGCACCTGTCACAGCGGCGCGCCCGCACTAGCAGTTCGAGCCAGGGTTGCCTTAGGATTCCGGACGGAAACGCCATGAACCGCCCCGCCGGGCGAGAGAGGGTCGACGTGCAGTTCGCGCGCGCCCGGCGGCCGCTGATCGGCGCCGTCGTCTGCCTTTCCGTGCTCTTCGGCACGGGGTGCACCACCACCGTCACGGGTGGCAGGGGTGCTCCTTCGTCGTCGGCACCGGCGTCCCCCTCGGCGTCCTACCCCCCGATGAACCCGGCCTCGCTGGTCGGGAAGTTCCCGGTCACGCAGCCGCAGCGCATCGTCTACCCCGTCCCGGACGGGGTCCCGGATCCCGAGCAGAACTACGGCGAGCTGTACCTGCCCGCCAATCCGGCGCTCCAGCAGAACCCGTCGGGCGGCCCGCTCAGCGCCCGCACCACGATCCAGCTGCCCGCGCAGATCCCCGTCGTGGTGCTCCTGCACGGCGGCGGCTGGCGCACGCCCTCGGCGGCGGGATCGATGTCGGAGATGGCGCGGTCGCTGGTCAGCCACGGGGTCGCGGTGTGGAACGTCGAGTACCGACGGATCGGCGCCGGCGGCGGCTACCCCACCACGCTCACCGACACCGCCGCGGCGATCGACTTCCTGCAGGCGGTGAAGGCGCAGTACGCGCCGAACCTGGACCTGAACGACGTCGTCGTCGCCGGGCACTCCGCAGGCGGTCAGCTCGCCGTGTGGGCGTCCGCGCGCTCGATGCTCACGCCCGGGGCGATGGGCAGCGTGCCGGCGGTGACGCCCGCCGCGGTCGTCTCGATGGGCGGCGTCCTCGACATGCGCCGCGCGGTCGCCGACGGCAACGTCAACACCCGGCTCTTCCTGGGCCTGCCGGACGAGTTCCCGCAGCAGTTCGCCGTCGCGGACCCGATCCAGAACATCAATCCCAAGGTCCCGGTGACGTGCTTCAACGGCACCGCGGACCGCATCGTCCGGCCCGCCGGCTGCGAGGCCTTCGTCGCCGCGCTGAAGGCCAAGGGCGGCCGCGGCGAGACGGTGCTGCTACCCGGCGCGGGCCACAACATTTACCAGCCGTCGCAGTCCCAGAACCGGTACTGGCCCGTCGTGCAGAAGGCGATCCTGGGCTACGTCGACGAGTTCCGGCCGCGCGGGTGACGGCGGCGGGACCGCGGTCCCGCCGGGCGCAGGGCGCGAGCCTGCTGCAATTGCTTACACCGTACTGTGCCCCTGACGGTCATTACGGACAGAAGGGACTGTGCAATGGCGCACGTTGAGGGCACGCTGGGGACGCTGTACGACGAGGTCCTCCGGCGGAACCCCGGGGAGACCGAGTTCCACCAGGCCGCGAAAGAGGTCCTCGATTCGCTCGCGCCCGTGGTCAGCAAGCACCCCGAGTACGTCGACGCGGCCGTCATCCGCCGCCTCTGCGAGCCGGAGCGCCAGATCATCTTCCGCGTGCCGTGGCAGGACGACAACGGCAACGTGCAGCTCAACCGCGGCTTCCGCGTCGAGTTCAACTCCGCGCTCGGCCCCTTCAAGGGCGGCCTGCGGTTCCACCCGTCGGTGTACCTGGGCATCGTGAAGTTCCTCGGCTTCGAGCAGATCTTCAAGAACTCGCTGACCGGCCTGCCGATCGGCGGTGGCAAGGGCGGCTCGGACTTCGACCCCAAGGGCCGCAGCGACGGCGAGATCATGCGGTTCTGTCAGTCCTTCATGACGGAGCTCTACCGCCACATCGGCGAGTACACCGACGTTCCCGCGGGCGACATCGGTGTGGGCGGCCGCGAGATCGGCTACCTGTTCGGCCAGTACAAGCGGATCACCAACCGCTACGAGTCGGGCGTCCTCACCGGCAAGGGCCTCACCTGGGGCGGCTCGCAGGTGCGCACCGAGGCCACCGGCTACGGCGCGGTGTTCTTCCTCAACGAGATGCTCAAGACGCAGGGCGACTCCTTCGAGGGCAAGCGGGTCGTGGTCTCCGGCTCCGGCAACGTGGCCGTGTACGCGACGGAGAAGGTCGAGCAGCTGGGCGGCACCGTCATCGCGTGCTCCGATTCGTCGGGCTACGTGGTGGACGAGAAGGGCATCGACCTGGAGTTGCTCAAGGACGTCAAGGAGCGCCGCCGCGCGCGGATCGACGTCTACGCGGCCGAGCGCGGCGCGATCTTCGTTCCCGGCGGGTCCGTCTGGGACGTGCCGTGCGACATCGCGCTCCCCTGCGCCACCCAGAACGAGCTCGACGGCGACGCCGCCGACCGGCTCATCAAGAACGGCACCAACTTCGTCGCCGAGGGCGCCAACATGCCGTGCACCCCGGAGGCCGTGAAGCTCTTCGCCGAGGCGAAGGTCTCCTTCGCGCCGGGCAAAGCGGCCAACGCCGGCGGCGTCGCCACGAGCGCGCTGGAGATGCAGCAGAACGCCTCCCGCGACTCCTGGTCCTTCGACTACACCGAGGACCGGCTCGCCGACATCATGCGGGGCATCCACGACCGCTGCCTGGAGACCGCCGACGAGTACGGCAGCCCCGGCGACTACGTGACCGGCGCGAACATCGCCGGCTTCATCCGCGTCGCGAACGCGATGCTCGCGCTCGGCGTCGTCTAGCCCGCAGCACGCGCGGCGAACGACCCGGCCCAGGGTGGCCGGGTCGTTCGCGCTATCCGACGGTGCCCGGGCCGAGCGCGCCCGGGCCGTCGGCCTCGTCGAAGATCAGCCACGTGCGGGTGGACCGCACGCCCTCCAGCGCCTGCAGACTGACGAGCACCACGTCGCGCAGGGCGGCGTTGTCCGGCGTCCGCACGAGGAGCACCACGTCGAAATCGCCGCCGACCAGGGCGAAGTGCTCCACGTAGGGCAGCGCTCGCAGGTGCTCGGCGACGCCCTTCCACGCGTCCTGGCGGATCGACAGCCCGATGTACGCCGAGGTGCCGAAGCCGGCCCGCTCGTGGTCCACCCGGGCCGCGTAGCCGCGGATCACCCCGCTGCGCTCCAGGCGCTCGACGCGCACGTAGGCGTTGGCCCGCGAGACGTGCACCCGCTCGGCGAGCGCGCGCATCGAGATGCGGCCGTCCTCCGCCAGCACCCGCAGGATCCGCCGGTCGAAATCATCCAGAGCGGGGTGCTCGGTACCGTCCGCCATCTGTCCAGCTCCGTCCCGTATCGCGCGTCCATGTCAGATGAACTGATCTGATTGAGCTTGACTCTACGACGATCGTCTCGCTACTCGTCGGTTCTGCGGGAATACCGTCCGCGGGCTGCGAGGCTCGACGAGCAGCCGGACCAGGAGGACGACGTGACCACCACCAGTGACCTCGCGGGCGAGCCGACGTACCGGAAGTTCCTTCCGGCCGACACGCCCGTGCAGTACCTCGACGAGGCGGGCGAGCTCACCGACTCGCACGCCCGCTACCCCCATCCCGACGACGACCGCCTGGTCGAGATGTACCGGCTCATGGTGCTGGGCAGGCGGTTCGACGCGCAGGCCACCGCGCTGACGAAGCAGGGCCGGCTCGCGGTCTACCCGTCCTCGCACGGCCAGGACGCGTGCCAGATCGCCGCGGCGATGTGCCTGCGCCCGACGGACTGGATGTTCCCGACGTACCGCGACTCCGTCGCGCTCGCCGCCCGCGGCGTGGACCCGGTGCAGGTGCTCACCCTGCTCGCCGGCGACTGGCACTGCGGCTACGACCCCGCGGCCCTGCGCACCGCGCCGCAGTGCACCCCGCTCGCCACCCAGCTGCTGCACGCGGCGGGCGTGGCCCACGGCGAGCACCTGCGGGGCACCGACACCATCGCGCTCGCGCTGTGCGGCGACGGCGGCACCAGCGAGGGCGACTTCCACGAGGCACTCAACTTCGCCGCCGTCTTCCACGCGCCCGTGATCTTCCTGGTGCAGAACAACGGCTTCGCGATCAGCGTGCCGCTCTCCCGGCAGACCGCGGCGCCGAGCCTGGCGCACAAGGGCGTCGGGTACGGCATCGGCTCCGAACAGGTCGACGGCAACGACCCGATCGCCATGCTCGGCGTGATGCAGGAGGCCGCCCACTTCGTCCGGTCCGGCAACGGGCCGGTGATCGTCGAGGCGCACACCTACCGGATCGACGCGCACACCAACGCCGACGACGCGACCCGCTACCGCACGTCCGAGGAGGTCGAGGAATGGATCCGTCGCGACCCGATCACCCGACTGGAGACCCACCTCCGGGCGCGGGGTCGGATCGACGACGCCGTCGTCGCCACGATCGCCGACGAGGCCGAGGCCGCAGCGGCCGACCTGCGCGCCCGGATGAACGCCGACCGCCCCGTCGACCCCGCCGACCTGTTCCGGTACGTGTACGCCGAGCCCACCCCGCAGCTGCGCGAGCAGCAGGCGCAGGTCGAGGCCGAACTCGCCGCCGCCGCGGCGACCGAGGAGGACTGAGAGGTGCCGCGACACACCATGGCCCAGGCCCTGAACACCGCGCTGCGCGACGCGCTCGCCGCGGACCCCGACGTGGTCGTCTTCGGCGAGGACGTCGGCACGCTCGGCGGCGTCTTCCGCGTCACCGACGGCCTGACCCGCGAGTTCGGGGCCGACCGCTGCTTCGACACGCCGCTCGCCGAGTCGGGCATCGTCGGCTTCGCCGTCGGCATGACCATGGCGGGCTTCAAGCCCGTGGTCGAGATGCAGTTCGACGCCTTCGCGTACCCCGCGTTCGAGCAGATCGTCTCCCACGTCGCCAAGCTCCGCAATCGCACCCGCGGGGCGCTCGCGGTGCCGATGGTGATCCGCGTGCCCTACGCCGGGGGCATCGGCGGCGTGGAGCACCACTGCGATTCGAGCGAGGCCTACTACGTCCACACGCCCGGGTTGAAGGTCGCGGCCCCCGCCACCGTCGACGACGCGTACACCCTGCTGCGGCGCGCGATCGACGATCCCGATCCCGTCGTCCTCCTCGAACCCAAGCGCCTCTACTTCGCCTCCGCGGAGGCCGATCTGACAGTCGGGGCGCCGATGGGGCGGGCCGTCGTCCGCCGCGCGGGCACGGACGCCACGCTCGTGGCCTACGGACCGTCGGTCGGCGTCGCCCTCGACGCCGCGGCGGCCGCGGCCGAGGACGGGATCTCGCTCGAGGTGGTCGACCTGCGCACGCTCGTCCCGTTCGACGACGAGACGGTGGCGGCCTCGGTGCGGCGCACGGGCCGGTGCGTGGTGGTGCAGGAGGCGCAGGGCTTCGCCGGCGTCGGCGCCGAGATCGCGGCCCGCGTGCAGGAGCGCTGCTTCCACCATCTGCACGCGCCCGTACTGCGGGTGAGCGGCCTCGACATCCCCTATCCCCCACCGAAGCTCGAGCGACTGCACCTGCCCGGCGTGGACCGGATCCTGGACACCGTCGACCGGCTGCAGTGGGACGATCGCGTCGACGCGCGCTGGGCGGTGACCGCATGAGCGACCAGGTGTTCCTGCTCCCCGACCTCGGCGAGGGCCTGACCGAGGCCGACATCCTGTCCTGGCGCGTCGGCGTCGGCGACACCGTGACCGTCGACCAGGTGGTCGTCGAGGTGGAGACCGCCAAGGCGGCGGTCGAGGTGCCGGTCCCGTTCGCGGGCACTGTGACCGCGCTCCACGGCGCGCCGGGCGAGACGCTGCGCGTCGGCGAACCGCTCATCTCGGTCGGCGTGCCGAACGCCACGACCACCGCCGCGCCGCCCCTCGATGGGCCGCCGATAGACGGTCCGCCCGCCGACGGCCCGTCCGGGAACGTGCTCATCGGCTACGGGACGAGCGCCGACAGGCCCGCCCGGCGGCGACGCGCCGCGGCCCCGAAGCCGGCGGCCCCGAAGCAGACGGCCGCGCCCGCTCCGGACCACGAGCAGGCTGCGCCGTCCGTTACCCGTGTCATCTCCCCGGTGGTCCGCGACCTCGCCCGCGAGCGCGGGCTGGACCTGTCGACGGTGCGCCCCTCGGGAGTGGGCGGCGTCATCCGCCGCGCGGACGTCGACGCGGCGCTCGCCGCTCGGACGGCCCCGTCCGTGCCGGAGCAACCGGTCGCGGGCAGGAGCGACGTCCGGATCCCGCTCAACGGCATCCGGAAGGCCGTGGCGGACAAGCTGACCACGAGCCGGCGTGAGATCCCCGAGGCCACCACGTGGGTCGACGTCGACGCCACGGAGCTCCTCGCGGCGCGGGCCGCGATGAACGCGACCCTCCCGGACGCGGAGCGGGTGAGCCTGCTCGCGCTGCTCGCGCGGCTGACCGTCGCCGCGCTGCGGCGGTTCCCCCAACTCAACTCCTCCGTCGACGTCGATCGCCGGCAGATCGTCCAGCACGGTCGGGTGCACCTCGGGATCGCGGCGCAGACGCCGCGGGGCCTCGTCGTGCCGGTGATCGCGGACGCCGACAGCCTGACCACGGTCGAGCTCGCACGGCGGCTGGCCGAGACCACCGCGCTCGCGCGGGACGGCGCGCTGCCGCCCGCCCGGCTCACGGGAGGCACGTTCACGCTCAACAACTACGGCGTCTTCGGCGTCGACGGCTCCGCGCCGATCATCAACCACCCCGAGGCCGCGGTCCTCGGGATCGGGCGGATCATCGACCGGCCATGGGTGGTCGACGGTGCGATCGTCGTCCGCAAGGTCGCCCAGGTCTCGCTCGCCTTCGATCACCGCGTGTGCGATGGCGGCGAGGCGGGCGGCTTCCTCCGGCTGTTCGCCGACTACGTCGAGGACCCCGTCCGGGCACTCGCGCACCTCTGAGCGGACGCCGAGAGCGGCTGGGGGACCCGGACGACGGCCCACACGTACCGGCCCGGCACGGCCTCGGCGTAGCCGACCCGGTACTCGCCGGGCACTCCACCGAGGTCGACGACGACCGTCGCGGTGAACGCCGCCCCCCGTCGCCGCCAAACGATCTCGGTCGACGGCGCGTCGTCGTCGGCGACGGGCACCCAGCGGTCCCCGTCGCGCCGCTCCACCCGCGCGTAGCTGTCGGGGATCACCCGGTTCGGGTGCGGGCAGTCGAAGTCGACGGCGAGCCGGCCATCGGCGTCCGGCGTCCGCACGGAGGCCACCCGGACCGAGCGGGGACGGCTCAGCACCGTCGATCCCGACGGTGACCCGAACCGCCCGGCGCGCTGCCGCGGCGCGGGCGTGCCCGGTTCGGAGGGGCGCCCCGCGGCGAGGTCGGCGGCGAGACGCTGCGCGGCCTCCGTGAAGGCGGCGAGCTCATTGCGCCCGAAGACGGTGCTCCCGGCCTCGTACCGCTGCGCGTCGTACTCCTCGGGCGTGGTGAGGTAGTGCGCGTAACCGTTCGCGTAGCCCTGGATCAGCACGTCGCCCGCGTCGATGCCGGCCGCGGCGGCGACCGCCGCGCGCAGCCGGCGACCCGCCATGACGGTGACCTCGACCGGCAGGCAGAGCAGGTGCAGCTCCCCCAGCCGGATCAGCTGCACCGGGAGTACCTCCTGCACCCAACCGAGCGCGCCGGCGGGCAGGAACATCTCCTTCGGCGCCTGCTGCGCCGCGAGCACCGGGCGGCGTCGGTACAGCGCCCGGCTGATCGCGCCGATGCGGTTGCCGAGCCCCTGATGGAACGCCGGCGATCCGATCCCGTCGGTGGTCCCGGCCGCGAAGGCGGCGCCGAGCACGGCCCGTCCGGTGGGCCCCGTCGTCGTCAGCGCCGCGCCGAAGTCGACGTGGGTGAGACGGTGGTCGACCACGGGCGTCAGCGGCCGGCCGGGGCCGTCGGCGAGGCGCCGGGCCGCGCCGAGCTGCCGCCGGCCGATCTCGGCGGTGTTGTCCCGCTCGTCGTCCGTGGGGCCGTGGCCGGCGGCGCCGCCGAGGTTGGGCGACATGTCGCCGGAGTTGGTCTGCGCGAAGGCGGCGACGAAGTCGGGACGATCCGTGCGTTCGGCGGCCTCCCAGGCGGCCGCGGCCCAGCCCTTGTTGTCGGAGCTGATGAGGCGGTTGCCGTTGCCCATCGACGTGCAGTGCACGGCGAACCAGTCGATCGCGGCGCGGAGCTCACCGTCGCGCTCGTAGCGGAGCAGGGTGACCGCGGGGTCGATGCGGCCGGGCAGCCGGTCGTGGTCCGGATTGCGGTCGAAGGAGCTCGCACTGCGGTTGACGGAGGCGTCGTGCAGCTCCCCGCGGGCGAGCGACAGCTCGGTCGGTGCGAGGGCGGCCTCGGCGTCGAGGACGGCGCGGACGACCCCGTCGACGAGGCGCTGGAAGGTACGGCGGTGCTGCCCGAGGGTGGTGATGTTGTAGAGGCGGTGGCGGCCGTGGCCGCCGGGGCCGCAGTGGGTATGGGTGGCGGTGAGCACGACGTTCTCGGCCGACAGCCGGCCGGCGGTCGCGGCGGCCAGTCGATCGGTGATCTCATCGACGGCGGCCTGGAAGAACATCCCGATGTCGGCGACCACGTAGGCCACCCGGTGCGAGGGCGTGGCGATGACGAAGGCGCGGGCCCACTGCCGGGTGAGCAGGCCGCGGCCGCGCTGGCCGGGCATGCCGTAGCCCATCAGCCCCACGCCCCAGGGCTCCCCCGTGATGTCCGTCTTCGCCCATCCGGCCCGCCACCCCGTCGTCGTCACGGCTTCGAGATTAGAACCTCCCCTGCGCGTCGCCGTCGACCGGCGTAGGGTCGGTCGCGCGATGAAGGAACGGTCGCCAGCCACCGCAGCCGACACCAGGACATCGACATGCGCACTCTCGCAGCAATCGTCGCCGCCGCAGCCATCACCTTCTCGGGCGCCGGAATCGCCGCCGCCGAGGAGGAGCCGGAGAAGCCCACGACCGCGACCATCGACTCCGGAAACTCGCCGCGTGAGGTGGGCACCCCGGTCGAGTCGCCGGGCATCATCGAACCGGCCGCCGCACCCGAGTCCGCCTCGGGCCCCGTCGAACCCGTCGCCGAACCGGAGTCCGCCGACGAGCCGCGCCCGGACCCCGAGGCGGCGACGGCGGACGAGCTGATCGAGGCCACTGCGGCCGACGAGGAGGAGTGACCGGAGCGGTCAGTCGTCCAGCCGGGGCGGCGCGGTCCGCGTGAGCCTCGGATCCGGCGCGCCGCTCTGCATCCGGAGGGCGCCGACCAGGACCCGCCCGAGAGTCAGCAGACCCTTCGGGCTGCGCAGGTTCAGGCCTCCGATGAGCTGCCGCAGGATGGTCAGCTGGTCGAAGTAGATCCGCTCGGCGACGAGGCGCTCCTCCTCGTCGAAGACGAAGTACGCCGTCATCCGCGTGCGGTGGCGGCTCCCGGTGGGCGGGATCGCGCCGAGCGGCCCGCGATGGGTCCCGAGCAGCCAGAACTCGACGATCACGGCGTCCACGCTGTGCCGCAGCGCGATGAGCTCGTGATCCTGGTCGGGGAAGGCGACCCGGGTGTCCGCGTAGTAGCCGCGTACCTCGTCGTCGCCGTCGTGCACGATCATCTGCGCGACGAGCTCGTAGTGCGGATGCGGGAAGGTCGCCAGGGTCGCGTCCCAGTCCTGGCGCACCTCGTCGTGGAAGTGGTCGAGCACCAGCTTCTCGCGCGCCCGGAGGACGGACGCGGGCGGCATGACGAAGCGGGACGTGTGGGCGATCATCTCGCCATATTACCCACAGTGTGGATAATTTCGGGTGCCGAATGTAGGGGATGATGGGGTTCATGACCACACCGCGGCCCCGACGGGGGCGCCCCGCCCTCGGTGCGCCGAAACTGTCGCGCACCGCGGTCGTCGAGGCGGCGCTCGCGCTGATCGACCGCGACGGCGTGGCCGAGGTCGGCATGCGCGCGATCGCGCGGCACCTGTCGGTGGACGCGAAGAGCCTCTACAACCATGTCCGCGACAAGGACGATCTGCTCGACGCGGTCACCGAGCACCTGCTCCGCTCGATCGTCGTGCACGAGCCCACCGGTGATCTGCGCGCCGACCTCGAGGGCGTGGCCCGCGCCTTCCGCACCGCCGCGCAGGCCCACCCCCGGGCCGCAACGCTCGTGCTGACCCGGCAGGTGCAGTCGGTGGCCGCCCTGGCGCCCACGCAGTCCATCCTGGATGTGTTGCTCACGGCGGGGTTCGAGCCCGCCGAGGCCGTGCACCTCATGCGGGCGCAGCTGGCCGCGCTGATCGGCACGCTGCTCCGCGAGTTCGAGGCGGCCCCGACCTTCGGAGTGACGGACGCCGCGGCTATCGAGCGGCGCCGGGCGGGACTCGCCGCGTGCGGCCTGCCGGCCGTGGAGTCCGTCGCCGCCGACCTCGCCCGGTTCGACGCCGACGCCGAGTTCGACTACATGATCGAGCTGTCGATCGGCGCCGTCGAGGCCCGGCTGCCGCAACGCTGACCGGCGACTAGCCGATCCGCAGCGGGTCGATCTGGATGCGCACGGGGCTTCCCTCGCGCCGCAGGCTGCGGCCCACCTGCGCCAGGAACAGCGCCCGCGCCAGGGCGCGCCCGTCGCGCCGCGCGACGCGCACCAGGAGCCGCTGCGGCGGCGGGCCCTCGTCGGGGGCGCCGGGGATCCGCACGCCGGGCGGCAGGTCGACGGGGCCGAGAACCTCGGCGCCGTCGGGGAGGTCCGCGGCGTCCGCGACCGCCCGGATGTCGGTCTCGGCACCGTCGAGCGCGGCCAGATGGGTGGCAGGCGGAAACCCCACCTCGGCCCGTTCGGCGAGCTCCGCCGCGGCGAAACCGGCCGCGTCCCAGCGGATCAGCGCCTGCACCGCACGGATCCCGGCGTCGGCGCCGCAGACCACGGCGCCATCGGCGGCGACCAGGGCGGCCGCGTTCATCCACCGCCGGAAGGTCTCCTCCGCGGCGCGCAGGTCCGCCCGGCCGAGCAGCAGCCAGCCGTCGAGCAGC
Source organism: Tsukamurella hominis (assembly GCF_965137015.1). Classification (NCBI taxonomy): domain Bacteria; kingdom Bacillati; phylum Actinomycetota; class Actinomycetes; order Mycobacteriales; family Tsukamurellaceae; genus Tsukamurella; species Tsukamurella hominis. The sequence goes on along the minus strand of NZ_CBCRZG010000002.1, from coordinate 361,812 downwards.
AGCGCCGCGCCGTATCCACCGTCGACCAGCGGCTCCGCGCCGGGCGTGGCGACCACGATCCGTCGGCCCGCCGGCGCCTCGGCGTGCACCGTCTCGCCGCCCGAGACGGTGACGGCCGCCCCGGGGAAGGCGCGGCCCAGCTCCTCAGCGGTGCGCATCGCGCCGACGATCACCGCGCGCATCGATGTCCCACCGCAGGCCGGGCAGCGGTATCCGGGATCGTCCTGCGCGCACCACCGGCAGCGGAGGACGCCGCCGCCGGCCTGCTCGAGCGGGCCGTGACAGCGGCGGCACCGGGCCGGGGTGCGGCAGCGCTCGCACGACAGCGCGGGCGCGTACCCGCGCCGCGGCACCTGGACGAGCACGGGTCGCTCGGCGTCCAACGCCTCCCGCGCGGCGGCGAAGGCCGCGGCGGGGAGCCTGGCCGAGCGCGCGAGCGGGTCGCGGGCCAGCGCGACGTCCGAGTCCGCGGTCCCGGAGATGCGCGGCGAGCGGCTGCGGACCAGCTCGCGGGGCGCCGCGATCTCCGCGGCCCACCCCGCCTCGACGAGGGCCTGGGATTCGGGGGTGCGGGCGAAACCGCCGATGACCAGCGCCGCGCCCTCCTGGTGCGCGCGCAGGGCGAGCACCTCCCGCGTGTGCGGGTACGGGGCGCGCGGCTCCACGAAGGACTCGTCGCCGTCGTCCCACAGCGCGACCAGTCCGAGATCGGGCAGCGGCGCGAACGCGGCGCTGCGGGTGCCGATCACGACGCGGGCGCGGCCGAGCAGCGCGAGGAGCCACCGCCGGTACCGGGCCGAGGGCCCCAGGCCCGCTGCCAGCACCGCGGGGTCGAGGTGGGCGCACGCCGCGGCGAGCCGGTCGAGATCGGCCTGGTCGGGGACGATGAGGAGCGCCGTGCGGCCGGCCGCGACGACGGTGGCGGCGAGCTCGGCCAGGCGCGCCGCCCAGTCCTCGCCCGGGAGGGCCTGCCAGACCGCGCGCGGCGACTTGCCCGCGACGGCCGCCGCCGCGAACTGGACGCCGTGGGTGTACTCGGCGAGCGCCGCCGGGGGCGACTCCGGTGGGGTGGGCTCGGCGGGCGCCTGCTCCAGCAGCGCCTTCTCGACGCGCGCGTGCCGCGGCGGGATCGCGAGCCGCAGCACGTCGGCCCGGGTTCCGGCGTAGCGCGCCGCGACCTCGGTGACGAGCCGCAGGACCGGCGGGGTGAGGACCGGCAGCGGGGAGACGACGCGCTGCAGCGGGGCGAGCCTTCCCTCGTGCTCGGAGCGCGGAAGCCGCTCGAGGAGGTAGCCGTCGACGAGGCGCCCGGAGAACCGGACGCGGACCCGCACTCCGGGGCGGGCCTGCTCGTCCAGCTCGGGCGGCACCAGATAGTCGAACTCCCGATCGAGGTGGCTGACCTGCAGCAGGGGCAGGACGCGCGCGATCGGGAGTTCGACGGCCGCTTGCGCGGCCTCGGCGGGGCCGGGTGCGGTCACACCGGTCGGGGCGGGTGTCAGAGGCCGGCCGCGGAGCGCAGGGCGTCCACGCGGTCGGTGCGCTCCCACGGCAGGTCGATGTCGGTGCGCCCGAAGTGCCCGTACGCCGCGGTGGGCGCGTAGATCGGCCGGAGCAGATCGAGGTCGTTGATGATGGCGCGCGGCCGCAGGTCGAAGACCTGAGCGATCGCCTGCTGGATCTTCATCGGATCGAGCTGCTCGGTGCCGAAGGTCTCGACGAACAGGCCGACGGGCGCCGCCTTGCCGATGGCGTACGCGACCTGCACCTCGATCCGCTCCGCGAGGCCCGCGGCGACGGCGTTCTTCGCGACCCAGCGCATCGCGTACGCGGCCGAGCGGTCCACCTTCGACGGATCCTTGCCCGAGAAGGCACCGCCGCCGTGGCGGGCCATGCCGCCGTAGGTGTCCACGATGATCTTGCGGCCCGTCAGGCCCGCGTCGCCCATCGGCCCGCCGAGCACGAACTTGCCCGTCGGGTTCACCAGCAGCCGCACCTCGGAGGTGTCGAGGCTGGGCAGGTTCAGGTCGGCGATCACGGTGTTCAGGACGTGGGTGCGCAGGTCGGGGGCGAGCATGCCGTCGATGTCGATGTCGGCGGCGTGCTGGCTGGAGATGACCACGGTGTCGAGGCGGACGGGCTGCTCCCCCGCGTACTCGATGGTGACCTGGGTCTTGCCGTCCGGGCGCAGGTAGGGCAGGGTGCCGTTCTTGCGCACCTCGGTGAGGCGGCGCGAGAGGCGGTGCGCCAGCGAGATCGGCAGCGGCATCAACTCCGGGGTGTCCGAGCAGGCGTAGCCGAACATGAGGCCCTGGTCGCCGGCGCCCTGGGCGTCGATCTCGTCTTCGCCGCCGTCGACGCGGTGCTCGTAGGCCCGGTCGACGCCCTGCGCGATCTCGGGGCTCTGCGCGCCGATCGCGATGTTCACGCCGCAGGAATTGCCGTCGAAGCCCTTGGCGGAGCTGTCGTAGCCGATCTCGAGCACCTTGTCGCGCACGATGTGCGGGATGTCCGCGTAAGCGGAGGTGGTCACCTCGCCGGCGACATGGACCTGGCCGGTGGTGACGAGGGTCTCGACCGCCACGCGCGAGGTCGGGTCCTCCGCGAGGAGGGCGTCGAGGATCGAGTCCGAGATCGCGTCACAGATCTTGTCCGGGTGACCCTCGGTGACCGACTCGCTGGTGAACAGGCGGTGGGCGGAACTGGCGAAACCGGAAACCACTTCGGACGTCCTCTCGATGATGTTTGCGATTGGAAATACTAGCGGGCGGCCGGGACCCGGGAGACCGCGGCATCCAGTATGCGCGCCGCCATGGCGGCCTTCGACCCGAGGGGCAGGGCGGTCTCGCCGCCGTCCGCGCCGAGCAGCCAGCCGGAGTTCTCGTCGACCTCGAAGGCCCGGCCGTCGCCGACCGCGTTGAGCACCAACAGGTCGCAGCCCTTGCGGCGCAGCTTGGCCCGCCCGTAGTCGAGGACGGAGCCGTTGGCATCCCCCGTCTCGGCGGCGAAGCCCACGATGACCGCGTCGGAGCGCAGGGCGCCCTCACGGCGCGCGGCGACGAGCCCGGCGAGCACGTCGGGGTTTTCGATCATCGTGATCGATTCGAGGGCCTCGCTCTTGCCGTCGGCGCCCTTCTTGAGCTTGGTGGTGGCGACCTCGGCGGGCCGGTAGTCGGCGACCGCCGCCGCCATGATCACCAGGTCGGCGTCGGCGGCGTGCTCGGCCATCGCGGCCTGCAGCTCGAGGGCGGAGGCGATGCGCACCACGTCGACGGCCGACGGATCGGCCAGGCCGACGGTGTTCCCGGCGACGAGGGTCACCTGCGCGCCCCGCTGAGCGGCGAGCCGGGCGAGGGCGTAGCCCTGCTTCCCGGAGCTGCGGTTGGTGAGGTAGCGGACCGGGTCGAGCGCCTCCTTGGTCCCGCCGGCGGAGACGACGACCTTCCGGCCCTCGAGGTCGCGGTTCAGCGCCCCGGGGTGCTCGAGGAGGACGTCCGCGAGGGCCCCGATCTCGTCGGGCTCGGGCAGCCGGCCGGCGCCGGTGTCCTTCCCGGTGAGCCGGCCCGAGGCGGGCTCGATGACGACGGCGCCGCGCTCGCGCAGGGTCGCGACGTTGGCCCGGGTCGCGGGGTGCTCCCACATCTCGGTGTGCATCGCCGGGGCGAAGACGACCGGGCACCGGGCCGTGAGGAGGGTGCCCGTCAGCAGGTCGTCGGCCCGCCCCTGGGCGGCGCGGGCCATCAGGTCGGCGGTCGCCGGAGCGATCACGACGAGGTCGGCCGACTGCCCGAGGCGCACGTGCGGCACCTCGGGGATCGACTCGAAGACGCCCGTCTGGACGGGGTTTCCCGACAGCGCCTCGAAGGTCGCGGCACCGACGAACTTGAGCGCGGACTCGGTGGGGATCACCCGCACCTCGTGCCCGCGTTCGGTGAAGTGCCGGACCAGAGCGCACGCCTTGTAGGCGGCGATACCGCCGCCGACGCCGACGATGATCATGGGCGCGTCAGCTCTACTCGCCCTCGGTGTGCTCCAGGAGATCCTCGTGGATCTCGCGCATGGCGATCGACAGCGGCTTCTCGTGCAGGCCCGGCTCGACGAGCGGGCCGACGTACTCGAGGATGCCGTCGGACAGGCTGTTGTAGTAGTCGTTGATCTGGCGCGCGCGCTTGGCCGCGTAGATCACCAGGGCGTACTTCGAGGAGGTGCGCTCGAGCAGCTCGTCGATCGGCGGGTTGGTGATGCCGAGCGGCTGGTCGTACACGGTCTCAGTGGTGGTGCTCACGCTTCTCCTACGTCACAAACTTCACGATTATCGCTGGTCCGCCCAGTCTACGCCCGCAAGGCGGCAGGGCTAGGCCGTCGGGTCGCCGGCGCCGACCAGCAAGGATACCAAATCCGACACGGCGCGGTCCAAGTCGTCGTTCACGACCACCGCGTCGTAGTCGTCCCGCGTGGCCATCTCGGCCCGCGCGGTCTCGAGCCGGCGCTCGATCTTCTCGGCGCTCTCGGTGCCCCGGCCGCGCAGCCGGCGCTCCAGCTCCTCCCAGCTCGGCGGGCTCAGGAAGACGGTGACCGCCTCCGGCAGCGCCTCCTTCACACTGGCCGCCCCGGCGAGATCCACCTCGACCAGCACCGGCCGTCCGGCCTCGAGCGCCTCGTACACGGGCTGCGCGGGCGTCCCCGACCGCTGCAGCCCCCCGTGGATCTCCGCCCACTCGAGGAGCGCACCGTCGGCGATCAGGCGGTCGAAGCCACCGTCACCGACGAAGTGGTAGTCCCGGCCGTCCACCTCACCGGGGCGCGGATCGCGCGTGGTGGCGGACACCGAGAAGAACAGGTCGGGAACCTCCGAGCGGAGCTTGCCGACCACAGACGACTTACCGACGGCGGAGGGGCCGACCAGTACAACCAGTCGGCCCCTCCGGCCCGCGGGAACTTCTCCGGACACTACGTGTCAGGCGGAGAACTTCTCGAGCAGCGCCTTGCGCTGCCGGTCGCCCAGACCGCGCACGCGGCGGGTGGGGGCGATCTCGAGCTCGGTCATCAGCTCCTGAGCCTTGACCTTGCCCACCTTGGGAAGCGCCTCGAGCAGTGCCGAGACCTTCATCTTGCCGAGAACCTCATCGGTCTCCGCGTCCTTCAGCACCTGCTGCAGGGTGGTGCCGCCGCTCTTCAGCCGGTTCTTCAGCTCGGCGCGTGCACGACGAGCGGCAGCTGCCTTCTCCAGAGCAGCGGCGCGCTGCTCGTCGGTCAACTGGGGAAGGGCCACGATTCCTCCGTCTTCGATGTACTTAGGTCTTTGCCGCGAACTTGCGACTCCTGCGACGGTACCCACGATTCGCTCGGGATGGGAACCCCACCCCCCTCTCACCTGCGGTTTGGCGGTGATGTAGGCGTCCCCGGAGCCCGGCGGCGCGCACCACTGCACATGATGTGCATTGCAATCGAGAACCGTTGCACCACAATGCTTTCAGAACGGTAGGACCGCACCAGAAGCAACTCGCCGATGTGACGGGTGAAACTCATGTGACCTGCGAAAATAGCTGGAGTTCGCGACGGGCCCGGGCGTGTCGGCGGCCCGTTCCCGCTCGTCTCCGGGACGATCCGCGGCGTTCAGCCCGCCGACGGCGTGGGGCCGGAGCGCACCCGTCGCACCGCGCGCTCCCCCGCCCGGACCGCGGGCTCGACGACGCGGGCGAGGATCGGCCCCACGACGGCCATGATCAGGACGTACGTCGTCGCCAGCGCCGCAAGGCGGCCGTCCACCGCGCCGGCGGCGACGGCGAGGCCGGCGATGACGATGGAGAACTCCCCGCGCGCAACGAGGGCCGCGCCCGCCCGGGCCCGGCCCATCCGCTTGACCCCGACCCGCCGCGCCGCCCACCAGCCGGTCGCGAGCTTGGTGGCCGCGGTGATCACGGCCAGCAGCACCGCCCAGCCGAGAACGGGCGGGATGGCGCGCGGGTCGGTGTTCAGGCCGAAGACCACGAAGAACAGCGCCGCGAAGAGGTCGCGCAGCGGCTCGAGCAGGCGGGTCGCCTCGTGCGCGATCGACCCGGAGATCGCGATCCCGAGCAGGAAGGCGCCGACCGCGGCCGAGACCTGCAGCGCCGACGCCACGCCCGCCACCAGCAGCGCGGCGCCGATGAGCTTGAGCAGGAAGACCTCGCGGTCGTCGCTGTAGACCAGCGCCGAGACGCGGTGCCCGTATTTGACCGCGGAGATCAGCACCACGGTGACCACGACGACCGCGATCGTCACCGCGGAGATCTCGCCCATGATCCCGATCCCGGCCAGCACCGCGGTGAGGATCGGCAGGTACACCGCCATCGCCAGGTCTTCGAACACCAGCACCGAGAGCACGACGGGCGTCTCGCGGTTGCCGAGCCGGCCCAGGTCGCTGAGGACCTTCGCGGCGATGCCCGACGACGAGATGTAGGTGACGCCCGCGAGCACGAGCGCCCCCGTCGCCCCCCAGCCGAGCGCCAGCGCCACGATCGCGCCCGGGGTGGCGTTGAGCACGATGTCGAGCACGCCTGCCAGCCAGGACTGCCGCAGCCCCGTGGTGAGCTCGGCCGCGGTGTACTCGAGGCCGAGCATGAGGAGCAGGAGGATCACGCCGATCTCGCCGGCGGTGCGACTGAAGTCCGAGGCCTCGCCGAGCGGGATCACGCCGCCGACGCCGAAGGCCAGGCCGCCGATCAGGTACAGCGGGATCGGCGAGACGCCCACCTTGGTGGCGGCGCGGCCGAGGAAGCCCAGCACGAAGAAGACTGCGCCGAGCTCGATCAGCGCGACCGTGTTCTCGTCGAGGTGGAGGGTCACCCGTGCGTCAGGATCTGCGCGGCGGCCTCGAGCCCCTCGGCCGTCCCGACGACGACGAGCAGATCCCCCGCGGTGAAGACGAACTCGGGGCCGGGCGAGGGCTGCACCTCGCCCGCCCGCATGACCGCCACGAGCGAGACCTTCGTCCGGGTCCGCATCTGGGTCTCCCCCAGCGTCCGGCCGTCGTAGGGCGAGCCGGCGAGGATCGGCAACTGCCGGGTGTTGATGCCCTCGAGGTCGCGCTGGTCGGCGCGCAACTGGTTGACCAGCTGCGGCGCGCCCAGGAGGTTCGCGAGGACGCCGGCCTCCTCGCCGGACAGGGGCACCTGGGCGGCGCTCGCGTCGGGATCGTCGCGTTCCGAGAGGAACAGTTCGACGGTGCCGTCGCGGTGCGCCACCACTCCGACGCGCCGGCCGGTGGCGAGCTCGAAGTCCTTGCGCACTCCGATGCCGGGGAGCGGTGTCACATCGACGTTCACCCCGTCGACGATAGCCCCGGCCGATCGGGCGAGGACGCGATCGGGCCAGGACGGGATCCGCCGGGACGCCGATCAGCCGAGGGCGCGCTCGACCTCGTCGCGCACCGTCAACGCCGCGGACCGCAGCGCGGCCGCGTCCGGGCCCGCGCCGAGCACCTGCCGCGACGAGTTGGGTAGCACCGTCGCGCCCGGGCCGAAGATCGCCGCGAGGTCCGCCGGGGTCGCGCCCTGCGCGCCCAGCCCGGGCGCGAGGATCGGCGCGTTCAGGCCGTCGAGGTCGAGCCCGTGCTCGCGGGTCGCCCCGACGACGAGGCCGACGGTGCCGGCACCGTCGGCGTTGTCGGCCCGCGCATCGTCGACGATGCGCTGCCCGACGCCGTCGGCCTGCACCTGCGCCCCCTCGGGGTTGGAGGTGCGCGCGAGGACGAAGACGCCGCGCCCGGCGGCGCGGGCCGCGTCGATCGCGGGCCGCAGCGAGCCGTAGCCGAGGTACGGCGAGAGGGTCACCGCGTCGGCCGACAGCGGCGAGTCGCCGAGCCAGGCGCGCGCGTAGCCCGCCATGGTGGAGCCGATGTCGCCGCGTTTCGCGTCGGCGATCACCACGGCACCGGCCTCGCGGCACGCGGCCATGACCTCCTCCAGCGCGAGCATGCCGGCGGCGCCGAACTGCTCGAAGAAGGCGACCTGCGGCTTGACGAAGCCGACCTCTCCTGCGAAGGCCTCGGCGCAGCGCAGGCCAAAGGCCCGCACGCCGGCGGCGTCGTCGGACAGGCCCCACGCGGCGAGCAGCGGCGGGTGCGGATCGATCCCCACCACCAGCCGCCCCCGGGCGGAGGCGGCGGTGGTGACGCGCGCGGCGAAGGTCACCGGTTCACCAGCGCCGCGTGCATGTCCTGCAGGCTCTTGACGCCGATGCCGCCGCGCAGCGCGGCCTCGATGCCCTGGACGGCGGCCGAGGCGCCCTGCACCGTGGTCACGCACGGCACGGAGGCCTGCACCGCGGCGGTGCGGATCTCGTAGCCGTCGACGCGCGGCCCGGCGTTGCCGTAGGGGGTGTTGATGATCAGGCCCACGTCGCCGGCCTTGATCTTCTCGACGATGGACTGCTCGCCCTCGGGGATCACGTCGGAGTGCTTGAGCACGGTCTCCACCTGGACGCCGTTGCGCCGCAGCACGTCCGCGGTGCCCTCCGTGGCGAGGATGGAGAAGCCGAGGTCGGCGAGGCGCTTGATCGGGAAGATCAGCGCACGCTTGTCCTTGTTCGCGACCGAGACGAAGACGTTGCCGGTGGCGGGCAGCGAGCCGCTGATCGCCGTCTGCGACTTGGCGAAGGCGGTGCCGAAGTCTCGGTCGACGCCCATCACCTCGCCGGTGGACTTCATCTCGGGCGAGAGCAGCGAGTCGACGCCGGTGCCGTCCGCGCGCCGGAAGCGGTTGAACGGCAGCACGGCCTCCTTGACGGAGACCGGCGCATCGATCGGCATCTGCGAGCCGTCGCCCTGCGCGGGCAGGATCTGCTGCTCGCGCAGCTCGGCGATCGTCTGGCCGAGCATGACGCGCGCGCAGGCCTTCGCCAGCTGCACCGCGGTGGCCTTCGAGACGAAGGGCACGGTGCGCGAGGCGCGGGGGTTGGCCTCGAGGACGTAGAGCACGTCGTCCTTCAGGGCGTACTGCACGTTCATCAGGCCGTGGACGCCGATACCGCGCGCGAGGGCCTCGGTGGCGGCGCGCACCGCGTCGATGTCGGCGCGGCCCAGCGTGGTGGGCGGCAGGGTGCACGCCGAGTCGCCGGAGTGGATGCCGGCCTCCTCGATGTGCTCCATGATGCCGCCGATGAAGACCTCGCCGGTGGCGTCGCACAGGGCGTCGACGTCGATCTCGACGGCGTCCTCCAGGAACCGGTCCACCAGAACGGGGCGGTCGGGGGCGAGCTCCGTGGCGCGGGAGATGTAGTCGAGGAGCGCCTGCTCGTCGTAGACGATCTCCATGCCGCGGCCGCCGAGCACGTACGAGGGGCGCACGAGCACGGGGTAGCCGATGCCGGCCGCGACGTCGCGGGCACCGTCGGCGGTGGTGGCGGTGCCGAACTTCGGCGCCGGCAGGCCCGCCTCGGTGAGCACGCGGCCGAACTCGCCGCGGTCCTCCGCGAGGTCGATCGCCTCGGGCGAGGTGCCGACGATCGGCAGGCCCGCGGCCTTGAGGCGCGCGGCCAGGCCGAGCGGCGTCTGCCCGCCGAGCTGCACGATGACGCCGACGACGCCCGGGCCGCCCTCGCCGGAGCGCTGCTCCGAGTGGTACACCTCGAGGACGTCCTCGAAGGTCAGCGGCTCGAAGTACAGGCGGTCCGCGGTGTCGTAGTCGGTGGAGACCGTCTCCGGGTTGCAGTTGATCATCACGGTCTCGTAGCCGGCCTCGCTCAGCGTGAGCGCGGCGTGGACGCACGAGTAGTCGAACTCGATGCCCTGGCCGATGCGGTTCGGGCCCGAGCCGAGGATGAGCACCTTGGGCCGCTCCGTCTGCGGGGCCACCTCGGTGGTCGCCGAAGGGTCGAGCTCGTAGCTGCTGTAGTGGTACGGGGTCTTCGCCTCGAACTCGGCGGCGCAGGTGTCGACGGTCTTGTAGACCGGCCGCACGCCGTGCTCGTGGCGGAAGGCGCGGACCTCGTCCTCGCTCATGCCCCGCAGCTCGGCGATCTGCAGGTCGGAGAAGCCGTGGGTCTTGGCCAGCCGCACCAGGTCGGGCGTGAGGTCGCCGTCGCGGACGTCCGCACCGAGGTCGATGACGGCCTTGATCTCCTCGAGGAACCAGGGGTCGATCGCGGTGGCGTCGAAGACCTGCTCCACGGTGGCGCCCAGCTCGAAGGCGCGGCCGATCAGGTAGAACCGGCCGTCCTTCGGAGTCTTGATCTCCTCGAGGAGTTCATCCAGAGCCCCCTCGACGGGCGAGCCCGTCCAGAAGCCGTGGCGCTTGGTCTCCAGCGAGCGCATGACCTTGCCGAAGGCCTCGGCGAAGCTGCGGCCCAGGCTCATGGCCTCGCCCACGGACTTCATCGTGGTGGTGAGCGTGTCGTCGGCGCCGGGGAACTTCTCGAAGGCGAAGCGCGGCGCCTTGACCACGACGTAGTCGAGCGTCGGCTCGAAGCACGCGGGGGTCTCGCCGGTGATGTCGTTGAGGATCTCGTCCAGCGTGTAGCCCACGGCGAGCTTCGCGGCGATCTTGGCGATCGGGAAGCCGGTGGCCTTGGACGCCAGCGCGGACGAGCGCGAGACGCGCGGGTTCATCTCGATGGTGACCAGTCGGCCGTCGCGCGGGTCCTGCGCGAACTGGATGTTGCAGCCGCCGGTGTCGACGCCCACCTCGCGGAGGATCGCGATCGACTGGTCGCGCATGATCTGGTACTCGCGGTCGGTGAGGGTCATGGCCGGCGCCACCGTCACCGAGTCGCCGGTGTGCACGCCGACGGGGTCGACGTTCTCGATGGAGCAGACGACCACCACGTTGTCGCGGCCGTCGCGCATGAGCTCGAGCTCGTACTCCTTCCAGCCGAGGATCGACTCCTCGATGAGCACGTTCGCGGTCGGCGAGGCGGCGAGGCCCGCGCCGGCGATGCGGATCAGGTCGGCCTCGTCGTAGGCCATGCCGGAGCCGAGGCCGCCCATGGTGAAGGAGGGCCGCACGACGACCGGGTACCCGAGGTCGGCGACCGTCTCCTTGCACTCGTCCAGGGTGAAACAGACCTTGGACCGGGCGGACTCGCCGCCGATCTTGGCGACGATGTCCTTGAACTTCTGCCGGTCCTCGCCGCGCTGGATGGCGTCGAAGTCGGCGCCGATGAGGCTGATGCCGTACTTGTCGAGGATGCCCTGCTCGTGCAGGCCGACGGCGGCGTTGAGCGCGGTCTGACCGCCGAGGGTGGCGAGCACCGCGTCGATCGGGAAGCCCTTGTCGCGCTCGGCGATGATGACCTTCTCGATGTACTCCGGCGTGATGGGCTCGATGTAGGTGGCGTCCGCGAACTCGGGGTCCGTCATGATCGTCGCCGGGTTCGAGTTCACCAGCGAGACGCGCAGGCCCTCGGCGCGCAGCACGCGGCAGGCCTGGGTGCCCGAGTAGTCGAACTCGCAGGCCTGGCCGATCACGATCGGGCCCGAGCCGATCACCAGGACGTGCTGGATGTCTGTGCGGCGCGGCATTACTTCTCTCCCATAACGGTGGCGAACTTGTCGAAGAGGTAGGCGGCGTCGTGCGGACCCGCCGCTGCCTCCGGGTGGTACTGGACGGAGAAGGCGCGCCCGTCGAGCAGCTCGACGCCCTCCACGACCCCGTCGTTGGCGCACACGTGGCTGACGCGGCCGCGGCCGAACGGGGTGTCGAACTCGGCGCCGCGCTCGCCCTCGAGGGCGAAACCGTGGTTCTGCGCGGTGATCGAGATCCGGCCGGTGGTGTGCTCCACCACCGGGATGTTGATGCCGCGGTGGCCGAACTTCATCTTGTAGGTCTCGAGGCCGAAGGCGCGGCCCAGGAGCTGGTTGCCGAGGCAGATGCCGAACAGCGGCAGGCCGGCGTCCAGGACGCCGCGGGTGAGCTCCACCTCGTGCGCGGCCGTGGCGGGGTCGCCGGGGCCGTTGGAGAGGAAGAAGCCGTCCGGGTTGAAGGACCGCACCTCGTCGAGCGTGATCGTGGAGGGCACCACGTGCACCCGCATGCCGCGCTCGGCGAACATGCGCGGGGTGTTGGTCTTGATGCCGAGGTCGACGGCGACGACGGTGAAGCGGACGTCGCCGTCGGGCTCGATCGTGTAGGACTCGGTGGTCGAGACCTCGCCGATCAGGTTCTGCCCCTTCATGGACGGCTGCTCCCGCACCCGGTCGAGCAGCTCGGCCTCGGAGGCGAGCGCCTCGCCGGAGAAGACGCCGGCGCGCATGGATCCGTGGTCGCGGAGGCGGCGCACCAGCGCGCGCGTGTCGATGCCGGCGATGCCGACGACGCCCTGGTCCACCAGCTCGCCCTCGAGGGTGCCGCTGGCGCGCCAGTTGCTCACCCGGCGGGTGGGGTTGCGCACGGCGTAGCCGGCGACCCAGATCTTGTCGCCGCGCGACTCGTCGTCCTCGTCGTTCCAGCCGGTGTTGCCGATCTGCGGGGCCGTGGCCACCACGATCTGTCGCGCGTACGACGGGTCGGTCAGCGTCTCCTGGTAGCCGGTCATCGCGGTGCAGAAGACGGCCTCGCCGAGGGTCTGCCCGACGGCGCCGAACTCGACTCCGCGGTGCACGGTTCCGTCCTCCAGGACCAGCAGTGCTTTGTTGTCGGCAGCCATCTAACTTTCCCTCACGTCCATCAGTTTTCGATACGTCGTCTTGTCGTCGGCGCGGAAGCCCGTGTCCACGACGGTGCCGGTGGGCAGCTCCCACCGGAACACCAGCAGTCCGTCGCCGGGCATGACCTTGCCGGCCAGCTTGGAGGCGCGCCGCACCTCCACCAGGTGCTCGTCGGCGATCCACATCGGATTGCCGCGGCCGCGCTCCATCAGGTAGCCGTCGGCGTAGCGGCTCAGGTTCACCGTGGCCCGGTAGCCCCAGTCCCCCACCGCCACCCGGTCCTGCCAGTGCGGCGCAACGGTGCTGCCGACGTACACGCCGGACACCGGGCCGAAGACCAGCTCGCTGAGCTGCTCCGGGGTGCTGGGGATCTCGCCCACCGACGCGGCCTGGCGCTGCCCGCGGCGGCGCCAGCCCAGTGCCATCAGTGAGAACAGGCCGGCGAGCACCACGAGCACGAGCAGCAGCGTGGCGAAGTCGCTGACGCTCACGCCCGCACCCCGGTCCCCGGCTGCGCGGCCACCCCGTCGCGGGCGGTGACCCGGCCGCGGAGCACGGTGAGCACGGGCTTGGCCCGGAAGCTCAGCTCGGCGAACGGGGTGTTGCGCGAGCGGCTCGCGAGCTCGTCCGCGCGGACCGTCCACCCCAGGTCGGGGTCGACGAGCGTCAGGTTCGCGGGCTCGCCCACGCCGATCGGCCGGCCGTGGTCGTCCAGGCGCGCGATCTGTGCGGGCTTCTCGCTCATCACCCGCGCCACGTCGCGCCAGCTCAGGTCGCCGGGCTCGACGGAGACCTGCGCGACGATCGCCAGCGCCGTCTCCAGTCCCAGCATGCCGGGGCGGGCGGCGGCGAACTCGCAGCACTTGTCCTGGTCGGCGTGCGGCGCGTGATCGGTGGCGACGCAGTCGATCACGCCGTCCCGCAGCGCCTTCCGCAGCGCGGCCACGTCGGACGCCTCGCGCAGCGGCGGGTTCACCCGGTTCACCGCGTCGTAGGTCTGCAGCCGCGAGTCGTCGAGCAGCAGGTGGTGCGGGGTCACCTCGGCGGTGATCGCGATGCCCTGCTCCTTGGCCCACGTCAGGAGCTCGACGGTGCCCGCCGTGGAGGCGTGGCAGATGTGCACGCGCGCACCGGCGTCGCGGGCCAGCAGCGCGTCGCGGGCGACGATCGCCTCCTCGGCGGCGCGCGGCCACCCGGTGAGGCCGAGGCGCGCCGCCTCGGGGCCCTCGTGCGCCACGGCCCCCTTGGTCAGGCGCGGCTCCTCGGCGTGCTGCGCGATGACCACGCCCAGCGACGCCGAGTACTCCAGCGCGCGGCGCATGAGCAGCGGATCCGACACGCAGACACCGTCATCGGAGAACACCCGCACCCGTCCGGGGCCGGCTGCCATCATGCCCATCTCGGCGAGCTTCTCGCCCTTCAGGCCGACGGTGACGGCGCCGACGGGGTGCACGTCGACGAGGCCGACCTCCTGCCCGCGGCGGTACACGTGGTCGGTGACCACGGCCGAGTCGGCGACCGGGCTCGTGTTCGCCATGGCGAACACGGCGGTGTAGCCGCCGAGCGCGGCGGCGGCGGAACCGGACTCGATGGTCTCGGTGTCCTCACGACCGGGCTCGCGCAGATGCGTGTGCAGGTCGACGAAGCCGGGCAGCAGGACCTTCCCGCCGCCGTCGATGACCTCGGCGCCTGCGGCCGGCGCGAGAGATGTTCCGATGGCGGTGATCTCGCCGCCGGCGATCGCGACGTCGACGGGATCGCCCTCGCCGTAGGGGCGGACGTCGGTGAGCAGCAGGCTCATTCGGGAGATCCTCCATCCCGCGAGTAGTGGGCAGTGCCGGGATGAGCGGTCGTCATACCGCACCCCCTTCTTTGGCCAGAAGGTGGAAGAGCACCGCCATGCGGACGTGCACGCCGTTGTTGACCTGCTGCAGGATCGCGGCCTGCGCGGAGTCGGCCACCGAGTAGCCGATCTCCATGCCGCGCAGCATCGGCCCGGGGTGCAGCACGACGGCGTGGTCGGGCAGCAGGGCGGCGCGCTGGGGGTTGAGGCCGAAGCGCACGGAGTACTCGCGCTCGCTGGGGAAGAAGCCTCCGTTCATCCGCTCGGCCTGCACGCGCAGCATCATCACGGCGTCGGCGCCGGGCAGCTCGGCCTCGAGCGAGTCGGCGACGGTGACCGGCCAGGTCTCCACGCCCACCGGCAGGAGGGTGCGCGGCGCGACGAGCACGACCTCGGCGCCGAGCGTCGACAGCAGGAGCGCGTTGGACCGGGCGACGCGGCTGTGCAGCACGTCGCCGACGATGGCGACGCGGCGGCCCTCGAGGCCGCCGAGCCGCTGGCGCAGGGTGAGCGCGTCGAGCAGGGCCTGGGTCGGGTGCTCGTGCATGCCGTCACCGGCGTTGATGACGACCGGGCCGGGGAGGCCGTCGAGCGCGGCGGCCGAGTTCGTCCACGCGGCGATCTGTTGCGCCGCACCGGAGGCCGGGTGCCGGACGATCAGCGCGTCGGCGCCCGCCGCGTGCAGGGTGAGCGCGGTGTCGCGCAGCGACTCGCCCTTGGCGACGGAACTGCCGGACGCGGAGACGTTGATCACGTCGGCGCTCATCCATTTGCCCGCCACCTCGAAGGAGACGCGGGTGCGCGTGGAGTTCTCGTAGAAGACCGTCATCACGGTGCGGCCGCGCAGCGTGGGCAGCTTCTTGACCTCACGGCCCATGAGCGCCTGCTGCAGCCGGTCCGCCTCGTCGAGGATCTCCTCGGCCTCGGCGCGGCTCAGGTCCGCCGCGGAGAGCAGGTGCTTGGTCACGACGCGCCCTCCTTCGTCTCCGGGTCCGGCAGCTCGGAGATCACCACGGCGTCCTCGCCGTCCTTCTCCTGCAGCCGCACCTGCACGTCCTCCTGGCGGGAGGTGGGGATGTTCTTGCCCACGTAGTCGGCGCGGATCGGCAGCTGCCGGTGGCCGCGGTCGACGAGGACCGCGAGCTGGACCGCGGCGGGGCGCCCGATGTCGCGCAGGGAGTCGAGCGCGGCGCGCACCGTCCGGCCCGAGAACAGGACGTCGTCGACGAGGATGACCAGCGCACCGTCGACCCCCTGCGGCGGCACCGTGGTGCGCTCGAGCGGACGGTGCGGCTTGTGCCGCAGATCGTCGCGGTAGAGAGTGATGTCGAGGTGGCCGACGGGCACCGCCACGCCGGAGAACTCCTCGATGTCGGCAGCCAGCCGGGCGGCGAGAACCGCACCGCGCGTAGGGATGCCGAAGATGACAACGCGGGGATGCGATTCATCACCCGCGGCCCTGGTGTCTAAGGCCGTCTTCTCGATGATCTGATGCGCGATCCGAGCCACCGTTCGGGTGACATCGGCCGCGGACATGAGTTCCCGAGCCACGTGACCTCCTTCTCCGCCTCTCCGGACGGCTCGCTCCGCCTCTCTGGACGGACTGAAAAGGATGCCTTGATGCAAGACGAAGCATACCAGTACGTTCAGGTCATGGAATTGTCGACCAGGCAACGCACGACGCTGTCCGCCATCGTCGATTCCTTCGCCCCCGGAGACGGGGTCGCCATCCCCTCGGCGAGCGACCTGCGGGCCGGTGACCTGGCGGTTTCCTATGCCGACCGCAGCCCGCGCGACAGCGACGGCATCACGCTCGCGCAGTCCCTGTCACTCTTCGACAACCGGGTGTTCTGCACCACTGTGCTGGGCACGCGCGGGCAGCGCTTCGCCGATCTCTCGGCCGCCGAGCGCGAGCGCGTCCTCATCGATCTGTCGCGGTCGCGGTTCGTGCAGAAGCGGATGCTGTTCAAGCGCCTGCGCAACATCGCGCTGCTCGCGTACTACGCGGCGGGCGGGGCCGACGGCGACCACGGCCCGGGCTCCGAGCTGATGGCCGCGATCGGCTATCCGCGGCAGGCGCCGATGAAGAAGCCGCGCGCCCGGGCCCTGCGCGCGCAGCGTCCGCTCTCCCCCGCGCGCTACGAGATCGACGCGTCGACCGCGTGCGACGTGGTGGTGATCGGATCGGGCGCGGGCGGCGCGGTGGCCGCTGCGGCGCTCGCCGAGGCCGGGCTCGACGTGCTGGTCCTCGAGCGCGGCGACTACGTCTCCCCCACCGAGGTGGGCGACTCCGACCTCGACAACCTCGACCAGCTGTACGCGCCGGGACCGTTCTGGACCGAGAACGCGCAGTCCTACCTGCTCACCTCGCGCTGCCTCGGCGGGGGCACGACCGTCTCGCACGGCGGCTACTTCCTCCCGCCGGAGGAGGTCCGCGCCGACTGGGCGGCGCGGGGCATCGAGACCGGCGCCTCCCTGGACGCCGCCCTCGCGGAGGTGTGGCAGCGCTCGGGTGTCTCCGACGGCGCGGGCACCCCCTCGGCTCGCGACGTGATCCTGGAGAAGGGCTGCCGCGCGCTCGACCTGTCCGTGCGGCCCGTGAGCCTCGCGGACGACTTCGAGTCCGAGGGCCGCTGGGGCCCGTCGAGCCGGGTCGCGGCCAAGCAGGACGCCGGCCGGACCTGGCTGCGTGACGCCGAGAAGAAGGGCGCCCGGATCGTGACCGGCGCGCAGGCGCGGTCGATCGAGACGCAGGGCGGGCGCGCCCGCACGGTGATCGCGCGGACCTCGGGCGGCTCGTGGCTCACGGTGCGCTGCAGCGCGGTCGTGGTGGCCGCCGGCGCCTTCGAGACGCCGGCGTTGCTCTCCCGCTCGGGCATCGGCGGTCAGCACGTGGGCAAACACCTGCACCTGCACCCCACCGCCACCGCCGTCGGGCTGTTCGGCGAGAGCGTCGACCCGTGGCTCGGAGCGCCGTCGACCCGGTTCAGCGATGCGCACGCGAACCTCGACGGCAAGGGCTTCGGCGTGCGCTACGAGACCGCGCCGCTCACCCCCGCGCTGGCCGCGAGCTTCGTCCCCTGGCGCAACCCCGTCGAGCACCTCAACGTGATGCGGCAGTTCCCGCACCTGTCGATCGTGCGGGTGGTGCTGCGCGACCGGGGCGCCGGCGAGGTGGTGATGGACGCCTCCGGCGAGCCGTCCGTGCGGTACGACCTGGCGGAGGCCGACCGGACGAACCTGCGGACCGGCGTGGACACCGCGGTCCGGATCCTCGAGGCCGCCGGGGCGCGGCGGATCTTCACCGGCCAGCAGCGCGGGGGCGATCACGTCCCGGGCGACCGCCCCGTCGAGCGGTTCCTGGAGCACTCCCACGCGGCCGGGTACGGCGTCGGCGAGATCGCGCTCGGCGCGCAGGACCCGATGAGCACCGTCCGGATGGCGTCCTCGGAGCGACGCGGCGCGGCGAACCCGGAGGGCGCGTTGTGGGACGTGCCGAACGTGGTGATCGCCGACGCCTCGGCCCTGCCGACCGCGAGCGGCGTGCACCCCATCGGGGTGGTGCAGGCCCTCGCGCTGCGCAACGCCCGCGCCCTCGCGGAGCGCCTCAAGAGCTGAGCGGTTACTCCGTGCGGTCGGCCGGCTGGGCGGCGGCTGCGGCCCGGACCTGCGGCGCGAGCGCCGCGACCTTGCCGAGCACCCCGTTGAGGTAGGTCGGCGAATCGTCCGTCGAGAGCTCCTTGGCGAGCTCGACGGCCTCGTCGACCACGACGGCGGGAGGCACGTCGACGGCGTTGAACAGCTCCCAGACGGCGATCCGCAGGATCGCCCGGTCCACGGCGGGCAGGCGCGTGAGCGTCCAGCCCGCGAGGTGGGAGGAGATCACCGAATCGACCTGGTCGCCGTCGAGGCCGACGCCGGTGACCAGCGTGGCGGTGTACTCGGACACCGGGGCGACGGAGGCGTCGTCGGCGGCGAGCTGCCGCCGCTCCGCGAGCAGGCCGTCGAGATCGGTGAGCCCGCGGGCCTCCGCCTCGAACAGCAGGTCGACGGCGCGCTTGCGCGCCCGGTGTCGGGCGCCCGACTTCTTCGGGCGCCGGTTGTCAGACTGCTCGGGCACTTAGGAGTTCACGCGCCCCAGGTAGCCGCCGTCACGGGTGTCGACCTTGAGCTTGTCGCCGGTGTTGATGAACAGCGGGACGTTGATCTCGGCGCCGGTCTCCAGGGTGGCGGGCTTGGTGCCGCCGGTGGAGCGATCGCCCTGCAGGCCCGGGTCGGTGTGCTGCACGACGTATTCGGCCGACAGGGGCAGCTCGACGAAGAGCGCCTCGCCCTCGTGCATCGAGATCTGCACGCGCATGCTCTCGAGCAGGAACTTCGCGCCGTCGCCCACCTTGGCGTCGTCCAGGTTGATCTGGTCGTAGGTCTCGGCGTCCATGAACACGTAGTCCGAGCCGTCGTGGTACAGGTAGTCGAAGTCACGCCGGTCGACGGTGGCGACCTCGACCTTGACGCCCGCGTTGAAGGTCTTGTCGACGGTCTTGCCCGACACGACGTTCTTCAGCTTCGTCCGCACGAAGGCGGGCCCCTTGCCCGGCTTCACGTGCTGGAACTCGATGATCTGCCACAGCTGGCCCTCCTGGTTGAGGACCAGGCCGTTCTTGAAATCAGCAGTCGATGCCACGTTGTGTCGATTCTCCTAGAGTGCGATCAAGTCTTTGGTGGTGCGCGTCAGCAGTTCCGGTCCGTCCGCACGGACCACGAGGGTGTCCTCGATGCGGACTCCACCACGACCCGGGAGGTACACACCCGGCTCCACGGTGACCACAGCACCGTCGGACAGTGTACCGCTGCCGAGTTTGCCCAGCGTCGGGGCTTCGTGGATCTGCACACCGACGCCGTGGCCGAGGCCGTGCAGGAACTGCTCGCCGTAGCCCGCGGCCTCGATCACCGCGCGCGCCGCACCGTCGATCGCGCGGACGTCGGCGCCGGGCACGAGGGCCTCCCGCCCGGCGGTCTGCGCCGCTCGGACCACGTCGTAGATCTCCTGCTGCCAGGCCGCCGGCGCGCCGAGGACGAAGGTCCGCGTCTCGTCCGCGTGGTAACCGCGGAACCGCGCGCCGAAGTCGATCTTGACGAAGTCGCCGGCCGCGAGCACCGCGTCGGTGGGCCGGTGGTGCGGGATCGCCGAGTTCGGCCCGGCGGCGGCGATGGTCTCGAAGGCGACGGCCTCCGCGCCGAACTCGTACATCAGGTTCTCGAGGCGCCGGGCGACCTGCGCCTCCGTGGCTCCGGGCCGGATCGCGCCCTCCTGCACCAGCGCGGCGAGCGCCTGATCGCTGATCGCGCAGGCCCGCCGAAGCAGGTCGATCTCGCCGTCGTCCTTGACCTCGCGGAGCTTCTCGACGAGCCGGGTCGTCGGCACCAGGCGCGCCTCCGGCGCGAGCCGGGCGTGGTCGGCGTAGCTCAGGGCCGTCGCCTCGAAGCCGACGGTGCCGGACGCCTGGGCGAGCAGGGCCTTCGCGACGTCGCGCTCGATGATCGCGCGCAGGTCGCCGGACTGCTCCGCGACCTGGGTGAGGTAGCGGCCGTCGGTGGCGATGGCGTCGGCGGCGGGATCCGCGGCCACGAGCAGCGCGCCGTTCGAGCCGGTGAAGCCCGCGAGGTAGCGCACGTTGTCGAGATCGGTGACGAGCAGGGCGTCGAGGGCGGGGTCGTGGCTCGCGAGCGCGGCGCGGAGGGTGTCGCGCCGGCGGGCGTGGTCGGTCGTCGTCTGCGGCATCCTGCCACGGTATCGCGGCGCGGGGTTCGCGTGCCGCCGCGCGGCGTCGTACCGTCCCGCGTCGTCGTACCGTTCCGCGGCGTCAGACCGTCGCGCGCGCGACGACCGTGACCTCGTCGGCCACCTGGAGGGTGCCCATCATGAGCGAGAAGGGCTTGATCCCGAAGTCCGTCTGCCGCACCGGGACGGCCGTGGCCAGCGCGGGAGCCGGCTCGGCCTCCTCGTACGCGAGGGCGAAGTCGCACGGACGGGTGGTGCCGCCGATCGTCAGCTCCCCGCGCACGCGGAAGCCGTTCTCCGAGGCCTCGATCGCCGCGGACCGGTACTCGATCGTCGGGTTCGCCTTGACCTTGAGCGAGCGATGCGCGTTGGCGGTGGCGACCGCCCGCTCCGGCGAGGTCAGGGGGGTGAGCCCGCCCTCGCCGGAGACGACCTCCAAGGAGGCCGCGTCCACGGTGACGAACAGCGAGACCGGCTGCTCGCCGTCGACCTCGATGGCCGCCCGCCACGCCGTCGGCGCGAGCACCAGGCGGTGGCCCAGCCGGGCCGACCGCCCGGCCACGCCGGTGTGCACCTCCAGCACGCCGCTGGACTGATCGATGGTCCTGGTCTCGCTCACGACGTCGAATGTACCGGCGGACGCGCGCCGGCACCGGTCATGCCGGAGCCTCCTGCAGCGCACGCACCTCCACCCGGCTGCCGAGGGCGCGCGAGGCCTTCTTGGCCCACTCGATCGCGTCGTCGTCGTTGTCGGCCTCGACCACCCAGAAGCCGCCGAGGTACTCGGGCGCCTCCACGAACGGGCCCGGGGTGAACACCGGAGCGTCGCCCGAGGCGTCCACGGTGGTCGCGGTCGACGGCGGCTGCAGGCCGCCGGCGAACACGAACGCGCCGGTCGCCTGGAGTTCGTCGTTGAAGGCGCCCACCTCGGCGAAGAGCGCCTCCAGCTCGGCGGGATCGATGTCGGCCATCGTCGTCTCCTCCGCGGAGTCGTGCGGGAGGCTGAGGAAGTACTGGGTCATGATCGCTCCTTGGTCGTGGTGTTCCGGTCCGGGCGAATGCCCTACCGAGAACGCTACGAACGACCGGAGCATCACGGATCAGTCACGATGACCGGGTTCCGGCTGCGGGCCGACGGGGCCGTCCTCGTGCGCGACGATGCCGGCCAGGTCGCCACGGGCGGCGACGCCGAGCTTCGGGTAGGCGTTGTACAGGTGGTAGCCCACGGTGCGGGGGCTGAGGAAGAGCTGCGCCGCGATCTCCTTGTTGGTGCTGCCCGCGGCGGCGAGCCGCACCACCTGCAGTTCCTGCGGCGTGAGCCGGTTGAGGGGGCCGGCGCCGCGCCTGCCCACCGTCCCGGGGTCGCCCAGGGCGGTCAGCTCGGTCCGGGCCCGCTCCGCCCACAGCGCCGCGCCGATGTCCTCGAATCCCGCGAGTGCCGCCCCCAGTTGTGCCCGCGCCTCGGTCCGTCGCCGGCGGCGGCGCAGCCACTCCCCGTGGGCCAGTCGCGTGCGGGCCAGGTCGTACCCGCCCGCCGCCTGCTCGTGGAGCCGCAGCGCGCCGAGGTACAGGCCCTCGGCCTCGTCGTCGGAGGCGAGCAGGGCCCGGCACCGGAGCACCAGTCCGTTCGTCACGGGCCGGTCTACGACCCCGGCCCACTGGACGAACTCGTCGAGCGGCGCGGCAGCCCGCTCCGGCGCGCCGCCGCGGACGGCCGCCTCCACCAGGTCGGGAACGGCCCGCAACAGCACGTCGCGCCGGGCCGGGCCGGTGCACACCGGCTCCAGCGCGATCAGCGCCTCCGCGTACCGGGCCGCGGCGAGATCCAGCATGCCGATGCCCCACGCCCCGATCTCGGCGTCGACTCGGTGCCGGGCCCGCGCCTCGGGCAGCGTCCGCTCCGCGAGGGCGCGGCACGCATCCTGCTCGCCGGCTGCCGCGAGGAGCCACACCTCGAGCGAGCGGTGCGCGAGGAGCTCCGTCCGGTTCTCGAGCTCCTCGCTGATCTCTGCGCCCTCGGTGACGCAGGCGCGGGCGTCGGCGAAGTCCCCGCGGAGCAGGCGGGCGACCGCCTGGACGCCCAGGCAGTACGGCACCCACCCGAGCGCGCCACCCGCCCGCGCCGCATCCAGCATGTCGCCGACCGTGCAGACGACCTCGTCCTCGCGCGCGGTGAGCAGTCCACTGATCGCGGCCGTGATCGTATGGGTCAGCGGGGCGTCCGCGTCCGCCGCCAGGCGACGCATGCGGGCGGCGGCCGGTCCCGGCCGACCGTCGGCGAGGTCGGCCCATCCCCGGATCGCGTCGATCACGACCACCCAATCGGCGGGCGGCGCGAAGGCGTCCAGCATGGCGGCCACTCGGCTGAGCAGGTCCCCCGCCGCGCCGTGCCGAGCGGCGTGCCCCGCCTCGTACAGGGCCAGCGCGGTCCGCTCGGGATCTTCGTCCTTCGTCGACGCGGCCGCTTCGAGGGTCAGCTCGGCGTCGGCGCGCGGAGAGTCGCGCTCGTAGGCGACCGCCCCGAGGACGTAGACCGCGTCGGCGCGGACCCCCGGGTCGCCGCTGAGCGACAGGGCCTCCGCGGCGAGCCGCTGCGCGCGGTCGGGCCGTCCGCCGTCGTAGGCGGCCTGCGCCGCCAGCGCGACCCGCGCCGCCCTGCGTTCGCCGTCCTCGCTGAGCCGCGCGGCACGGTCGTACGCGATCGAGACCGCCATGGCCCCACCGCGGTCGCGGGCGCGCTCCGCGACCCCGTCGAGCTCGACGGCGACCGCCTCGGACGGCGTCGGGGTGCCCGCGGCGAGGTGCCACGCGCGCCGGTCCGGATCCGCCACGCAGCAGCGCGCGAGCGCCCGGTGCGCCTCGAGCCGGTGCGGCAGGGGCTCGCCCCGGTACGCGGCGGACCGCACCAGCGGATGCCGGAAGGCGACGCGGTCCCCGAGCCCGATCAGCCCGGCGCGCTCCGCCGGCGCGAGGTCCGCGACCGCACCACCGAGATCCTCGACGGCGCGCACGATCGTCGCGAGCGGGGCGGCGGAGTCCGCGGCGGCCACCAGCAGGGCGCGGCGCGTGGGCTCGGGCAGCGCCGCGATCTGCCCGCGGAAGGCGTCCTGCACGCGCAGCGGCGCCGCCAAAGCACCCACGGGTCCGACCGTGTCCGAGGGTACGCCCTCGGCCGACCGCGGCACCGCGCCGAGTTCGATGAGTGCGAGCGGATTGCCCGCCGATTCCTCGAGCACACGGGCGCGGAGGGCACCGTCGATCCCCGGGGCATGTGTATCCAGGACGCGGGCCGCCGCGTGCTCGTCGAGGCCGTTGAGGTGCAGGGTCTCGATGCCGGGGGTGGCGAAGGGCATCGACGTCTCGCGCACCGCGAACAGGAGGACGACCGGATCCGCGGTGAGCCGGCGTGCCGCGAACTGCAGTGCTTCCGCCGATCCGCGATCGAGCCATTGCAGGTCGTCGACCACGCACAGCAGGGGCACGTCATCGGCGAGGTCGGCGAGCAGCGCCAGCACGCCCGCCGAGACCAGGAAGCGGTGCGGAGCTCCGCCCTCGGCGAAGCCGAACGCGGTCCGCAGGGCGGCCGCCTGCGGAGCGGGCAGCCCGTCGAGGCGATCCAGGTGCGGATGGAGGAGTTGGTGCAGGCCGCCGTGTGCGAGTTCGGAATCGGACTCGATGCCCGCCCCGCGGACGACCCGCATGCCGGCACCGGATGCGACACCCACCGCATGATCGAGGAGGGCGGTCTTGCCGATGCCCGGTTCGCCGCGCACGACGAGGGCGCCGCCGCGGTCGGCGCGCGCCCCGGCGAGCAGCCGGTCGATCCGCGCACGCTCGTCGTCCCTGCCCACCAGCGCCACGCGGCCACCCTAGCTGGGCGGGCGCGCCGCCGGGGTCGTCTCAGAGACGGCGGATCGCGAACACCGGGTAGCGGCCCGCGGCGGCGGCGAGCTCGTCGTCGGAACTGTCGGCCGAGAGGCCGGGGAAGAAGGCGCCCACCTCCCAGGCCCACGTGCGCAGGTAGGCGCGCAGCACGGGCACCTTGGCGTCCGGATCCGTGATCTCGGTCGCGGTGAACGGTTCGACGGTGCGCCCGAGCCGGAGCTCGCCCGCGCCCGCGGCGCGCATGTTCCGCACCCACTGGGTGACGCCGCGGGCCGCGACGAGGTGGTCCGCACCGCCGACCGTGAGGACGTTGACCGGGACGGTGCGCCACTCCCCCGAGGTCCGGCCGCGGACCGCCAGTTCCCGGCTGCCGTAGAGGGAGATTCCGCGGCGGGCGAGCCAGGCGACGGTGCTGTTGAAGGCGGTGGCGGTGCGGCCGGGGCGGACGTGGCCGGAAGCGGGTGCGGTCATGGGGTCCTCCAAAGTGTGAGCACTGCTCTCGTTTCGTTTCCATGCTCCGTCTTCGACGCGCCGTTGTCAAGAGCGGTGCTCTCGTTTCGGATCAGTGCAATGATCGAAGGGTGAACGCCTCCCTGACCGCCCGCGAGCGCGCCCGCGCCGAACTCACCGCCGAGATCACCCGCAGCGCGCGGGACCAGCTCCGCGACGTCGGCGCCGCGGCGTTGTCGCTGCGCGCCGTCGCCCGTGACCTGGGCCTGGCCTCGTCGGCCGTCTACCGCTACTTCCCCAGCCGCGACGCGCTGCTCACCGCCCTGATCACGGAGGCCTACACCGCGCTCGCGGACGCGGTCGAGGCGGCGGACGCGAGCGCCGACGGGCCACGGGAGCGATGGCGCGCGGCCGGGCACGCCGTCCGCGACTGGGCTCGGGCGAACCCGCACGAGTACACGCTGCTCTACGGCTCGCCGGTGCCCGGCTATCACGCGCCGGCGGAGACCACCGCCGCCGCGGTCCGCACGTCGGGCACCTTCGCCCGCATCGCGGCGTGCGGGCACGCGGGTGCACCGGCACCGTCGGGCGGGCTCGACGGTCAGCTGCGCGCCGCGGCCGACGTCGTGGCCCCGGACGCCGAGCCGGGGCAGCTCGCGCTCGGCGTACTCGCCTGGACCCAGCTCTTCGGCGCCGTGAGCTTCGAGCTGTTCGGTCAGTTCGCGAACACCTTCGAGCCCGCGGACGCACTGTTCGACTACACCCTCGAGCGCACCGCGGACCTGCTCGGGCTGTGACGGCTCAGAGCAGGACGGCGCCGGTGGGCTGGGTTCCCTCCTTGGCGACGGCGGAGTAGGCCGCTACGAGGAGCGACGGGTCCGGGGCTTCGAGCCGGCCGGGCCGGGCCAGGCCGTCGAGGACGACGAACCGGAGCATGCCGGCGCGATTCTTCTTGTCCTTGCCCATGTACTCGAGGAGTTGGCCGAAGGCGTCGGCGTCGTAGCTCGTGGGCAGGCCCACGGATTCGAGGACGCGACGGTGCCGATCGGCGGTCTCGTCGTCGAGGCGGCCGGCGAGGCGGCCGAGCTCGGCGGCGTAGATCAGGCCGACGGACACGGCGGCGCCATGGCGCCAGCGGTAGCGCTCGCGGCGCTCCAGCGCGTGCGCCAGGGTGTGGCCGTAGTTGAGGATCTCGCGCAGCGAGGATTCTTTGAGGTCGGCGGAGACGACCTCCGCCTTCACCTCGATGGAACGGCGGACCAGCTCCGGCAGCACGTCGCCCGTGGGGTCGAGCGCGGCCTGCGGATCCTTCTCGATGAGCTCGAGGATCACCGGGTCGGCGATGAAGCCGGTCTTGATGACCTCGGCCATGCCCGCGACGATCTCGTTGCGCGGCACCGTCTCCAGCGTCACCAGGTCGACGATCACGGAGCGCGGCTCGTGGAACGAGCCGACCAGGTTCTTGCCGGCGTCGGTGTTGATGCCGGTCTTGCCGCCGACGGCCGCGTCGACCATCGCGAGCAGTGTGGTGGGGATGTGCACGACGGGCACGCCGCGCATCCAGGTGGCCGCCACGAAGCCGGTGACGTCGGTCGCGGCGCCGCCGCCGAGGCTGTAGATCACGTCCTGGCGGCTGAGGCCGATGCGGCCGAGCACCTCCCAGCAGAACCCGGCGACCTGGAGGTCCTTGCCGGCCTCGGCGTCGGGCAGCTCGATGCGGTGCGCGTCGATCCCCTTGTCCGCCAGGGCCTGCCGCAGCGCCTCGGCGGTCTCGGCGAGGGTCGGCTGGTAGAAGATCGCGGCCTTGGTCGCCTCGCCGGCGGCCGCGACGGTCTCGTCGAGCAGCCCACGGCCGATCACCACGTCGTAGGGGCTGCCCGCGTCGACGCGGACCTTCACCGGGTTCTCGCTCATCTACTACTCCGATCGATTCTTGGCGGACGTGCGGAGGACGGCGGGCAGCTTCGGCCAGGGGCCGCGGCGCTCCCGCCCGGGTGCGGTGTCCTTGAGGCGCCGCTGCACCTGCCGGACGACGGACGACGGCGCGCGCCCCACGGTGGAGACGCGGATCGTCGCGAGTTCACGGTAGATCGGCGTGCGCCGCGCCATGAGCGCGCGGTACGCCGCGGCGGGGTCGTCGCCCTTCAGGAGCGGGCGGTTCGACGCGGCCGGGTTCACGGTGCGGCGGATCCCCTCCTCCTCGGTCAGCTCGAGGTAGACCACCTGGTGCCGGCGCAGCAGGCTGCGGGTCGTCTCGGAGAGCACCGCGCCGCCGCCGAGGGAGACGACGCCGGGATGGTGCGCGACCACGTCGGCGACGACGTGCTCCTCGATGGCCCGGAAGGCGGGCTCGCCGTCGCCGGCGAAGATCTGCGGGATGGAGCGGCCCTCGCGACGCTCGATCTCCTCGTCGACGTCGAGGAACTCCACGCGCAGGGCGCGCGCGAGCCGACGGCCGATGGTCGTCTTCCCCGCCCCCGGCGGGCCGATCAGGATCGCCGCGGGCCCCGGCTCGTGGCCGGGCGCGGTGCCCATCAGATCGCCTCGGGCGTCACCCGCTGCAACCGCGCCGCCACCTGCTCGGAGTACCGCTCGAAGTTGCTGCGGGTCTCGGCGAGGCTGTCGCCGCCGAACTTCTCGAGCGCCGCCTGCGCCACGACCAGCGCCACCATGGCCTCGGCCACGACGCCGGCGGCGGGCACGGCGCAGACGTCGCTGCGCTGATGGATCGCCACGGCCTCGGTGCCGGTCTGCATGTCGATGGTGCGGAGCGCGCGCGGGACCGTGGAGATCGGCTTCATCGCCGCGCGCACGCGCAGCTCCTCGCCGTTGGTCATGCCGCCCTCGATACCGCCCGCGCGGTTGGTCGAGCGGAGCACGCCGCCCCGGTCGGGCAGCATCTCGTCGTGTGCGGCACTGCCGCGGCGGCGGGCGGTCTCGAAGCCGTCGCCGACCTCGACGCCCTTGATCGCCTGGATGCCCATGAGCGCGGCCGCGAGGCGCGCGTCGAGGCGGCTCTCCCCGGACGCGACGGAACCGATGCCCACCGGCAGGCCCGTGACCACGACCTCGACGACGCCGCCGAGGGTGTCGCCGTCCTTCTTCGCCGCCTCGATCTCGGCGATCATCGACTGCTCCGCGGCCTCGTCGAAGGCCCGCACGGGCGAGGCGTCGATCCGGTCGAGATCGTCGCCCGACGGGGTCGGCCCGACGTAGGGCTCGGACGCGCCGATGGAGATGACGTGGCTGACTACCTCGGCGCCGAAGGCCTGGCGCAGGAAGTTCCGGGCGACGGTGCCCGCGGCGACGCGGGCGGCCGTCTCCCGCGCGCTGGCGCGCTCGAGGACGGGGCGGGCGTCGTCGAAGCCGTACTTGAGCATGCCCGAGTAGTCGGCGTGACCGGGGCGCGGCCGGGTGAGCGGCGCGTTGCGGGCCATCCCGTCGAGCAGCTCCTGGTCGACCGGATCGGCCGACATGACCTGCTCCCACTTGGGCCACTCGGTGTTGCCGATCTCGATGGCGACGGGCCCCGCCTGCGTGCGGCCGTGCCGGACGCCGCCGAGGATGGTGACCTTGTCGGCCTCGAACTTCATGCGCGCACCACGGCCGTAGCCGAGGCGTCGCCGCGCCAACTGGGCGGCGATGTCCGACGACGTGACCTCGACGCCCGCGACCATGCCCTCCATGAGGGCCACGAGGGCGGGGCCGTGCGATTCTCCTGCGGTGATCCAGCGCAACACGCGTCCCATCATCCCAGACCGACCCGCCGGACCGTGAGTTCGGGTGGCCGAAATCTCGGTCACAGGGTATGGTGAACACCATGACCGCCGTCGCCGCATCCTCGACTTCCGACCGCCGTGCCACCGCACCGCGGTCCACCGTCGACGTTTTCGGTGTCGCGTGGCCCCGCTACAAGGCCGAGGCGCTGGTCGCCGCGCTGCTGGTCCTGGCCCTCGGTGCAGTGCTCACCCTGGCCACCGGCGCCACCTCCTTCGCGCCCGCCGTGCTCGCCGCCACCGGCGCCGGCGTCGCCGTGTGGTGGGCCGCGCGCGTCGTCCATCGCCGCGCCTGACGGCCCCTCAGCGCTCCGTCAAGCGGTGCTCCCGGGCGTAGGCCTCCTGGCAACCCCTGGCACAGAACCCCACCCGGACCCCGTCGTGCTCCAGCACGATCGCATCGGGCCCGTCGGTGACGAACATCCCGCACGTCGGGTCGAGCAGCTTGCCGTCCGGAATCTCGGGAGTCCGTCCCTCCGTCACCGACGCCCGATACACCTCCGTGATGAAGTCCAGGACGTCGGCCGCGGAGGCCGGCTTACCGTCGAGCCCGATGCAACCATCGGGCACGCCGTCGACCCGCACCCACAATGTCCCGAGGTCACGCTCCCAGCCCCGCTCGCGATCGAGGCGCCGCACCGCCGCGCGCACGATGCCGATGAAGTGCCGGGCGCCGCCGTCCTCGCGCCACTCCTCGGGGACCGTCACGGTGACGATCACCGGTGGGGCCGCGCCCGGCGCAGGCGGACCTCCACCGGTGCGCCAACCCTCCAGTTCGTGGAACGCAATGTGCGTCGCGAGGGCCGCGCGCATCATCGTCTCCTCCGGCGCATGGCCCGCGCCGAGCAGTGGGTCCAGGATCCGGTCCGCCAAGAGGCCGCGATCGTCGTCGCCGAACGCGCCTGCCGGATGGGCTATCTCGATCAGGAACATGATTCCCGTCCTCTCGTCCGGCCGCACGGTCGGCGGCCGTGGCACCACCGTGGCCCCACGGACCGTCGCGCGTCCATGACCTCTCGGGTCATGGACGCGGCGCGCGGACGGTGCGAGCCTGGAGCCGTGGACGGCACCGGGATGAGCATCGGTTCGAGGCTGCGGCGATGGCGGGAGCGGCGCCGGCGGTCCCAGCTCGACGTGGCCCTGGCCGCCGGTGTGTCGACCCGACATCTGAGCTGTCTCGAGACCGGCCGCGCCCTACCGAGCCGGTCGATGATCGAGCGGCTGGCGGAGGAGCTCGAGATCCCGCTGCGGGAGCGCAACGGCCTCTACGTCGCGGCCGGGTTCGCCCCCGTGCACGCCGAACGACCGTGGCGGGAGCTCGGCGCGGCGGCCGAGGCCCTGTCGGCGCTGCTCCGGGCGCACGAGCCCTACCCGGCCGTCGCGATCGACGTCCGGTGGAACGTCGTCGACGCCAACACCGCGATGCGGAGGTTCCTGGACCCGGTCCCGCCGGCAGTCGCGGGGCCGCCGCTCAACATGCTGCGCGCGACGCTGCACCCCGACGGTCTCGCGGGGAGCCTCATCGCTCCGCACCACTGGCGGGCCAACGCACTCCGTCGCGCCCGACGACAGCTGGACCGCACAGCGGACCAGGAGCTCGCTGCGTTGATCGCGGAGCTGGAAACCTACCCGGTCCCCGAGGACACCACCCCCGTGCCACCGCCGCCAGCGGATGACATCGTGATCCCGCTGCGCGTGGCCACCGAGGCCGGAGTGCTGTCCCTGCTGTACACAGTGACCGTCTTCGGGGCGCCCCGCGACGTCACGCTCGACGAGATCGCCATCGAGACGATGCTGCCCGCCGACGGCGCCACCCGGCGCACCCTCGCCGCTATGGCCGAGGCCTGACGCCACCCGAAGCGCCCTTGCCCTCGCCTTCCCGGCGGACGTACGGTCGGAGAACCGGCGGACCTCGTGAGGCACCGCCGCCACACCCGCCGGTCTGCCCGTGACGACACGGACGAGAGCGGAGGTGCGCCGTGGACTCCCCCTCCCTCCTGGGCGCGCCCGCCGTCGAGGCCCCCGTCCGGGACCCCGCGTACTTCGCCGATCTGGGGTTGGACCGCATCATCGCCGAGGCCGCGGCGCACGACCCGGACATCGCGCCCCTGTTCCGCGCCCCGGCCCCGACGGTGGCCGCCGCGCGATATCGGCAGGACGTGTGCCGGGTGCTGCGCCGGGACGCGCGCCTCACCACAGCGCTGCGCCAGTTCTGCGCGACGATGGCCGGGATGCGCGAGGCCGCGTCGAACGCCGAGCGCCTGCGCCTGCGCCCCGAGCGCGACGCCTGGGCGCTCGACGGCGCCCGCCGCTACCTCGCCGCCGTCGCCGACCTCCGCGCGGCCCTCGCCGAGCCGGCGGACCCGCCCGCCGCGGTGCGCGACCTGCTGGCCCACCTCGACGCGCTGTCGAACTCTCCCGAACATCGGGGGCTCGAGCGTGATGCGGCTGAGGTCACGGCGCTGATGGATGCGGTCGAGTACACCGTCCGGATCAAGAAGTCCGACGTCCGCGTGGGCCGCTATCACGGCGAACCGGACTACGGCGCCGAGGTCGCCGCGGTCTTCGAGCGGTTCCGGGTCGACGGTGTCACCCGTCGCGCGGAGGACGCCCCCGTCCGCCCCGGACTCGACGGGGTCGAGGCCGCGATCCTCACGGACGTCACCGCCCTGTTCCCCGAGGCGTTCGCCGCGCTCGCCCGGTTCCGGGAGCGGCACGCCGGCTACGGCGACCCCGTCGTGACCGCGGCCGACATCGAGATCCGCTGGTACCTCGGCTACCTGGACCTCGTCGCCCGCCTGGAGGCCGCAGGACTGCCGTTCACGCTCCCGACCATCGCCGACGATCCCGTCCTCGACGCGCGCGGCACCGTCGACCTCGCGATGGCGATGGACCTGCACCGCCGCGGAACGCCCGTCGTCGGCAACGACCTCCGGCTCGGCGCCGACGAGCGCGTGCTGGTGGTGACGGGCCCCAACCACGGCGGCAAGACCGCACTCGCCCGAGCCTTCGGCCAGATCCATCAGCTGGCGGCTCTCGGCCTCCCCGTTCCGGGGACCGCCGTGGAGATCGGACTCTTCGACGCGCTGTTCACACAGTTCGAGCGCCCCGAGTCCGCGGATGACCGGCGCGGCCGACTCGAGGCCGACATCGCCGGCATGCGCGAGATCCTGACCGCGGCAACGGGACACAGCGTCGTGGTGATGAACGAGACCTTCGCGTCCACATCCGTGGAGGACGGCGCCCGCCTCGGTTCCGCCGTCGTCCGCAGGCTCGTGGACAGCGGTGTGCGGTGCGTCTACGTCACCTTCGTCGACGAGATCGCCCTGCTCGGCGACGGGGTCGTGAGCATGACCGCCGACGTCCCCGGTGAGCCGTCCGCCCGCACATTCCGGGTGCGCCGGGGCCGTCCGCAGGGCCTCGCCCACGCCGCCGCGCTCGCCCGCCGCCACGGCCTCGACGCCGAGACCCTGCGCCGGAGGATCGCGTCGTGAGGACGCGCCTGCTGTACCGCGACCGGGACCTGGGCGACGCCTCGGCCGCTCCCCCACGATCCGAGGAGCTGCGCCGGAACCTGGGGCTGGATCGCCTGCTCCCGGCGATGGCGGCCGGAGACGACGCGCTGTACCGGGTCGCGGAGACGGTGCTGCTCGGCGACGTCGCCTCCGCCGACGACATCCGCTACCGGCACGAGATCCTGCGGGACTGCCTCGCCCATCCCGACGCGGTCGACGACCTACGGCGGATCGCGGCGCAGGCGGTCGAGCGGGAGCGGCACAACTACTTCGGACTGTTCACCCGCGCCACACCCGACAAGGTCCTCTACCGGTCTCTCGACGTGCTGGACATGTTCCTCGAGGCCTTCACCGAGCTGCGCGCGGCCTGCGACCGGTGGCGCGGCGGCTTCTCCTCGGCAGGCTTCGACACGTTCTTCTCGTGCATCGCCACCGACCTCGACGACGCCTACCTCGCGACGGTGCGGGAGCACCTCGAGGGGCTCCGGTTCGCGAAGGGCGAACTGATCAGCGTGCGGCTGGGTGCAGGAGCGCACGGGACGGACCACGTTCTGCGGCACCCGGACCGCACGGGATGGCGACGGCTGCGCGGGCGCGACGGGGCGATCGACCTGGACATCGACGACCCGGCCGCCGCGGAGGCCCTGACGGTGCTGGCGGGCCGCGGCATCCGGACCGCGGCGGACGCCGTCGCGCAGGCCGCGGAACACGTCGCCGCGTACTTCCGAACCATCGCCGACGAGCTGGGCTTCTACCGCGCCGTCATGAACCTCCTCGCCGCCCTCGACGAGCGCGGCGCGCCCTGGTGCCTCCCGGAGCCGACGGAGCGCGGCCTGGCATGTCGGGGCCTTTACCTCCCCGCGCTCGCCCTTCAGTCGCGGGCCCCCGTGGTCGGCAACGACATCGACACCGAGGAAGCCTCGGTCACGATGATCACCGGCGCGAACCACGGCGGGAAGACCACGCTGCTGCGCAGCATCGGCACGGCGCAGCTCATGCTGCGCTGCGGCATGCCGGTGCCCGCGCGGGCGTACCGCGGCCCCGTCCACCCGCAGGTGTTCACGCACTTCGGCGGCGAGGAGCGCGACGGCGGCGACACCGCGGGCCGGTTGGAGGAGGAGTTGGGCAGGATGAGTGCCATCGCCGACGTGATCCGCCCCGGCGCGCTGCTGCTGTGCAACGAGTCGCTCGCGTCGACGAACGAGCGTGAGGGGGCGGCGCTGGCTCGGCAGATCGTCGAGACGATGCGGGACTGCGGGATCACGGTCGTCTACGTGACCCACATGTACGAGCTCGCGCGCGGACTCGCCGACGCGGACGACCCGCGGCACGCCTTCCTCCGCGCCGAACGCCTCGACTCCGGCGACCGCACCTTCCGGATACTGCCCGGCCGGCCCCTGTCGACCAGCCACGGAGAGGACCTGTTCCAGCGGATCTTCGGCGCCGAGGCCGGCGTCTGAGCGGGCTCAGGCCAGGCAGTTCGGCCCGAGAAGCGCCTTCAGGTCGCCCATGAGCGACGACGACGGGTTCACCCGGAGGGTGTCGTCGAGGCGCAGGGTGGTGGCCTTGTCGCCGCTGACGAGCTTGACGTGCACGTCGGAGACGCCGGGGTGGCGCTGCAGCACCTGCTTGAGCGCGGAGACCTTGTCCTGCGTGCACACCCGCGTCTGCATCGTGAGCGACAACGGCTTCGCGACCCCGATCTGGGAGAGGTCGATGGGCGCGATGTCGTTCGCGATCAACGTGACCTTGTCGTCGCGGAAGTTCACGCGCGCCTTGATGAGCACCACCGCGTCCTCGACCACCTCGGCGCCGTACGCGGCGTAGGCCTGCGGGAAGAAGAAGACCTCGATACCACCGGAGAGATCCTCGAGCTGCGCCGACGCGAACGGGGCGCCGTTCTTGTTCACGCGCCGGTTCACCGACTGCAGGATGCCGCCGACCGTGACCTGCGTGCCGTCCTTGACGTCGCCCTCGACGATCGCGGGGATCGGGGTGTCGGTCTGCGCGGCGATCACGTGCTCGACGCCGTCGAGCGGATGCGCGGAGACGTACAGGCCGAGCATCTCGCGCTCGAGGGCGAGCTTGTGCTTGCCGTCCCACTCCTCCTCGGGCACCTTGATGGTGAAGACGTCGTCGATGGGGCCGGCGGCCCCCTCCTCCTCGCCCATGGAGCCGAACAGGTCGAACTGGCCGACGGCCTCGGCCTTCTTCGTGGACAGCACCGACTCGATGGCGTCGCTGTGCACCAGGAACAGGCCCTTGCGCGGGTGCTCCAGCGAATCGAAACCGCCCGCCTTGATGAGGGATTCCGTGACCTTCTTGGAGCAGGCCGCGACCTCGATCTTGCCGAGGTAGTCCGAGAAGGAGGTGAAATTCCCCTTCTCCTTGCGCGTGTTCACGATCGACGCGACGACGCCCTCGCCGACGTTGCGGACCGAGCCCATGCCGAAGCGGATGTCCTCACCGACCGAGGTGAAGGCGTGGAAGGACTCGTTGACGTCCGGCGGGAGGACGGTGATGCCGAGGCGGCGGCAGTCGCCGAGGTAGATGGCGGCCTTGTCCTTGTCGTCGCCGACGGAGGTGAGCAGTGCGGCCATGTACTCGGCCGGGTAGTTCGCCTTGAGGTACGCCGTCCAGTACGAGACCAGGCCGTACGCGGCGGCGTGCGACTTGTTGAACGCGTAGCCGGCGAAGGGCAGCACCGTCTCCCACAGCGCGGTGATGGCGGCCTGCGAGAATCCGTTGTCGAGCATGCCCTGCTGGAAGCCGCCGTAGGCCTCGTCCAGGACTTCCTTCTTCTTCTTACCCATCGCGCGCCGCAGGATGTCGGCCTGGCCGAGGCTGTACCCGGCGACCTTCTGCGCGATGTGCATGATCTGCTCCTGGTACACGATCAGGCCGAACGTGTCCGCGAGGATCTCCTTGAGCGGCTCCTCGAGCTCCGGGTGGATCGGTTTGACCTGCTGCCGACCGTTCTTGCGATCCGCGTAGTCGTTGTGCGCGTTCATGCCCATCGGGCCGGGGCGGTAGAGCGCGCCGACGGCCACGATGTCCTCGAACTTGGTGGGCTGCATGCGGCGCAGCAGATCCCGCATCGGGCCACCGTCGAGCTGGAAGACGCCGAGCGTGTTGCCCCGCTGCAGTAGCTGGTACGTGGTCTCGTCGTCGAGTGGCAGCTCGTCCATGTTCAGGTCGATGCCACGGTTGTGCTTGATGTTCTCCAGCGCGTCACCGATGACGGTGAGGTTGCGCAGGCCGAGGAAGTCCATCTTCAGCAGGCCGATGGCCTCGCACGACGGGTAGTCCCAGCCGGTGATGATCGCGCCGTCCTGCGCGCGCTTCCACACGGGGATCGCGTCGGTCAGCGGATCACAGGACATGATCACCGCGCAGGCGTGCACGCCGGCGTTGCGGATCAGGCCCTCGAGCCCGAGCGCCATGTCGTAGATCTTCTTGACGTCCGGGTCGGTCTCGATGAGCTGCCGGACCTCGACGGCCTCCTTGTACCGCTCGTGCGCCGGGTCCGTGATGCCCTTGACCGAGATGTCCTTGGCCATGATGGGCGGCGGGAGCGCCTTGGTGATGCGGTCGGCGATGGAGTAGCCGGGTTGGCCGTAGATGACGCGGGCCGAGTCCTTGATGGCGGCCTTCGTCTTGATGGTGCCGAACGTGATGACCTGGGCCACCTTGTCCGAGCCCCACTTCTCCGAGGCGTAGGTGATCATTTCCCCGCGGCGACGATCGTCGAAGTCGATATCGATATCGGGCATCGACACGCGCTCGGGGTTGAGGAACCGCTCGAACAGCAGGCCGTGCGGGATCGGGTCGATGTTGGTGATGCCCAGCGCCCACGCCACCAGCGAGCCGGCCGCGGAGCCACGGCCGGGGCCGACGCGGATGCCGACCTCGTGCGCGTGCGCGATGAGGTCACCGACCACCAGGAAGTAGGCCGGGAAGCCCATCTCGTTGATGACCGACAGCTCGTACTTGGCGCGCTCGACGTAGTCCGCCGGCGGGCCGTCGGGGAAGCGGCGGTTGAGGCCGTCCATGACCTCGGACTCGAGGAAGGACTCCTGCGTGTGGTTCTCGGGCACTGGGAACCGCGGCATCCGGTCCTTGTGCTCCCAGACCTCCTTGTAGGACTGGACGCGCTCACCGATCTCGACCGTCGAATCGCAGGCGCCGGGCACCTGCGAATCCCACAGCTCGCGCATCTCCTGCGCCGACTTCAGGTAGTAGCCGTCACCGTCGAACTGGAAGCGGGTGGGATCCGACAGGGTCTTGCCCGTCTGGATGCACAGCAGCGCGCCGTGCGATTCCGCCTTGTCCTTGGTGACGTAGTGGCAGTCGTTCGTGGCGAGCGGCTTGATCCCCAGCTTGCGGCCGATGTCGAGCAGCCCCTCGCGGACCCGGCGCTCGATGTCGATGCCGTGGTCCATCAGCTCGAGGTAGAAGTTCTCCTTGCCGAAGATCTCCTGCCACTTCGCTGCAGCCTCCAGCGCCTCCTGGTCGTGCCCCAGCCGCAGCCTGGTCTGCACCTCGCCCGACGGGCAGCCCGTGGTCGCGATGATGCCCTCGGCGTGCTCGGCGATGATCTCCGCGTCCATGCGGGACCACTTGCCCAGTTGGCCCTCGATCGAGGCCAGCGAGCTGAGCTTGAACAGGTTCCGGAGCCCGGTCGCGTTCTCCGCGACCATGGTCATGTGGGTGTACGCACCCGAACCCGAGACGTCGTCGCCCTTCTGCGACGGATCGCCCCAGCGGACGCGCTTGGTGTTGAACCGGGACTCCGGCGCGATGTACGCCTCGATGCCGATGATCGGCTTGATGTCGTACTTGACCGCGGTGTTGTAGAAGTCCGAGGCGCCGAACATGTTGCCGTGGTCGGACATGCCCACCGCGGTCATCCCCAGCCGCTTCGCCTCCGCGAACAACGGATCGACCTTGGCCGCACCGTCGAGCATCGAGTACTCGGTGTGGTTGTGCAGATGGACGAACGAGCCGGCGGCGGACGTCATGGGCTACTCACCTCCGGTGAAGAATCTCATCGCTGTCATTAGGCAGTGTAGGCCCCTCCACCGACACGTCCCGCGGATCATCAGCCGAAGGCGATGACCAGGATCAACACCAGTAACGCGGCTACCGCCACCCCCACCAGCACCAACACGGCGGGCGACATGCCGCCCGGAGCCGAGGCCTTCGCGGGCTGCGCGTGCGGTGCCGGCGGCCGCGGCATCGCGCCGGACTGCGCCCCCGCGCCCGCCCCGTACAGCGGCTGCGGCGCGGCGGGCTTCGGGGCGGCCGGCTGCGGGGGCCGCGCCGTCGGGTAACTCGGCCGGTTGGCCTGCCCCCGGATGCCGGGCGCGACGGTCCGCTGCACGGGGAGGGACGGGCGCCCCGCGGTGGCGGGGGCCTGCGGGCCGGACGGATGCCCGGGACCGGGCACGTAGCCGGGCGGCGTGGGCCGCGGCACCGGGCGCGGCGCGGACCGGCCGACGGGGGCCGTCAGCGCGGACTTGAGCGCGGTCGCGAACTCCTTGCACGTCGCGAAACGCTCCGCCGGGGTCTTGGCGAGGCCCCGCGCGACCACGGCGTCCACGGCGGGCGGCACTCCCTGCCTGATCTGCGAGATCCGCGGCGGCGGCGCGTTGAAGTGCGCGTCGATCACCGCGTCGGTGCTCGCGCCCGTGTAGGGCACCTTGCCGGTGACCAGGTGGAAGAACGTCGCGGCCAGCGAGTACTGGTCCGAGCGCGGGTCGAGGTCCTCGCCGCAGAGTTGCTCCGGTGAGGCGTAGGCGAGCGTCGCGAGGACGGTGCCGACGGCCGTGAGCTGCGAGGTGTCCTCGCCGCCCTTGGCCACGCCGAAGTCGGTGAGCAGGGCGCGCCGCTCGTCGCCGTCGTCCTCGTCGTCGACGGCGGCGACGAGGATGTTGGCGGGCTTGATGTCGCGGTGGAGCAGGCCGGCGCGGTGCGCGCGATCCAACCCCCGGCCGATCTGGCCGATGATCTCCACGGCGACCGCGGGGTCCAGCCCGCCCGGGCTGCGCTTGAGCAGCACCGAGCAGTCGTCACCCTGGACGTACTGCATGGCGATCCACAGCCGGGCGCCCTCGGTGCCGCGGTTGTAGATGGTGACCACGTTCGGGTGGTCGAGGCGCGCGGCGAGCTCCGCCTCGCGCAGGAAGCGCTTGCGGAAGGCCTCGTCGCCCGAGTAACCGACGCCCAGCACCTTGAGCGCGTCGTACCGGGGCAGCTCCGGGTGCTTGGCCAGGTAGACGGAGCCCATGCCGCCGGAGCCGAGGCGCCGCTCGATCCGATACCCGCCGATCACCGTCCCGGGTGCGAGTTCGTCACTCATGTCCGTCGCTTCTGCCCCATATCGTCCGTTCCGTCGAACACCAGCGTAACCCGGCCGCGGACCGTCGCCCCGGTGGCGAGCGCGTCGCGGACGCGCGCGTCAGATCTCGACGCCCTCGAACTGGGCGCGGTACAGGCCGGCGTAGTGGCCGCCGGCCGCGAGCAGCTCGTCGTGCGAGCCCTGCTCGACGATCCGCCCGTGGTCCATCACGACGATGACGTCGGCGTCGCGGATGGTCGACAGGCGGTGCGCGATGACGAAGCTGGTCCGGTCCGCACGCAGCGCGTGCATCGCCCGCTGCAGCAGCACCTCGGTGCGGGTGTCCACCGAGCTGGTCGCCTCGTCGAGGATGAGGATCGCCGGCTCGGCGAGGAAGGCCCGCGCGATGGTGATGAGCTGGCGCTCGCCCGCGGAGACGCTGCCGGACTCGTCGTCGAGCACGGTGTCGTAGCCGTCGGGCAGCGAGTGCGCGAAGCGGTCGACGAAGGTGGCGCGCGCCGCGGCGTAGACCTCCTCGTCGGTGGCGTCGAGGCGGCCGTACCGGATGTTCTCCATGATCGTGCCCTCGAACAGCCACGTGTCCTGCAGCACCATGCCCATCCGGCGGCGCAGGTCCGCGCGCTCGACTTCGGCGATGTCGACCCCGTCGATGGTGATCCGACCGCCGCTGAGCTCGTAGAACCGCATGATGAGGTTCACCAGGGTGGTCTTGCCCGCGCCGGTGTGGCCGACGACGGCGACGGTGCGGCCGGGCTCGGCGACCAGGTTCAGGCCCTCGATGAGCGGCTCGTCCGGCTTGTACCCGAAGGAGACGTCCTCGAAGGCGACGCGGCCCCGGGTGGGCTCCGGCAGGGAGCCCGTGCGCTCCGCGGTCTGCTCGTCGGCGTCGAGGATGGCGAAGACGCGCTCGGCGGAGGCGACGCCCGACTGCAGCATGTTCACCATCGAGGCCATCTGCGTGACGGGCTGGGTGAACTGCCGCGAGTACTGGATGAAGGCGATCACGTCGCCGAGGCTCATGCCGCCCGCGGCCACCCGCAGCCCGCCGACGACGCACACGGCGACGTACTGCAGGTTGCCGACGAACATACTGATCGGCATGACGAGGCCGGAGAGGAACTGCGCCTTGTAGCTGGCGTTCATCAGCGCGTCGTTCTCCACCGCGAACCGCTCCTGCAGTGCGTCGCCGCGGCCGTAGACGGTGACCAGGTCGTGGCCGGTGAAGGCCTCCTCCACCTGCGCGTTGAGGGAGCCCGTCGACTTCCATTGCGCCACGAAGTGCTTCTGGCTGCGCTTCATGATCTGCCCCGCGAAGATCACGATGAGCGGGATCACGACGACCGCGACGGCGGTCAGCAGCGGCGAGAC
The DNA here is from genome assembly GCF_965137015.1 of Tsukamurella hominis. Classification (NCBI taxonomy): domain Bacteria; kingdom Bacillati; phylum Actinomycetota; class Actinomycetes; order Mycobacteriales; family Tsukamurellaceae; genus Tsukamurella; species Tsukamurella hominis. The sequence continues at coordinate 322,207 of NZ_CBCRZG010000002.1, read as the reverse complement.
GACGAGCATCATGATCAGCACCCCGACCACGGTGAACGCCGAGACGATGAGCTGGCTCAGCGCCTGCGTCAGCGACTGCCCCAGGTTGTCGATGTCGTTCGTGACGCGGGAGAGCAGCTCGCCGCGGGGCTGCTTGTCGAAGTAGCTCAGCGGCAGCCGGTTCAGCTTCTCCTCGACCTCGCGGCGCAGCGAGTACATGACCCGCTGCACCGCGCCGTTGAGCAGGAAGCCCTGCGCGTACTGCAGCACCGCGCTCGCCACGAACAGCCCGATCACCCAGGCGAGGATCGTGCCGACGCGGTGGAAGTCGATGCCCGGCCCGTGCTGCAGCTGCGAGCGGAAGCCGTCGTAGATCGCGTCGACCGCGCTGCCGATCACCTTCGGCGCGATCACCGCGGCGGTGACCGAGCCGACCGACAGCAGCACCGCCGCGGCCATCGCCGAGCGCTGCTCCCGCAGCCGGCCCAGCAGCCGTTTCAACGAGGGCCAGAAGGTCATCGGCTTCTGCGCGGGCGAGCCCGCCGTCGCGGCGGCGGACGCCCGTGCTCCCGGTCCGGTCATGCTGCACTCCCCGCCGTCGCCTGGCTGCCGGCGATCTCCTGGTAGGTGGGACAGGTCTCGAGGAGTTCGGCGTGCGTGCCGTGGCCGACCACCTCGCCGTCCTCGAGAACGATGATCTGGTCGGCGCCGGCGATCGTCGATATGCGCTGTCCGACGATGAAGACGGTCGCCTCCCGTGTGTAGGGCCGCAGCGCCGCACGCAGTTTCGCGTCGGTCGCGAGGTCGAGTGCGGAGAAGCTGTCGTCGAAGAGGTAGACCGCGGGTTTGGCGACGAGGGCGCGGGCGATCGCGAGCCGCTGCCGCTGCCCGCCCGAGACGTTGGTGCCGCCCTGGGCGATCGGGGCGTCGAGGCCGCCGATCTCGGCGACGAAGTCGTCGGCCTGCGCGATGCGCAGTGCCTCGGCGAGCTCGTCGTCGGTCGCGTCCGGGTTGCCGAAGCGCAGGTTGCTCGCGACGGTGCCGCTGAACAGGTAGCCACGCTGCGGCACCAGCCCGACGTGCCCCCAGAGGGCGTCGGCGCGCAGGTCCTTGACGTCGACGCCGTCGTAGCGGACGGCGCCGGCGGTGGCGTCGAAGAGGCGCGCGAGCAGGTTGATCAGCGTCGACTTCCCGGAGCCGGTGGACCCGATGATCGCGACCGTCTCCCCCGGGCGGGCCGTCAGGTTCACGTTCTGCAGCACCGGTTTCGCGGCGCCGGGGTAGCACATCGTGACGTCGTCGAGCTCGACGGTGCCGGTGATCGCGGGGAGCGGGTCGGGGTGTTCCGGCGGCGCGACGGTGGACGTCGTGGTGAGCACCTCCGTGATGCGCTCGGCGGCGACGGAGGCGCGCGGCACCATCATCACCATGAAGGTCGCCATCATCACCGACATGAGGATCTGCATCATGTACTGCATGTAGGCGGTGACGGAGCCGATCTGGGCCGAGCCGTCGGCGATGAGGTGCGCACCGAACCACCAGACCGCGACCGTGGAGAGGTTGAGCACCAACATCACCCACGGGAACATGACGGCCATCAGCCGCATCACGCGGACGGAGGCGTTCGTGAGGGCGGTGTTGGCACCGTCGAACCGCTCGCGCTCGACGGGCTCGCGGACGAACGCACGGATGACCCGGACGCCCGTGAGCTGTTCGCGGAGCACCTGATTGACCGCATCGAGCCGCGTCTGCACCACCCGGAAGCCGGGGATCATCTTGGCGATCACCACGCCCAGCACCGCGCCGAGGACGGGTACCGCGACCACCATGAGCCAGGCGAGCCCGGGCTCCTCGCGCAGCGCCATGACGACGCCGCCGACCGCCATGAACGGCGCCTGGATCATCATCGACAGCGTCATCAGAACGAGCAGCTGCACCTGCTGCACGTCGTTGGTGGTGCGGGTGATCAGCGAGGCGGCACCGAAGCCGGAGACCTCGCGGCCGGAGAAGGTGCGGACCCGCCCGAACAGGGACCGGCGGGTGTCGCGACCGAAGGCCATCGCGCTGCGGGCCGCGAAGTAGGTGGCTCCACCGGCGGCGATCACCTGGAACAGCGTGATGGCCAGCATGATCCCGCCCATCCGCCAGATGTAGCCGGTGTCGCCCGGCGTGACGCCGAGGTCGATGATCTTGGCGTTGATGCTGGGCAGGACCAGATTGGCGACGACGCTGACGAGTTGGAAGGCGGCCACGGCGAGCAGCCACGGCCGGTAGGGCCGCAGGTGCTCGGCGATCAGTCTGAGAAGGGTCACTGGGGGCTGTTCCTTCCCGCGGAGGGAGTCGTGGGCTGGGCTGAGATGCCGTCGAGCAGGACGTCGACGATGCGCTGCGGCGACAGGACGTGCCCGTCGCTGATGTGGGGGTGACTGCCGGAGAAGGTGAGCAGGCGCAGGAGGTGGATCGCCTCCTCCGGGGGGACCGAGAGCCGGTCGGCGTCGTCGCCGATCACGCCGCGGAGGCGGGTCACGAGCGCGGGGCCGCCGTCCTTCGCCCGACGGTGCGCGCCCGGGTCGCGCACGTGGGGCGGGGCGACGAGGCCGAGCGCGTCCATGAGCCCGAAAATCCGCTGGAACCGCGCCTGGACGAGCTCGGTGAACCGGTAGAGCCGCGCCCGCAGTGGGAGAGCCGGGTCGATGGCGTCGATCTCGGCGAGGAGCGGCGCGGGGTCGAAGGACTCGGCCATGACCGCGTCGAGGAGATCCTCCTTGGAATCGAAGACCCGGAAGATGGTGCCCTCCGCGACCCCCGCGGCGGCGGCGATCTGCTTGGTCGTGGGCACGGCGCCGTGCTCGAGCAACGCGTCCCGCGTGGCGGCGATCAGCGCCGCGCGCCGCTCGTCGGGCGGCAGGTGCGGCGCGCGGGTTCGGGTTTCATTAGCCGCGGGCACGAGTTCGAGACTACAGAAGTGAGCGCCCACTCACAATTGATTTTCCGTTCGCCCCGGGAGAATCGGTCGATTGCGGGCGCGCCCGTCAGTCGAGGAGATCGGCCAGGGCGCCGTCGAGGTCCGGGTGCGCGAACGCGAAGCCCGCGGCCGGCAGCACCGTCGACGTGGCGTGCCGCCCCGTGAGGCCGAGCGCCGGGTCGCTGCGCATCCCGATGGCGCCGAGCGCCAGCACCGGCGCGGGTGTCGGCGGCGCGGGCGGCCGGTGCAGGTGCCGGCGCAGCGCACCCATCAGGTCGGCGTTGCGCACGGGGTGCGGCGCGGCCGCGACCACCACCCCATCGGGCAGGTCGACGCCCGGCTCGATCCCTAGTGCCGCGCGGACGACCGCCAGCCAGTCGTCCCGGTGGATCCAGCTGAACCACTGCCTGCCGCTGCCCAGGCGGCCGCCGAGGAAGGCCCTGGTGACGCCGACCATCTTCGCCATCGCGGGCGAGTCGGTGTCGAGCACGATGGACGTGCGCAGCACGGTCAGGTGGTCGGTTTCGGCGTCGGCGGCGGACTCCTCCCACGGACGGGCGACGCCCGTCATCTGAGGGAGCCCCGGGTCGGGCAACGGAGTGTCCTCGGTGCACCACCGCTCCCCCGCGTCGCTCCAGATGGCCGTCGTGCTCGCCTGCACCCAGCGACGAACGCCCTTGCCGCGGGCCGCCGCGACGAGCGCGCGGGTCGCGTCCACTCTGCTCGCAGTGAGCGCGGCGACGTTCGCCGCGGTGGGCCGGCAGTCGACCAGTTTCCCGGCCAGGTTGATCACCGCGGTGTTCGGCGCGTCGAGCACCGCTTCCCACGCCCCGACAGTGCTCCCGTCCCACGTGACCTGGCGGTACGGCAGGTCGTCGCGGATCGAGCGGGTGAGGATCGTGACGCCGTGCCCGCGCCGGACGAGATCCGCCGCGACCCGCCGGCCCAGCGCGCCGGTACCGCCCGCGATGACCACGTTGAGCGGTTCCGCGGCGCGGGGCGGGCCCGCGAGCAGCGCGAGCCGGGCGAGCGCGGTGTCGGCGTCCGCGGCGAACCGCCGGGCGACGAGACGGTCGAAGAACGGCCCGGACGCGCCGTCGGAGGTCACGGTCTGCTCGACGAGGGTGCCGCCCTCGACCGGATGCAGCGCCCAGCGCAGGACGGTGGTCCCCGCGGGCTCCTCCTGCGTGAGCGCGAGGGCGCGTTCCGGCGCGAACTCGGTCACACGGGCGGGATCCGCGAACCGGCGATGGACCCACGCCGCGCGCAGCTCCGGCACCCAATCCACGCGGGCGCCGAGGGCGACGGGGTCGCGCAGCGGTGCCGAGGTGACGAAGGGCTGCCACTGCGGCAGGCGGTCCAGGTCGAGGAGGACGTCCCACAGCGCACGCGCCGGAAGGGCGATGAATCCACTGCTGCGATGCACGGTTCCCATGCCTTCGACGCTAGTTCGCGATGACGCGGATTCATTGCGCGATCGCGGAGAGCTTTCTCACATCATGAGATACCTCTCGTCTCGTCAGGTCGTCACGACGGAGAGGAGGAACCTGCTCGCCCCGTCCTCACGCGCCTGGGTCGTGACCGCGACGAAGGCCCCTCTCGGACGCGCGTCGACACGGACGACGTCGCGGCACCGTTCGATGTCGCCGGTTCCGACCAGGGCGACCAGGGAGGCGATCCGCGACGGTCCGTCGGTGTCGGCGGGCACGACGACACCGGGGGGCGAACCCACGATTCGAGGGCTTCCAGGAGCCTCGGTGAAGACGATCGGCCCCTGCGGGACGCGGCAGTCGGCGACGAACTCACGAACCGTCCGCACGCCGAGCGCTGCGACGAATTCGTCGACGTCCTCTTGCGCTGCATCGAACGTCGCCGAGAGCGACGGATCGAGGAAGTCGGAGACGTACTCGCCGTCGACCAGAGTGAGTCGCTCCGGAAGTGACACACCCGTCCATGCCTCCGTCATGGACCGGATGTCGTCCTCGTCGGCCGGATGCAGCGTGGGTCCGTCGTCGATGCAGCCCGTCAGGAGCGGCAGCAGTGCCATCAGCAGCGCCGAACCGACGAAACCCCGCCCCCGCGATGTCATCCCACCACGGTACCGAGTACCGACGCGGCCGACGAGGTCTCAGGCGCGGGGCACCGGGCGGTCGTCGGGGCCGGGGGCGGCGGTCACCGTCGAGGACGGGAGCAGCGCGGAGACGCCGAACCGGGCACCGTCGCGCGGGAGGACCTGGACTGACCGCACCCCGGGCCGGCCGGACACCGCGCGGAGCGCGTCGCCCGTGCCCCACACCACCACGCCCACCACCGCGGGCCGGCCGGCGCGGAGCCGGGACGCGGTGACGCGCGCGATGGCGTCGCCCCGCGCTCCGGGGGCGACGAGCCCGGGCATCGCGAGGGCGGCCAGCTCGTTCACGGCCCGCACGCCCTCGATGCTCTGGCCGGGCGGCACCGTCGCCATGGGGGTCTGGACACCGGGGATGCGCACCCGGACCAGCACGCGGCCCACGCGGTCCAGGCCCGCGGCGCGGGTCCACACCTCGTCGGGCGTCCACTCCGTCGCCGGGGAGATCAGCGCCCAGCGCCGCTCCCCCGCGGGCGCCGCGGCCAGGGAGGCGCGCGCATCGCCGAGGTACTCGGCGACGGCCTGGCCGGCCTGCGGGCCGAGCCGGTCACCGTCGGACCGCGCGACCCGCACCGGCGTCGCCGAGCCGAGCCAGAACGCCAGGCCGAGGGCGACGGCGAGCAGGGCGGCCCAGCCTGCGAGGGTCCGGCTCACGCGTCCCGCAGGACGTCCAGGGCGTGCTGCAGATCGTCGGGGTAGGGCGAGGTGAACTCCACGTACTCCCCCTGCGTGGGGTGCGTGAACCCGAGGGTGCGGGCGTGCAGCCACTGCCGGTCGAGGCCCAGCTTCTTCGCGAGCACGGGGTCGGAGCCGTAGGTCTGGTCGCCGCAGCACGGGTGGTGCAGGGCCGCGAAGTGCACGCGGATCTGGTGCGTGCGCCCCGTCTCGAGGTGCACGTCCAGCAGCGTCGCCGCCTGGAATGCCTCGATCGTGTCGTAGTGCGTGATCGACGGCTTGCCGTCCTTGGTGACCGCGAACTTCCAGTCGGAGCTGCGGTGCCGGCCGATCGGGGCGTCGATGGTGCCGGACATCGGATCGGGGTGGCCCTGCACGAGCGCGTGGTACCGCTTGTCGACGGTGCGCTGTTTGAAGGCCCGCTTGAGCACGGTGTAGGCGCGCTCGGAGACGGCGACGGCCATGACGCCGGAGGTGCCGACGTCGAGGCGGTGCACGATGCCCTGCCGCTCGGCCGCACCCGAGGTGGAGATGCGGAAGCCGGCGGCGGCGAGGCCGCCGATCACCGTCGGACCGGTCCAGCCGACGGAGGCGTGCGCCGCGACGCCCACGGGCTTGTCGACGACCACGATGTCGGCGTCGGAGTAGAGGATGTTCATCCCGGGCACGGGCTCGGCGACGATCTCCAGCGGCCGCGCGGGCTCGGGCAGCGTCACGTCGAGGAGCGCCCCGGCGTGCAGCTTGTCGGACTTGCCGACCGCGACCCCGTCGAGCGTGACGGAGCCCTCCGCCGCCAGCTCGGAGACGACGGTCCGCGACAGCCCCAGCAGGCGGGCGACCCCCGCGTCGACCCGCATGCCGTCGAGCCCGTCGGGCACGGGCATGGTGCGCGATTCACGCATCGGTCGCCTCCGATCCGGTGGTGCGGGTCTCCTCGGCCGTGGCCTTCTCCGGTGCGCGCGTGCGCTTCTCGCCGAAGCCCTCGTAGGGGTCGCGCCCGAACAGGGTGAGCGCGACGAGCAGCACGGCGGCGACGCTGATCGCGCTGTCGGCCGTGTTGAAGACGGGGAACCAGTCGCCGACGGAGAAGAAGTCGATGACGTGCCCGCGGAAGACGCCGGGCGCGCGGAAGATCCGGTCGGCGAGGTTGCCCAGCGCACCGCCGAGGACCAGGCCGAGGCCGATCGCCCACGGCAGCGACGTGAGCTTGGAGCCCATCCGCACGATCCAGACGACGACGCCCACCGCGATCAGCGTGAGCACCCAGGTGTAACCGGTGGCCATCGAGAACGCGGCGCCCGGGTTCTTCACGAAGAGCAGACTGAACGGGCCGAGCACGGGGATCTTCTCGCCGTACTCCATGTGCCGGACCACCGTGGTCTTCGCGGCCAGGTCGATGAGGAAGACCGCGACCGCGACCACCGCCAGGAGGATGCGCGGGTTCCGATACCAGCTCGGCCGTGCGGTTGCGGGGGAATCCATGCCTCCATCATCCACTACGGTGGCGGTGTGCATGGCAAGCGGTTGCGGCTGGTCCCGGTGGTGGCGGCGTCGACGGTGGTGCTCGTCACCGCCCTCGCGGGGTGCGGGGACGGTGGCTCCACCGGTCCCGGCGCCTCGTCCTCGGTGCCCGCTCGGCAGTCGGTCGCGGCACCTGCGGCGGCGGCCGGCTGCGCCACGACCCCGCCCGTGCTGCCCGAGCACGCGGTCACCGTCGACGTCCCGCAGGCTAAGGTCGTGCTCGACTCCCCCGGTACCGGCGCGCCCCGCGCGCTGACGGTCCGCCCGACCGCGGTGGCGGAGTACGCGCTGTTCACCAACTCGCTGCAGGTCTCCCAGGTGGCCGGCGAGCAGCCCTCCGGCGGTAACCGCGACGTCACGCTGCCGCTGGTCGCGCAGCCTTCCTGCGCGGACCCGCTCGACGTCCACCTGTTCTTCGACGCACCCCGGTCCACGGACGCGGCCACGACGAAGGCGCTCGAGGTGGAGGCCGGGTCCGTCGCCCGCGTGAAGCTGGCCGCGAGCGGCGAGGTGCGCTCGTTCACCCTCGCGGCGCCGCCCGGCGTCTCCCCCGAGGCCCAGACCGCGTTCGAACAGGCGCTGTTGCAGACCTTCCTGCGGCTCGTCCCCCTGCCCGCCGAACCGGTCGCGCCCGGGGCCACCTGGACGGTGACGCGGTCCATCCGCGCGGACAGCACCCTCACCCAGACCATGCAGGTGACGCTCGGCGGCACCGCCGAGCGGCCCGAGCTCACGGCGAAGGTCGACGAGTCGCCCGACGACTCCGTCTTCCGCGTGCCGGGCAGCGGCAGCACCCTGACGATCGAGAGCTACACCTCCGAGGGGAACGGCACCGTCGAGGTCGATCCCGCGCGCGCCTTCGGCCAGGGCGGCGTGCAGTTGGAGGGCGGTCGCACCCTGGTCGGCGACGATCCGGCGAAGAAGCTCACGCAGAAGACCGGCAGCGTCTACCGGTTCGGGCCGAAGTAGCCCGGTTCCCGCGGTCAGTGACAGGAGGGCGAGTCGCGCCCGACCTGGACGATCATCTGGCAGGCGTAGGAGCGCTGCAGCTTCCACCGGCCCTCGTCGAACGCGAGGGACGCGTAGGCGAGCTGGTTCGTGCCGCCCATGAGCACCGAGAACTGCGCCTTCGCCAGGCCCGGTTGCTCCAGCACCGGCCGGCCGATGTGCCAGCTGACCTGAGGATTGTCGCTGCGCAGCTTGACCAGCTCGTCGAACAGCGGTCCGTCGGCGGTGGTGGCGCCCTGCACCAGCTGCACCTTCTCCTCGAGCGGGACCCTCGGGTCGACGGCCCGGGAGAGCATCTCCTCGAGCTGCTGCGTCGACGGCGCGCGGTCCGGGGTGCTCGACGGCGCCTCCGTCACCTGGGCGGAGACGGCAGAGGGGGTGCTCGACCGCGATTCGGTGCTCTCCCCGCTGCAGGCACCGCAGGCCAGGCCCACGAGTACCGCGACGGGGGCCATGAGGACCCGTGCGCGCATCGAGAAAGTCACCTCCGTCCGGCCGCTGCTTCGCCGCCCCCACTATGCCAAACGCGGCGCGGTGCGCCACCGCAGCCCGCGCCCGGCATGCGATGCTGCTTCGCATGCCTGAAGTGATCGTGCTCGCCACGGGCGGCACCATCGCCAGCCGCCACGACGACGCCGGTGCCGCGGTTCCCGCCGACGCGGGCGCGGCGCTGGTCGCGACCGCCGGGGACGTCCCCGGGGTCGGCGTGACGGTCCGCGACGTGACCTCGGCGGACTCGTCCGCGCTGACGCTCGACCAGCTGGACGAGATCCGCGCCGCGGTCGCGGACGCCCTCGGCGATCCGGACGTGGCGGGCGTCGTGGTGACGCACGGCACGGACACGATGGAGGAGACCTCGCTCCTGGTGGACCTCGCCCACGCCGACCCGCGGCCCGTCGTCTTCACCGGCGCGCAGCACCCCGCCGATTCTCCCGCCGCGGACGGGCCCGCGAACCTCGCGGAGGCGATCGCCGTCGCCGCCGACCCCGCCTACCGGGGGCTCGGGGTACTGCTCTCCTTCGCCGGGCAGGTGCAGACGGTGCGCGGCCTCGCGAAGGTCTCCACGGTCGCGCCGCAGCCCTTCGCCGGCGGCCTGCCGGTGGCCGAACTGGAGGGCACCGCGCCGCATCGGCTGCTGGCCAAACCCGCGCCGATCGCCGATGTCCGGGTGGACGTCGTGGCCTCCTACCCGGGGGCCGACGGTGCCCTCGTCGACGCCGCGGTCGCAGCCGGAGCGCGCGGGATCGTGCTGGCGGGCACCGGAAGCGGGAACACCACGGTCGCGCTGGCGGACGCGGTGCGGCGCGCGTTGGAGGCGGGCGTCGTGGTGGTGGTCTCCACGCGGATCGCGTCGGGCCCCGTCGACGCGGCGTACGGCGGGGGCGGCGGCGCGGCCGACCTGGTCGCCGCCGGGGCGCTACTCTCTCGGCGGCTGCGGCCCGGCCAGGCGCGGATCGTGCTGCTGGCCCTGCTGGCCGCCGGCGTGGGCCCACGGTGGATCGGCGCGTATCTCGGGCGGTAGTCCCGCGGCGCGGTAGGTTCGGCCCATGGCCCGCGGAATGGCCGGCCCCACCCAGCCGGCACGGCTGATCGTTCTGGGCTTCGGCCTGGCGACGGTGATCGGCACCCTGCTCCTGTCGCTCCCGATCGCGGCGACCGACGGCCGGCGCACCGGACTGAGCACGGCCCTGTTCACCGCCACCTCGGCGGTGTGTGTGAACGGACTCGTCGTCGTCGACACCGAGGCCCACTGGTCCACCTTCGGCGAGGTGGTGATCATGGTGCTGGTGCAGGTGGGCGGCCTCGGGATCATCTCGCTGGCCTCCCTGCTGGGGCTGCTGGTGGCGCGCCGGATCGGGCTGCGGCTGCAGATCCTGGCGCAGGCGGAGAACAAGAGCCTCGAGCTGGGCGAGAGCAAGCGCGTGGTGCTCGGCGTGGTCCGGATGAGCCTCGCGGTCGAGGCGGTGACGGCCCTGTTCCTGTTCGCGCGGTTCGCGCTGGGCTACGACCTCTCCCTCGGCCGCGCCGCCTATCTCGCCGTCTTCCACGCCGTGACGGCGTACAACAACGCGGGCATCGCCCTCTACTCGGACAGCCTGACGCGGTTCGCCGAGGACCCGGGCATCGTCGTGCCGATCATGGTGGCGATCATCATCGGCGGCCTCGGATTCCCCGTGATCTACGAGGTGACGCGGGCGATGCGCCGCCGCGTGAACCGCGACGTCGCGCTGACGCGCTGGTCGCTGCACACCAAGCTGACGCTCGTCACCTACTTCGCGCTGCTCGTCGCGGGCGTCGCGCTGATCACCGCGTTCGAGTGGTCGAATCCGGCGACGCTGGGGCCGCGCGACGTGCCGGGCAAGATCCTCACGGGCACGTTCGCCGGGGTGTCACCGCGCACGGCCGGCTTCAACACGATCGACGTCGGCGCGATGCACCCGACATCGCTGCTCACCACCGACGTGCTGATGTTCATCGGCGGCGGCAGCGGCGGCGTGGCCGGCGGGATCAAGGTCACGACGTTCGCGATCCTGGCGTTCGTCATCTGGGCGGAGGTCCGCGGCGAGCCGACGGTGCACGCCTTCGGCCGGCGCATCTCCGCGGACGTGCAGCGACAGGCGATCACCGTGGCCCTCATGAGCGTCGGCGCCGTCATGCTCGGCACTCTGACGCTGCTGCAGATGACGCACTTCGACCTCGACGCGGTGCTGTTCGAGGTGGTTTCGGCGTTCTCGACGGTGGGCCTGAGTACCGGGATCACCGACGACCTGCCCGTCGAGGGGCGGATACTGCTGGTGGTCCTGATGTTCGCGGGGCGACTCGGCCCCGTGACCGTGGCGTCCGCCCTCGCCCTGCGCGAGCGCGAACGCCGCTACGAGTTGCCGGAGGAGCGTCCGATCGTTGGCTAAGTCACTCAAGCGCACCGGGATGCGCATCGTCGTCATCGGACTCGGGCGGTTCGGCGCGTCGGTGGCCCGCGAGCTCATCGCCCAGGGCGCGGAGGTCCTCGGGTTGGACGTGGACGAGCGGCGCGTGCAGCGCATCTCGGACGACCTGACCTACGCGGCCGTCGCCGATTCCACCGACGAGGAGGCCCTCAAGCAGCTGGGCGTGCCCGACTTCGCGCACGCGGTGGTCTCGATCGGCTCCGACCTGGAGGCCGGGATCCTCACCACCTCGCTGCTCTCGGAGTTCCGGGTCCCCAACATCTGGGCGAAGGCCACGAGCCACCAGCATCGCCGGATCCTGGAACGGGTGGGCGCGCACCACGTGGTGCTCCCCGAGCACGAGATGGGTGAGCGCGTCGCGCATCTCGTGACGGGCGGGAAGATGCTCGACTACGTGGAATTCGAGCAGGACTACGCGATGGTCAAGGCGCACGCGCCGCGCAGCATCGTCGGGAAGGCGCTCAAGGACTCCGGGGTGCGGCACAAGTACGGGATCACCGTGGTGGCGATCAAGCATCCGGGCGAGGACTTCACGCACGCCGACTACGACACGATCGTCCAGGACGGCGACGTGTTGATCGTGGCGGGCCGGAACGAGGCCGTCGAGGCGTTCGCGGACGTGAACTGACGGCGCGTCAGTCGGGCTGCTGCGGCGCGTTCAGCGCGGCGCGGACCGCGTCGGTGTGCTCGCCGAGGCCCGGGGGCCGGCGGTAGTCGGCGACGGGGGTGCGCGAGAAGCCGATCGGGTTGCGCACCTGGTCCATCGCACCGTCGCCGACGGCGACGCGCGGGCGCAGGCCCAGGCGTTCGGCGAGCGCGAACCCCGAGGCGACGTCGCCGACCGTGCCGGCCGGCACCCCCGCCTCCGTGAGCCTGCGGGCCCACTCCGCCGCGTCCCGCGCCGCGAGGCGGTCCTCGAGCAGCGCGACCATCTCGGCGCGGTGACGCACACGGTCCGGGTTGGTCGCGAAGCGCGGATCGTCCGCCAGCTCCGGCGCGCCGACGGTGCCCGCGAGGCGGGCGAACTGGCCGTCGTTGCCGCACGCGACGGCGATCAGTCCGTCGCGGCACCGCAGGGTCTCGTACGGGGCGATCGACGGGTGGCTGTTGCCCCTCCGCGACGGGACGGTGTCCGTCGCGAGGAAGTTCGCGCCCTGGTTGGCGAGCGAACCGAGAAGGGACGAGAGCAGATTCACCTCGACATGCTGCCCCAGCCCCGAACGCTCCCGCTCGTAGAGGGCGGCGAGGATGCCCGCGACGGCGTCCTTGGCGGTGAGGACGTCCACGAGGGCGACGCCCACCTTCATCGGGTCGCCGTCGGGCGCGCCCGTGATGCTCATCAGCCCGCCGACGGCCTGGACGAGGAAGTCGTAGCCGGGCAGGTCGGCGCCCGCGTCCGAGCCGAAACCGGTGACGGAGCAGTAGATCAGGCGCGGGTTGATCGCGGCGAGCTCCGCGTAGCCGAAGCCCTTCTTCTCGAGCGCCCCGGTGCGGAAGTTCTCGACGAGGACGTCGGCGCGGCGCGCCAGTTCGCGGGCGGCGGCGCGGTCCTCGGGATCGTCGAGGTCGAGCGCGACGCTGCGTTTGGACCGGTTCGCCGACTCGAAGTAGGCGCTGGTGCGCTCCGTCCAGGGCGGCCCCCAGGCCCGGGTGTCGTCGCCGGTGCCGGGACGCTCGAGCTTGATCACGTCGGCGCCGAGGTCCGCGAGCATCACCGTCGCGAGCGGGCCCGCCAGCACGCGGCTGAAGTCCGCGACCACGATCCCGTCGAGTATCGGTGTCATCGTCTCTCCCTGCCTGACCGGTATCCGTTCGCGCCGAGCCGCACGTCGCCCTCGCACCCTAGCCGCGCCCCGTCGCCCGTCGGTAGCGTGGCGGAATGACCGAGGAGTCCCGCCACATCAGCGTCGTGATCCCCCGTCCCGCCGCGGAGGTGTACGCGTTCGCCCGCGATCCACAGAATCTCATCCGCTGGGCGGCCGGGCTCGCGACCGGGGTGCGGATCGACGGTGCCGACCTGCTGACGGACTCGCCGATGGGCGAGGTGCGGGTGCGGTTCGCGCCGGACAATCCGTTCGGCGTCCTCGATCACGACGTGACGCTGCCCGACGGCACCGTCGTGAACAATCCCCTGCGCGTGCTGGCGCACCCGGACGGCGCGGAGGTGCTGTTCACGGTGCGGCGGCTGGGCGCGAGCGACGACGACTTCGCCCGGGACTGCGCGACGGTGCTCGCCGACCTCGAGCGGCTGCGCGCGGTGGTGCTCGCGCCTTGACGACCGCACCGTTGCATCGAACTTCTTATCGATGATCGTTGCAGACCCATCGAACACTGAGGTAGAATAGAGGTGTTCAAGGAGGCGAGATAAACACTTCTACCTGCACAGCAGCGGAGTATCTCGATGCGCTCGCCTCCTTCGAACACGCGGCCGAGCGGCTCGCGCAGGCCGACCCCGTCATGCTCGATTCGCAGGACGTGCTCGCCTCGTTGGAGCGGCTGGAGACAGCGGTTCGGAAGGTGCCCTTCAGCCAGCATCTCCTCGCCCAGGTCGCGGTGGAGCAGGGCCTGCCGGGTCAGCTGGGATACACCGGCATGAAGGAGCTGCTGGTGCAGCGGCTCCGCCTAGCGGGCGGCGAGGCGCGGGATCGGATCCACGGCGCGCGGGACCGCGCTCCCCAGCACGGGCACGGCGTGTGCCCCGAGCCCCGGTACCCGCTCGTCGCCGAGGCGCAGCAGGAGGGGGCGATCTCGGACCGGCACGCCCTCGCCATCGAGCGGGTCTTCGCGAGCTGTCGCAAGACGATCCGCCCCGACCAGGCCGCGATCCTCGAGGACGTGCTCGTCACCGCCGCCGCGGACGTCACGCCGGAGGACCTCGCCGTCATCGGCGCCCGCGCGCTCGCACACCTCGATCCCGATGGGGCGGAACCCCATTCCGATGTCGTCGACCGCGCCCGCGGGCTCACTGTGGGCAAGCAGGACGACGATCTGATGACGGCGCTCGACGGTGACCTCTCCCCCGAGGGCCGCGCGCTACTGGACACGATCCTGGAGAAGCTCGCCCGGCCCGGCGTCAACAACCCCGCGGACGCCGACGATCCCGTGGACCTAGCGGATCAGAACGCGGTGCGGGCGGCCGCCGAGCGCGACCGGCGCACCACGCCGCAACGCAACCACGACGCTCTGGTGACCGCGCTGGGGCTCGCCATCGCGTCGGGCGGGCTCGGGCAGCACCGCGGCGTGCCCTGTGTACCGATCATCACGCTCGGCATCGACCAGCTCGAGACGGAAACCGGCATCGCCACCACCGCCACCGGCGGCAGGCTCCCGGTCGCCGACGCGCTACGCATGATGGGCACCAATCCGAAGTACGTCCTCGTGCTGGACCTCGCCTCGCGGCCGCTGTTCCTGGGCCGGGAGAAGCGCCTCGCGTCCGCGGATCAGCGGATCGCGCTGTACGGCTCCGAGAAGGGCTGCAGTGCACCGGGATGCGACGCGCCCGCCACCCGCTGCCAGGTCCACCACATCACCGAGTGGTCCCACGGCGGCGCCACCGACGTCACCGCGCTCACGCTCGCCTGCGACGCCCACCACGGCAAGGTCGTCCCCGACCCGGCGGAGAACCCGCGCGGATGGAACACGATCACCGTCCGCAGCGGCGAGTACGCAGGCCGCACCGGCTGGCGACGCACCGCGGACCCATCGCATGAGCACCGGGTGAACCACAAGCACCACGCCGACGAGCTCTACCGGCAGGCACTCGAACGGTGGCGCGCTCGCTGCGCGGAGCTCCGGAACCTGTGGCGCAGCGAGGAACTGCGCGTCCAGCACAGCGAGTGCGTCGGCACGATCCACGACGACATCGGCGCGATCCTCGATGGACCCCACGGCCCGCCGATCCTCGAAGCCCTCCTCGCCGACCACGACGCTGACGAGCCATGGAACTGCCAGATGCCCGCCGACCTGCGCGCCGCCGCCTGACGGCGAGAAGGACTTAGTCGTCCTCGTCGGTGCGCAGGTGCTCGGCGGGCCAGTCGAGGGAGTCCAGCGGGTCGGCTTCGCGGAGGTCGGGGTCGTCGGCCTTGAAGCTGCGCATCCGGCCGGCACCGGAGGTGCGGGTCTCGAAGCGCACCGACAGTACGCCGTGGCCGGCGCCCTGCACCCAGCCGTGCCCGAACTCGGGGTGGCGGACGTCCATGCCGGGCCGCCACCCGATGACCGCCCCGGCCTCGTCGACGTCGGGCTCGGGCGCGACGGCGGCACCGGAATCTGTTGCGACCTCGTCGGCCACCTCGCCGAACAGCGTGAACTGCTCGACGCTGCTGAGGCCCGTGAAACCGACCCCGACCAGCCGCAGGCCGCCGACCTCCACGGGGTCGAGAGCGAGGCGCTGTGCCGTCGCGGTGAGCACGGCGGCGTCGGTGGTGGCGGTCGGCAGCGTGGCGGACCGAGTGAGCAGGGACATGTCCGACCGCTTGAGCTTGAGCACGACGGTCCGCGCTCCCCGACCGTCCCGGCGCAGCCGCCGCAGCGCGTGCTCGGCGCTCCGGTCGATCTCCCGCCGCAGGGCGTTCATCGTGGTCACGTCGCTCTCGAGGGTGTGCTCCGCGCTGATCGACTTCGCCTCGCCGTTCACCGCCACCGGCCGGTCGTCCTCGCCGCGGGCCAGCCGGTGCAGCGCCGGCCCCAGCGTGACGCCGAGCACCGACACCACCTCGACCTCGCTCATCGCGGCGAACTGGCCGATGGTGTCGATCCCCAAGCGGGACAGCCGCTCCCCCGCCACCGGGCCGATCCCCCACAGCTTGCGCACCGGCAGCGGGTACAGCATCGACGCCTGTGCGGCGGGCGGGATGACGGACACCCCGTCGGGCTTCGCGAGCCCGGACGCGATCTTCGCGGCCTGCTTCCCCGCCCCCGCGCCGACGGAGGCGACGAGCCCCGTCTCCTCGCGGATCCGGCGGCGCAACTCCTCCGCGAAGGCCACCACCTCCGACGAGGACGCCCCCGCCAGCTCGACGGGCTCGCCGAACGCCTCGTCGAAGGACAGCGTCTCGACGACCGGGATGAGCCCACGCACCGTCGCGAAGACCCGTCGGCTGACGGTGCCGTACAGCGCGCCGCGCGGCGGCAGCACGACCGCACCCGCGCCGACGAGCCGGCGCGCCTGGTGCATCGGCATCGCGGAGCGCGCGCCGAAGACCCGCGCCTCGTACGAGCAACCCGCCACCACGCCGCGGCCGCCGAGCCCGCCCACCAGCACGGGGCGCCCGCGCAGGGTGGGGCGGGTCAGCTGCTCGCAGGACGCGAAGAAGGCGTCCATGTCGAAGTGGAGCACCCAGCGGTGGCTGCGGTCGTCGGTCACTGACTACACCGTGACGACGCGGATAAGATCGTCGAGCCCCGCGAAGTCGTCCGGATTCCGCGTGTACACGTCCAGCCCGTGCGCGTGTGCGGTCGCGGCGACCAGCAGGTCGGCGAGACGGCGACGAGGCGCTCGCCCGCGCCGGAACACGGCCGCGGCGACCAGCCCGTAGCTCGCTGCGGCAGTGGCGTCGAACGGGATCGGCTCGAACACCGCGGTCACCTCCTGCAGCCGGAGTTGCCGGCGCGCGGCCTCCATCGGGTCCGATGTGAGGTGCGGCGCAGCGGCCAGCTCGGCCGCCGTGATGGCCGCGATCGCGGTGATCTCCGGCATCGCGTCGATCACCTCCGGCATCGCGATCACTACGGACGTGTCGAGCAGGCCGGGTGCGGTCACCACGGCTCCTGGTCGGCCAGGGAATCCACATCGCCCCGGAACGCCTCGGCATCGATCCGCACGCCCGCGCCGAGCGCGTTCCGCAGATCCGCCCGGCGCACGAACATCCGCCGCCCCGCGGCAACGGGGCGCAGCTCGGCGACCGGCGTGCCGTTGCGGGTGACCACGAAGGTCGCCCCCGCCTCGACGGACTTCATCACCGCGGCGTTGTCGTTCCGGAGTTCGCGTTGCGCGATCACCCTGCCCATACGCCCACTGTAGCGCAGATCGCTACAGTGGGCTACAGGCGTTTCCGCAGCTCAGACCTTCGCGAGTCGGCCTCGGACACCATCGCCCAGCTCCACCCCGTCGGGCACGGCCGCGAACTCGAGCGACGTGGCCAGCACCTCGCCCGCGATGAGGTCCCGGTGCGCCTCCGCGGCCGCCCGGTGCTCGGCGGGCACGTCGAGCACCAGCGAGATCCGGTCGCTCACGTCGAGACCCGCGGACCGTCGCGCTTCCTGCACCTCGCGGATCCGATCCTTGGCCCAGCCCTCGGCCTCGAGCTCGGCGTCGACGGAGAGGTCGAGCACCACCAGCCCGGCACCGTCGGGCAGCTCCGCGGTCGAGTCGGGTGCGGCGGCGACCAGCTTGCGCGTGTACTCGCCGTCCTGCAGCGCGATGCCGGCGGCGGTCACGACGCCGTCGGCAACGGTGTAGTCGCCGGACTTCACGGCCTTGATCACCGTCTGCACGTCCTTGCCCAGGCGCGGGCCCGCGGCGCGCGCGTTCACGGCGATCTCGACGCGCCCGTACTGATCGGCGTCGGGCGAGACCTGCACGTCGCGGACGTTCACCTCGTCGGCGATGATCGACGCGAAGGGCGCGAGCTTCTCCGCGCCCGGCCCGGCGACGGTGAGGGTGTGCAGCGGCAGGCGCACGCGCAGCTTGTTCGCCTTGCGCACCGACGACGCCACGGAGCAGACGTCGCGGACCTCGTCCATCGCCGCGACCAGCTCGGGATCCGCGGGCAGGTCGGTCTCCGAAGGCCAGTCCGTGAGGTGCACGGACTCGCCGCCCGTGAGGCCGCGCCACATGGCCTCGGTGGCCATGGGGAGCAGCGGCGCCGCGAGGCGGCAGACGGTCTCCAGCACGGTGTAGAGGGTGTCGAAGGCGCCGGAGTCCGCGCCGTCCCAGAATCGCGCGCGCGAGCGGCGCACGTACCAGTTGGTCAGCGCGTCGACGAAGAGCCGCAGCTCCTCGCAGGCGTCGGCGATGTTGCAGGTGTCGAGCGCCTCGGTCATCGCGTCGCGGGTCTGCGCCAGCTTCGCGAGGATGTACCGGTCCAGCACGTCCTCGGAGTCGGTGCGCCACACGGCCGGCTTCTCCGCATACAGCTGCAGGAACGAGTAGGCGTTCCACAGCGGCAGCAGCGTCTGCCGCACGCCGTCGCGGATGCCCTGCTCGGTGACCACGAGGTTGCCGCCGCGCAGGATGGGCGAGGCCATGAGGAACCAGCGCATCGCGTCGGAGCCGTCGCGGTTGAAGACCTCGTTGACGTCCGGGTAGTTCCGCTTCGACTTCGACATCTTCAGACCGTCGTGTCCGAGCACGATGCCGTGCGCCGCGACCGTGCGGAAGGCGGCGCTGTCGAACAGCGCCGTCGCCAGCACGTGCAGGTTGTAGAACCAACCCTTGGTCTGACCGTTGTACTCGACGATGAAGTCGCCCGGGAAGTGGCTGTCGAACCACTCCTGGTTCTCGAACGGGTAGTGGACCTGCGCGAAGGGCATGGAGCCCGACTCGAACCAGCAGTCCAGCACCTCGGGAACGCGGTGCATCGTCGACTTCCCGGTCGGGTCATCGGGATTCGGCCGGGTCAGCTCGTCGATGTACGGGCGGTGCAGGTTCGTCGGGCGCACGCCGAAGTCGCGCTCCAGCTCGTCGAGCGAGCCGTAGACGTCGACGCGGGGGTACGCGGGATCGTCGGAGACCCACACCGGGATGGGGGCGCCCCAGTACCGGTTGCGGCTGATGTTCCAGTCGCGCGCGCCCTCGACCCACTTGCCGAACTGCCCGTCGCGGATGTGCGCGGGATTCCAGGTGATGTCCTGGTTCAGCTCCAGCATGCGCGGGATGATCTTGGTGACCTCGACGAACCACGACGGCACCGCCATGTAGATCAGGGGCTGGCCGGAGCGCCAGGAGTGCGGGTAGCTGTGCTCGATGGTCTCGTGGCGCAGCAGCCGCCCCTTGGCCTTGAGGTCTTTGGCGATCACCGGGTTGGCGTCGAAGACCTGCAGGCCCTCGTACGGCGGCACCGCGGAGGTGAACTTGCCGCCCGGGTCCAGCGGCTGCACGACCTCGATGCCGTACTTGCCCGTGGCGAGGTCCATGTCCTCCTCACCGAAGGCCGGCGCGAGGTGCACCACGCCGGTACCGGAATCGGTGGTCACGTAGTCGGCGAGCAGCGTCACGTGCGCCTTGGGGTGGCCGGCGAAGAAGTCGAAGGGCGGCTCGTAGGCGGCGAACTCGAGGTCACGGCCCTGGTACCGCCCCTTGATCTCCGGCGACTCCCCCAGCTCGCGGGCGTACTGGCCCAAGCGCGCCTCGGCAAGCAGGTAATCCTTGCCGTCCGCGCCCGTCACGTGCACGTAGTCGAGATCCGGGTGCACGGCGATCGCGAGGTTCGACGGCAGCGTCCACGGCGTGGTGGTCCAGATCAGGGCCTCGACGCCGTCGAGCGCCTCCAGCGGGGTGCCCTTGGTGCGGAGCGGCATCCCGACGGTCACCGCCGGGTCCTGCCGCATCTTGTAGGCGTCGTCGAGCTTGGACTCCTGGTTCGACAGCGGCGTCTGCTCGTACCAGGAGTAGGGCAGCACGCGGTAGCCCTGGTAGATCAGGCCCTTCTCGTGCAGGGTCTTGAACGCCCACATGACGGACTCCATGAAGTCCAGGTCGAGCGTCTTGTAGTCGTTGTCGAAGTCCACCCAGCGAGCCTGGCGGGTGACGTACTGACGCCACTCCTCCGTGTACCGCAGCACCGAGGTGCGGCAGTAGTCGTTGAACTTCTCGACGCCCATGGTCTCGATCTCGGACTTGTCCTTGATCCCCAGCTGGCGCTCGGCCTCGAGCTCGGCGGGCAGGCCGTGGGTGTCCCAGCCGAAGCGGCGGTCGACCTTCTTGCCGCGCATCGTCTGATAGCGCGGGACGAGGTCCTTGACGTACCCGGTCAGCAGGTGGCCGTAGTGCGGCAGGCCGTTGGCGAAGGGCGGACCGTCGTAGAAGACGAACTCGTCGGCCTCGGCACGGTTCGCGATGGACCGGCGGAAGGTGTCGTTCTCGGCCCAATAGGCCAGAACGCGCTCCTCGAGGTCGGGGAACGACGGCGTGCCCGTCTTGGCGGGGCCGTCGTCGTCGCGGGTCATGTCGACCAGGGGATAGGGGCGCTTCTCACTCACGGGTACTCCTCGTGCCGTCGACAACCAGCACGGGGACGATGCCCGGCCTGTGGCCGAACTCCGCGGTACCACCCCGCTTGCGCCTCCCCGTGTTCCGGGGCGGCGCCACTTGAACCGGGCTGTGACGGGCCCACCCGTCCGGTTCTACTGGGACCCGCAGGCGGGACCGTTCTTCCGGATGCTCCCCGGTGATGGCCGGATCAACGCAGTGCTGTCACCAAGGATAGCGCTCAGTGCAACGTCATTTCTTGCCGGGATCTTCCGACTCCGGCTCCTGGGGCGGGGTCCACTCCGTGCCCCAGGCCTGATCGATCCGGATCTGCGGGATCTGGTCGGTCATGTCCGGGTCGTACTTCCCCGGCGCGAACAGGCCGCGCGTGGCGTCGTCGTCCGTGTCTGCGGGCGACTCGTGCTCCCACCCCGTCGGACCGCCGAGCGGTCCCATCGCGAACTGGGTGGTCGGGTTCGCATCGTCGTCGTGGTGCCCGAACTCCTCGTGCCCGACGGTGCCGGCCTCGCGGGCCGCGTCGTCGACGGGCTCCGTCGCCGGCTCCGCGGCGTCGTCGCTCTCGGGCGCCGCGGCGGGCCGGCTCGACGGCGCCTCGTCCTCGTCGGCGTCCTCGTCCCGGTCGCCGGGGCGCCACGGCGCCTCCCCGTCGACCTTGTCGCGATCGCCGCGGCGGTAGGTGAGGACGTCGCCGAGCAGCAGGCCGACGCCGATCACTGACACCACCACGCAGGCGATCGCGAGCCAGAGATTGGACGTGACCAGGGCGACGATCAACAGGATGAACCCGATGACCGTCGCCCCCAGTGCGGCTAGCAGCATGAGAACTCCGCCCTAGTACCGGCTGGTACCAGCGGCTACTTGTACTGCTGGTTGCCGCCGGCGGCGTTGCCGGGGTCGTTGAAGTCGCCACCGCGACCCTGGCCGTGATCGACCGGGGCGGCGCTGCGCAGCGACTGCAGCTCCTCGAGCTGTCCCTCGAGGTACGTCTTGAGGCGGGTGCGGTACTCGCGCTCGTACGTCTTGAGCTGCTCGATCCGACCCTCCAGCACCGTGCGCTGCTGGTTGATGGTGGTCATGATCTCGGTGTGCTTCGTCTCGGCCTCGGCCTGCAGCGCATCGGAACGCTCCTGCGCCCGGCGCAGCTGGTTCTCCGAGCGGGTCTGCGCGTCGGCGAGCAGGGCGTCCGAACGCTGCCGGGCGTCGGCCACCATGGCCTCGGCCTTCTGCCGCGCATCGGTGACCATGGCCTCCGACTGGGCCCGCGCGTCCGAGACGAGCTTCTCGGCCTCGGACCGCGAGTTGTTCGTGAGGCGGTCGGCGGTCTCCTGGGCGAGCCCGAGCACCTTGGCGGCGCGCACGTGCGCCTCCTCGGTCGTCGCCGGCGCAGCCGCGGCGGCGGGAGCCGCCTCGGCCGCGGCAGGCGCGTTCGGCGTGGGCGACGCGAAGGCGACGGTGCTGTCGGCCGACGGCTGCTCGCCGCCACCGGCACGAGCCTCGCCCAGTTCGCGCTCGAGTTCGGCGTTGCGCTGCTGCAGATCGTTGTTCTCGTCGATCAGCCGAGCGAGCTCGGTCTCGACCAGGTCGAGGAACTGATCCACCTCGTCCTCGTTGTAGCCGCGCTTGCCGATCGGCGGCTTGCTGAACGCGACGTTCCGCACGTCGGCGGGTGTCAGCTTCATAGGTCGTTTCCCCTCAATTCGGCTGCTCGACAGATCTCAAGTCACTCGGACCAACACTGTAACTAGTGCACATCCTGTCACACCAGACCCGTTTGTTCCTCATCACCCAACAATCACGCGATGAAATGTCCGATTCTCCGCGCCGGAGTGGGCCGATTCGGGCCTAGACGGCCAGGCCGCCGACGATCCGCTGCGCGATCGCGACCAGCAGAAACAGCACGATGAACGACAGATCCAGGCGAATCGGCCCCAGCTGCGGCGAGGGCAGCACCTTCCGCAGCGCCTTCAGCGGCGGATCAGTGACGGTGAACACTCCTTCGAGGATCAGTGCCACGATCCCCTTCGGGAACCACTCCCGCGCGAAGGACTTCACCACTTCGACCACGAGCCGGACGATCAGGAGGAACCAGAAGATCGAGAGGAGCGTGTAGACGACGAGCCAGAATGCTTGCACGGGTACCAGTCTGCCCGAAAGCGTCAGCGGTTGTAGAAACCGGTCTCCGCGATCCGCGCCCGGTCCTCCGCCGTGACGTCCACATCGGAGGTCGCGAGCATGAACACCTTGGTGGTGATCCGATCGAAGGAGCCGTGCAGCGCGAAGGTCAGGCCGGCGGCGAAGTCGACGAGACGCTTGGCGTCGGCGTTGTCCATCGCGGTCAGATCCATGATCACGGGGATGCCCTCGCGGAACCGCTCACCGATCGTGCGCGCCTCCTCGTACGAGGTGGGACGCAGGGTGGTGATGCGCGACATCGGGTTCTCCTGGCTGAGCACGTCGGCGCGCGTGTCCATCGCCAGCGCGCCACGGGTGGACGGGGCGACGGAGCGCGAGGCGTCCCGCAGCGGCTCCAGACGCGGCAGCGGGGCCCGGACGGGCTCGCGGTAGCCGCGCTCGAAGCCGGCGTCGTAGCGATCGTCGTAGGCCGCGCCCCGGGCGTCGTAGCCGTCCGCGTAGGCGGGCTCGTACGCGTCGTACTCATCGGCGCGGCGGCCGTCGTAGGCGTAACCGCGCTCGCCGCGGTAGTCGTCGAACTCGTCGTCGAGGCTGCGGCGGCCGCGCGGCTGCGGGGTGCCCTCGTCGACGTATCCGTCGTCGTAGGCATCCAGCGGAACCATCCCGAAGTACGCCTTGACCTTGTGCAGAGTGCTCATCTTTGCCCTTCCTCGGCGCCTGCATGGGCTGGTGTGACGGTTGTGACTGTCGTTATGGAAGTGAGATTAGTAGGGAAGACGGGCGAATGGCGGTTCCGACACGCGCACGAATCCCATCGATGTCATTTCGCCGTGTCGATCCAGATCACCGAGGCCAGGCGCCCCGTCGGCGCACCCCGTCGATGCGAGAACAGGGTGGGGTCGCTGATGGTGCACCGCGGGTCCTGCGCCACGGCCGCGACGCCGAGTTCCTGCAGCTGGCGGCGGATGCCGGCGCGCAGGTCGAGGCCGTCGGTGCCCTTCTCGGTGCGGCACCGGCTCCCCGGCAGGTGCTTCTCAACGTCCGCCGCCATCGCGGCGGGCACCTCGTACTTGGCGCCGCTCGCCGCGGGTCCGAGGAAGGCGCCGATCCGCTCGGGCCGGGCGCCCAGCTCGCGCATCGCCGCGACGACGGCCGGCACGATGCCGATCCTGGCACCGACGCGACCCGCGTGCACCGCGGCCAGCACGCCCGCCTCGTCGTCCGAGAGCAGGATCGGGACGCAGTCCGCGGTGAGGACGGCGAGGGCGAGGCCGGGCGCTGTCGTCACGAGCGCGTCGGTCGCCTCCACGGGCTCCGCGCGCGGACCGTCGACGACGGTGACCGTGCGGCTGTGGATCTGCTCCATCCACACCACGTGGCCCGGTTCGACGCCGATCTCCCGCTCGAGGCGGAGCCGGTTCGCGGCGACCGCCGCCGGGTCGTCGCCCACGTGATCGCCGAGATTGAAGGTGTCGTACGGGGCCTGCGAGACGCCGCCCGCGCGGGTGGTGGTCACCCGCCGGACACGGGCCGCAGGGACAGGAGCGTTCGCGGGATCAGTCATGGCACAAGACTACGGACGGCGCCCCCGGCGGAGCCGGGAGCGCCGTCGGAGTCGAATTCCTCAGCGGCGGTTCTGCAGGAACGACGGGACGTCGAGGTCGAAGTCGTCGTCCGAGCGCGTCTCCCGGCCGGTCGAACGCGCCGGGAACGGGTCGTTCGTCCGCGGCGGGCGGCTGTCGAAGGGGTTGCCCCGGCGCGCGTCCTCGGGCTCCGCGGCGGGCTGCTCGACGGCGGTGTGCTGGCCGCCGATGCGGGTGACCGGACGACGCGCGGGCGCGGCACCGTCGAACCCCGCGGCGATGACGGTGATCCGCACCTCGTCACCGAGGTTGTCGTCGATCACGGTGCCGAAGATGATGTTCGCATCCTCGTGCGAGGCGCCCTGCACCAGCGAGGCCGCCTCGTTGATCTCGAACAGGCCCAGGTCGCTGCCGCCGGCGATGGACATGAGCACGCCGTGCGCGCCCTCCATCGAGGTCTCCAGCAGCGGCGAGTTCACCGCCGCCTCGGCCGCCTTGATCGCACGCCCCTCGCCCCGCGCGGAGCCGATGCCCATGAGGGCGCTGCCCGCACCGGACATGACGCTCTTGACGTCCGCGAAGTCGACGTTGATCAGGCCCGGCGTCGTGATGAGGTCGGTGATGCCCTGGACACCGTTGAGGAGCACCTCGTCGGCGCTCTTGAACGCGTCGAGCGCGGAGACACTCACGTCGCCCAGCTGCAGCAAGCGGTCGTTCGGGATCACGATGAGCGTGTCGCAGGACTCGCGCAGCGAAGTGATGCCCTGCTCGGCCTGCTTGCCGCGACGGGCGCCCTCGAACGTGAACGGCCGGGTCACGACGCCCACGGTGAGCGCGCCCAGCTTGCGGGCGATGCTCGCGACGACCGGCGCACCGCCGGTGCCCGTGCCGCCGCCCTCGCCCGCGGTGACGAAGACCATGTCGGCGCCCTTGAGGAGCTCCTCGATCTCGTCCTTGGCGTCCTCGGCGGCCTTACGGCCCACCTCGGGATCGGCGCCGGCGCCGAGGCCGCGCGTCGAGTCGCGACCCACGTCGAGCTTGACGTCGGCGTCGCTCATGATGAGCGCCTGCGCGTCGGTGTTGATCGCGATGAACTCGACGCCCTTGAGCCCCTGTTCGATCATCCGGTTCACGGCGTTGACGCCGCCGCCGCCGATGCCGACGACCTTGATTACGGCGAGGTAGTTGTGCGCGGCGGTCATGTTTCGCCTTTCCCCTGATGTGAAGTCTGTTGCTCCTGAGACGAACCCTAAACCTCAACAGAAGGCTTAAAGTTATGTCAAGTAGCTGGTCTGAAACCAAGGTAGAGGGCGGTGCCCCGCTTGCCCTGCAAGCGCGTGGGCGTGTCGGGAAAAACGTTCTCGGTGAGGGGAAGAACACCCGTCAGCGCGTGGTCGGCATGTCCGGGTTGATCACGGTGAACTCCTTGCCGGGGCGGGTCAGCACCATGCGCAGCGCGGCGGTCTTGTCCGCCGTCCGCTGGTCGTCGCC
This sequence comes from Tsukamurella hominis, assembly GCF_965137015.1. NCBI lineage: Bacteria > Bacillati > Actinomycetota > Actinomycetes > Mycobacteriales > Tsukamurellaceae > Tsukamurella > Tsukamurella hominis. The sequence continues at coordinate 296,565 of NZ_CBCRZG010000002.1, read as the reverse complement.
CCAGTACACGACCCGCTTGTCGCGCAGCACGAAGCGCACGTTGGCGGGCGAATCCGCCCCGATCTCGACGACCTGCCCGTGCAGGTCCGGCGGCAGCGACTTGAGCACCGCGATCGACGCGGCCGTCGCGGGGTCGTCGGTCTTCGGATCGTCGACGACGAGCTTGGGCGTCAGGATGGGCGGCTCCCCCACCTTGATGAAGGGCACCCCCTTGGCGTCCACGAGCACGGTCCCGGCGGGGCGCTGGGCGTAGGCCACGACCTCGCGCTCGGTGACCGCGACGACGAGCGTCGACGGGTACGACACGGTGACGGTGGCGCGGTCGATCCACGGGCTCACCGCCACCACCTGTGCGGCGTAGGCGTCGCGCTGGCCGGGCGTGATCTGCAGCAGCGGGCGCCCCTTGAGCGGCTCGACGACCTTCGCGACCTGATCGGCGGGCGCGTTGGTCGCGCCCGTCACTGACACGTCGCGCGCCGACAGCACGGGCGAGAAGTACGCCGCCGCAGCGAGTCCCGCCACCACGGCGAGCGCGAGCAGGACCAGCAGCAGACGCCGCAGACCCGGCACGCGCCTGCGCGTCGCGGGAGAGCTCACGCGCCCGCCTCGGCGCCGCGCTGCGCCAGCGTGTTGAGGATCGTCGGGCCCTGCATGGTCACGTCGCCGGCGCCCATGGTGATCACCACGTCACCCGGGCGTGCGAGGCCGGCGACCACGCCGGCCACGTCGGCCTGGCTCGGCACGTAGTGCACGGAGGCGGTCACCTTCTCGGCGATCCGTTCCCCGGTGACGCCCGGCAACGGAGCCTCGCGCGCGCCGTAGACGTCGAGCACCACGACCTCGTCGGCCAGGCTGAGCGCCTCGGCGAACTCGGCGGCGAACTGCTCCGTCCGCGAGTACAGGTGGGGCTGGAAGGCGACGATCACCCGGCCCGGTTCGGCCTGCTTGGCGACCATCTCTGCCGCGGCGGTGAGCACGGCGCGCACCTCGGTGGGATGGTGCGCGTAATCGTCGAAGACGCGCACGCCCTGTTCGGTGCCGCGCAGTTGGAACCGGCGGTGCACACCGCCGAAGGCCTCGATGCCCTCGATCACCTTCGCGGTCGGCTGGCCCGTGTTCACGACGGCGATCGTCGCGGCGATGGCGTTGAGCGCCATGTGCTTCCCGGGCACGGAGAGCAGGATCGCCCGCTCGGTGACCTTCCGGTTCTCGTCGGAGAAGCGGACCTTGAGCATGCCGCCCTCGGCGCGGGGCTTGTAGTCCAGCAGCTCCGCGATCAGCGTCACGTCGGGCGCGAGGTCGCGGTGGACCCCCTCGCCGTAGCCCAGGACGCGCACGCCGCGGGCCCGCAGGGCGGCGTGGGTGCGCTGCGCCAGCGCCGCCGAGCCGGGGTCGTCGAGGCACACGACGAGGGTGCCGCCCGGGCGGATCCGCTCTGTGAAGGCGTCGAAGACGGCGACGTACTTCTCCTCGGAGCCGAAGAAGTCCAGGTGATCGGCCTCGACGTTGGTGACCACCACCACGTCGGGCGCGTACTGCAGCAGCGAGCCGTCGGACTCGTCGGCCTCGGCCACGAAGACGTCCCCCGTGCCGTGGAAGGCGTTCGTGCCGGACTCGTTGAGCTCGCCGCCCACGGCGAACGACGGGTTGGCGCCGCAGTGCTGCAGGCCCACCACCGCCATCGACGTGGTGGAGGTCTTGCCGTGGGTGCCGCTCACCAGCAGGGTGCGGTAGCCGTCCATGAGGTCCGCGAGCACCTCGGGCCGCAGGATCACCGGGATGCCGCGCCGCTGCGCCTCGACCAACTCGGGATTGTCCTTGGGGATGGCGGCGTGGGTGGTCACGACCACCGTCGGGCCGCCGGGCAGCAGGTCGAGCGCCTCGGGGCTGTGCCCCACCTGGACCTGGGCGCCGCGGGCGCGCAGCGCGATGACGCCGCGCGACTCCTTGGCGTCGGAGCCCGACACCTGGCCGCCGCGGGCCAGCAGGATCCGCGCGATGCCGGACATGCCCGCGCCGCCGATGCCCACCATGTGCACGCGCTGCAGCCGCTCGGGCAGCGCTCCCGTCGACTCGGTCACCGCGTCCGCCTCTCCTGTGCCAGTGCCAGGGCCGCCCCGGCGACGGTGCCCGCCGCGTCGCGGTGCCCGGTGCCGCCGGCCGCGGCGCTCATGGCGGCGAGCCGCTCGGCGTCGCCCGCGAGCGGGATCACCGTCTCCCGCACGAGGTCCGGGGTGAAGGCCGCGTCGTCGACGAGCAGTCCTCCGCCCGCCGCGACGACCGGCTGCGCGTTGAGCGCCTGCTCGCCGTTGCCGTGCGCGAGCGGCACGTAGACCGCCGGGAGGCCGACGGCGGCGACCTCGGCCACCGTCATCGCGCCCGACCGGCACACGGCGAGATCAGCGGCGGCGTAGGCGAGGTCCATCCGCGACAGGTAGGGCACGGCGACGTAGCCGGGCACGTCCACCTCGACGGAGTTCTTGGGGCCGTACGCGTGCAGCACGCCGATCCCCGCGTCGGCGAAGTCCCGGGCGGCGCCGACGACACCGTCGTTGAGCCGGACCGCGCCCTGGCTGCCGCCGAAGACGAGCACGACCGGCCCGTCGGCGGGGAGCCCGAAGTGGGCCCGGGCCTCGGCGCGCAGGGCGGCGCGGTCGAGCCCGGTGATGGACGCGCGGACGGGTATGCCGACGACCTCGGCCGGTACGCCGGAACCGGGGACCGCGGCGAAGACCTTGGTGGCGAGCTTCGCGCCGACCTTGTTCGCGACGCCCGCGCTGGCGTTGGCCTCGTGGATCACGATGGGCACGCCCATGCTGCGGGCGGCGAGGTACGCGGGGAGGGCGACGTAGCCGCCGAAGCCGACGACGACGTCGGCGCCCGTCTCGCGGAGCACCTTCCGGGTGCGGCGGATCGCGCCGGTGAGCGTGAAGGGCAGCTTCGCCAGGTCCTTGCCGGGCTTCCGCGGCAGCGGCACGGGCGGGATCATCGCGAGCGGGTAGCCGCGCTCCGGGACGAGGCGGCCCTCGAGTCCCTTCGGCGTGCCGAGGGCGGTGACCTCGGCGTCGGGGCGCAGGGCCCGGACGGCGTCGGCCACCGCCAGTGCGGGTTCGATGTGTCCTGCGGTGCCGCCGCCGGCGACCACCACCGAAACCGCTCGAGAAGAACTCACCACGCCCGTCTGCCCTTTTCCTGTCCTCGGCGCCGCTGCTGCGGCACGTTCCGCTGCTGTCCGGCGCGCTCGCCCCGCCAGGGATCCCCGCCGCGGCCCTGCGGCCGCATCGGCGGGAGGTCCCGACGAGGTGCCCGGCGCCGGCCCAGGCTCTCGTCACCGTACGGGTGTCGATCGTACGGCGACGGCGCCGCCGGCGCGGTGCGCCCCTTCGGCGAGGGCTGCGCCGGCCCACGTCGCGCGGGCGCGGGGCGTCCCTGCCGCGGGGCGGGCCCGCGGCCGGCGGGGCGCTCGGGCCGCGGCGGGATGTACGGGAGCGGCTTGGGCAGGCGCAGCAGGCGGCCTGCGCGGCCCTCGCGGCCGCCGGCCAGCGCCGCGATCGCCTCCGGCTCGTGCCGGGCCGCGTTCGCCAGCAGGCCCATCATGAACAGCACGAGGATCACCGAGTTGCCGCCCGCGGAGAGCAGCGGCAGCTGGATACCGGTCACGGGCAGCAGGCCCACGACGTAGCCCATGTTGATGATCGCCTGCAGTGCGATGAGCGTGGTGATCGAGGCGGCCATGAGCCGCAGGAAGGGGTCGGCGACGCGACGCGCGATCCGCATGCCCACCCAGGTGAGGATGCCGAACATGAGGATCACCACACCCGCGCCGAGGTAGCCGAGCTCCTCGCCGATGATCGCGAAGATGAAGTCGTTGTGCGCGTTGGGCAGGTAGCTCCACTTGGCCGTCGAGTTGCCCAGGCCCACGCCGAACAGGCCGCCGTCGGCGAGCGAATACCGCGCCTGGTTCGACTGGTAGTTGGCGCCGAGGGCGTCGTCGGTCCGGCCGAGCCAGGCCTGCACGCGAGCCGAACGGTAGCCCTCCGCGAGCGCGAAGAAGATGCCGAGCAGGGCGAAGACCACCAGCAGTGAGGCGATGAGCTTCGAGGACAGCCCGGCGTAGTAGAGCAGCATCGCGCCGACCGAGACGATGATCATGGCCGTCGACTGGTTCGGCTCGGCGACGACCAGCGCCGCCATCAGCACCACGACGGGGCCGAGCGGCAGCAGCAGCTCCTTGATATTGCCCTTGCGACCCCGGTCCGCGAGCAGGTGCGCGCCCCAGACGATGAGCGCGACCTTCGCGATCTCCGAGGGCTGCAGGGTGAATCCGCCCACGTCGATCCAGCGGCGCGCGCCGCCGACCATCGTGCCGACGCCCGGCACGAGCACGGCCGCGAGTAGCGCGATCGACACCAGCACGCCGCCGAGCGCCACCCGCCGCAGGAGCGCGGGGCGCAGGTACAGGGCGAGGATGAACGCGACCACGCCGAGGGTGACGTAGATCAGCTGGCTGGTGAACTTGCCCCAGGGCGACCCCGTGGCACTGATGTCCTCGACGGACGACGCGGAGAGCACCATGATCAGCCCCATCACCGTGAGCACGGCGGTGAGGCCCAGCACCAGGTGGAAGGACGCGAGCGGGCGGCGCAGGGCCGTCGCGAGCCCGACGGCACCGCCCCGCAGCAGTGAGGCGCCGTTGCGGGCGACGTCGGCGCCCGAGCGCGCGGCGGACGCGGCGGCCGCACCGCGGGAGCCCGTCGTCGACGCGGCCGTCTCCTGGGGCTGCGCGTCGAACTCGGTGCTCTCGGGGGCGTTGACGCCGCCGGGGGCGAGATCGGTGTCCGTGTCGGCGGCCTTACCGGCCCGGCTCACGAGGCGTCCCCGAGCGCGCGGGCGGAGGCGGCGAAGGCGTCGCCGCGGTGCCCGTACGAAGTGAACATGTCGAGCGAAGCCGCGGCGGGCGCGAGCAGCACGACGGGTGCGGCGCCGTCGTGGGCTGCGGCTTCGGCGATCCGGGAGGCCTCAGCGACGACCGCGGCCATCACCGCATCAGCATCGCCGAACACTCGCACATCGTCAGCCCCAGTCGTCCCTACAGAACGATTCGCATCATTAGTCACAGGAGACACAGGACTATGTTCGCCCGCGGACACCCGAACGACGGGGACATCGGGCGCGTGTCGCGCGAGTGAATCCGCGATGTCGTCTCGATCGAGTCCGAGCAGCACCGCGCCGACGAGCCGCGGCGCCACCCGCTGCACGAGCGGCCCGACGTCGGCGCCCTTGAGTTGCCCTCCCGCGACCCACACCACGCGCTCGTGCGCCTCGATCGAGTTCAGCGCGGCGTGCGGGTTGGTGGCCTTGGAATCGTCGATGTAGGTGATGCCGCGCACGGTGGTGACGGGCTCGGCGCGGTGCGCGCCCACCCGGAACGCGGCGAGGGACTCCCCCGCCTGCACGGCGGACACGCCGACGGCCTCCGCGAGCGCGGTCGCGGCCAGCGCGTCGGCGATACCGGCGGGCCCGGGCGGCGAGACCGCGTCGGCGGGCAGGACGGGGGCGCCGGCACCGTCGACCAGGACGCCCCCGCGCACGCCGTACTGCCCCGGCCCCGGCTCGCCCGTGGTGAAGCCGACGGTGACCGCGCCGCGCAGGCCCGAGGCCACGGGGTCGTCGAGGCCGATGACGGCGATCTCGCCGGAGAGGGCGCGCGCCTTGTCGGCGGTGTACGCGGCCATCGAGCCGTGCCAGTCGAGGTGGTCCTCGGCGACGTTGAGCACGACCCCGGCGCGCGGGCGCACCGACGGGGCCCAGTGCAGCTGGAAGGACGACAGCTCGACGGCGAGCACGCGCGGGTCGGAGGCGTCGCCGATCGCGTCGATGACGGGCCGGCCGATGTTGCCGCAGGCGACGGCGCGCACGCCGGCGTGCAGCAGGATCGCCTCGAGCATCTGGGTGGTGGTGGTCTTGCCGTTGGTGCCGGTGACCACGAGCCAGTCGCGCGGCGCGCCGAAGGCGCCGGCGCGGTCGATCCGCCAGGCCAGCTCCACGTCGCCGATCACCTCGACGCCCGCGGCTTCGGCGGCCACCACGACGGGGGCGGTGGGGCGGAACCCGGGCGCGACCACGACGAGGTCGTACCCGGACGGGTCGTGCCCGTCCAGATCGGCGACGACGATGCCCGGCACCTCGCCCGCGATCTTCTCCCGCGCGGCGGGCTTGCCGTCGGCGACGGTGACCGTGGCCCCGAGCCGGAGCAGGGCCCGGGCGACGGCCGGGCCGGTGACACCCCCGCCCGCGACGAGGACGTGCGCGCCGGGGCCGGGGATCGTCGCCATCTAGCCGACCGCGCCGGAGCCGAGGAACTCGGCGTAGAACAGCACCAGGCCCAGTCCGCACGAGATCGCGGTGAGCAACCAGAATCGGATGATCACCGTGGTTTCGGCCCACCCGGAGAGTTCGAAGTGGTGGTGGAAGGGCGCCATCCGGAAGACGCGGCGGCCCGTCGACCGGAAGACCGCGATCTGGATGACCACGGAGACCATCTCGGCCACGAACAGGGCGCCCAGCACGACGGCGAGCAGCTCGGTGCGGGTGGTGATCGACAGGCCGGCCAGCAGGCCGCCCAGCATCAGCGAGCCGGTGTCGCCCATGAAGATCTTCGCGGGCGCGGCGTTCCACCAGAGGAAGCCCAGGCAGGCACCGCCCGCGGCGACCGCGATGAGCGCCAGGTCGAGCGGGTCGCGCACGTCGTAGCAGCCGGCGACCTGCTTGGTCTCGCAGGCGTAGCGGAACTGCCAGAAGCTGATGAGCACGTAGCTGCCGAGGACCATCGCCATGGAGCCGGCCGCGAGGCCGTCCAGGCCGTCGGTGAAGTTCACCGCGTTCGACCAGGCGGAGACCACGAACCAGCAGAAGATCACGAAGACGATCGCGCCCATCGAGATGGTGTTGATGTCGCGCGTGTAGCTGAGGAACTCGCTGGCCGGGCGCACCCCGTCGGCGTTGGGGAACTGCAGGACGAGCACGCCGAAGATCAGGGCGGCGACGGTCTGGCCGACGGTCTTCGCGGTCTTGTTCAGGCCCAGGTTGCGCTGCTTGCGCACCTTGATGAAGTCGTCGAGGAAGCCCACCAGCGCGAGCGACGTGGCGAGGCCGAGCACCAGCAGGCCCGACGCGCTGGGGCCGGGGCCGGAGTTCCAGCCCAGCAGGTGCGCGCCGAGGTAGCCGGCCCACAGGGCCACGATGATCGCGACGCCGCCCATCGACGGGGTGCCGCGCTTCTTCTGGTGACTCTGCGGCCCTTCGACGCGGATCTCCTGACCGAAGCCCTGGCGGGAGAACACCCGGATCAGGACGGGCGTGAGCAGGATCGCCACGGCCAGCGAGATGCCGCCCGCGAACAGGATCTGGATCACTTCGGTGACTCCCCGTTCTCGTTGTTGACCGCGCTCGCCGTGCCCAGATGCTCGGCGACCTCCCACATCTTCTCGGACTTCGACGCCTTGACCAAAACGAGGTCGCCCGGCCGGAGCTCGTCCCGCAGCCGCTCCACGGCCTCCGCGCGGGTGTCGACCCGCACGGCCTCGCTGCCCCACGAGCCCTCCATCACGGCGCCCTGCCACAGCGCGTGCACGGCGCGGGAGGTGCCGACGCAGATCGTCGAGGTGATGTCGAGCCGCACGAGGAACCGGCCGAGGCGGTCGTGCTCGACGATCGACTCGTCGCCCAGCTCGCCCATCTCGCCGAGCACCGCGAAGGTGCGGCGGCGGTCGCGGCCGGGCAGCCGCTCCCCCGCCTCGTCGTGCTCGGACATGAGCACGAGGCTGCGGAGCGCGGCCCGCATGGCGTCGGGGTTCGCGTTGTACGTGTCGTTGACCACGGTGACGCCGTCGTCGGTGGTGAAGACGTCCATCCGGCGCGGCGACGCGGCGCCGGCGCCCGAGAGCGCCTCGGCCACCTGCGCGACCGTCGCGCCGCACTCCAGCCCCACCGCCGCGGCGGCCAATGCGTTGTGCACCTGGTGCTCGCCGTGGACCTTGAGCGCCACCGGCGCGGTGCCCGCCGGGGTACGCAGGGTGAAGGACGCCCGGGCCTGGGCGTCGATGCGCACGTCGTCGGCGGCGACGTCCGCCGCACCGGTGCCGTAGAACACCACGCGCGCGGCGGTCCGGGTGGCCATCGCGGCGACCGCGGCGTCGTCGGCGTTGAGGATCGCGAGCCCGTCGGCCGGCAGCGCCTCGACCAGCTCGCCCTTGGCGCGGGCGATGGCCTCGCGGGAGCCGAACTCGCCCAGGTGGGCGGTGCCCACGTTGAGCTCGACGCCGATGCGCGGCGGCGCGACCCGCGCGAGGGCCGCGATGTGGCCCTCGCCGCGGGCCGACATCTCGAGGACGAGGAACTTCGTCGACGCCGTGGCGCGCAGCGCGGTCCACGGGTGGCCGATCTCGTTGTTGAAGGAGCCGGGCGGCGCGACGGTCTCACCGAGCGGCCGCAGCACGGCGGCGATGAGGTCCTTCGTCGACGTCTTGCCGGCCGAGCCGGTGACGCCCACGACGGTCAGCCCGTCGCCGGCGAGGGCCTTCGTGCAGTGCGCGGCCAGGTCGCCCAGGGCCCCCAGCACCGCGGCGCCCGCACCGTCGGTGTCGTTCTCCAGCGCCATGACGCGGTTGTCGGTCTCGCCGGAGACCGGCACGACGATCGCGGGGACGCCCACGGGCCGGGCACCCAGCACGGCGACCGCGCCCTTCTCGATCGCCGTCGCGGCGAAGGCGTGGCCGTCGACGCGGGCGCCGGGCAGCGCGAGGAACAGGCCGCCGGGGCCGATCTCGCGGGAGTCGAATTCGACGGTGCCGGTGACCCTCGCCTCGGGATCGGGCACGTCGTGCAGCGTGCCGCCGACGATCGCGGCGACCTCGCGCAGGGTCAGGTCGATCATGCGCGCGCCTCCCCCGCGGTGCGGGACTCCAGGGCGGCCGCGAGCTCGTCGCGGTCGTCGAAGGGGTGCTTGACGCCGTTGATCTCCTGGCCGGCCTCGTGCCCCTTGCCGGCGACGAGTACGACGTCACCGGTGCGGGCCCAGTTCACGGCCTCGACGATGGCGGCGCGGCGGTCGCCGATCTCGCGGACCTCGCCACCGCCGGTCACGGCGCGCGCGCCCGCGACCACGGCGGCGCGGATCGCCGCGGGGTCCTCGGTGCGGGGATTGTCGTCGGTGACGATCACGAGCTCGGCGGCGCTCGCGGCGGCCTCGCCCATGAGCGGGCGCTTGCCGCGGTCGCGATCACCGCCCGCGCCCACGACCACGGCGATGCGGCCGGCGGTCTGGCCGCGCAGCGTCGCGATCACCGCGTCGAGCGCGGCCGGCTTGTGGGCGTAGTCCACGACGGCGAGGAAGTCCTGGCCGCGGTCGATGCGCTGCACCCGGCCGGGCACGGCGACGGCGCCGATGCCGCGGGCCGCGTCGGCGAGAGGGACGCCCGACTCGTGCGCGATGACCAGCGCCAGCGCGGCGTTCGCGACGTTGTAGGCGCCGGGCAGGCCGACCACGGCGGAGAAGGTCTGGCCGTCGGGCCCGCTCAGGGTGAACCGCTGGGTGCCGTCCGAGTACGCGGCGACCTCGCCCGCGGTCCAGTCGGCGGGACCGGTGGTGGCGACGGTGACCAGCGGCAGCCCGGACGCGCGGCGCAGCTCGGCCATGCGGTGGCCCCACTCGTCGTCGACGCAGATCACGGCGCGCTCGCAGGCCCCCGGCCCGAGGAAGAGCAGCGACTTCGCGGCGAAGTAGTCCTCCATCGTCGGGTGGTAGTCGAGGTGGTCCTGGCTGAGGTTGGTGAAGGCGCCGACGGCGAACCGGGTGCCGCCCGCCCGGTTCTGGGCGAGGGCGTGCGAGCTGACCTCCATCACGGCGGCGGTCACGCCGCGCTCGACCATGGACGCGAACAGCCCCTGCAGCGCGGAGCCCTCGGGCGTGGTGAGGGTGGTCGGGACGTCGATACCGGCGATGCGGGTACCGACGGTGCCGATGAGGCCCGTCGGGTTGCCACCCGCGGCGAGCGCCGCCTCGACCAGGTAGCTGGTGGTGGTCTTGCCGGAGGTGCCGGTGATGCCGACGAGCGTCATCCGCGTCGACGGTGCGCCGTAGACCACGGCCGCGACGGGGCCGAGGACGCGGCGCGGGTCGTCGTGCAGCAGCACGGGGACGTCGTGGCCGTCCTCCGCGAGGAGCGCGGCACCGTCGGGATCGGTGAGGACCGCGACGGCCCCGGCCTCGAGCGCGCCGGCGGCGAACCGCGCGCCGTGGGTGGCGGTGCCGGGCACGGCGCAGAACAGGTCGCCGGGCCGCGCGTCCTGGGCGCGGACGGTGGCCCCGGTCAGCCGGAGGTCCCCGGCGTCGGCACCCGCGAGGGTGACGCCCGGGACCTGCGCCGCGACCTCGGCCGGCGTGGCTCCGCGGGGGTGGGCGGGGCGTGTGAGAGTCGATTCGGGCACCGGTAGATCCTACCCGCCGGTTAACTACTTACCGGCCACCAGCGTCAGCGGCTTCGACGGCGGCGACAGCGGGACGCCGTACTTCTGCAGCAGGAACGAGGCGATGTCGTGGAACAGCGGCGCCGCGGACTGGCCGCCCGTGCCGTCGGAGCTGCGGGTGGGCGCGTCCATCATCAGGCCGATGACGAAGCGCGGGTCGTTCGTGGGCGCGACGCCGGCGAAGGTGATGTTGTACAGCGAGTTGGAGTAGGCCTTGGTCACCGGGTCGACCTGCTGCGCGGTGCCGGTCTTGCCGCTGATCTGGTAGCCCTCGACCGCGCCGGGCGCGCCGGTGCCCTGCTGGTAGCCCATCGGGTCGCGCTGCAGCGCGGCGCGGAACATGTCGAGCACGGTGCGGGCGGTCTCGGAGCTCATCACGCGGACCGGCTCGGCGCCGGAAGCGGGGTTCGCGGCACCGTCGACCTCCTTGATGATGCGCGGCGGGATCCGGACCCCGTCGTTGGCGAGGGCCTGGTACATGCCGGCCATCTGCAGCACCGTCATCGACAGGCCCTGGCCGATCGGCAGGTTGGCGAAGGTGCCGCCCGACCACTGGTTGCGGGCGGGCACGGCGCCGCCGGACTCGCCGGGCAGGCCGACGCCGGTGGAGCGGCCGAGGCCGAAGCGGTCGACGTAGTCGGCGAAGGCGTCCTCGCCGACGCGCTGCGCGAGCATCAGGGTGCCGACGTTGGAGGACTTTCCGAAGACGCCGGTGGTGGTGTACGGCTCGGTGCCGTGCGCCCACGCGTCCTTGACGGTGACGCCGGCCATCCGGATCTGCCCCGGGACCTGCAGCACCTCGTCGGGCTTGGTCTTGCCGCCGTCGATCGCGGCCACCGCGGTGATCAGCTTGTTCACGGAGCCCGGCTCGAAGGGCGTGGTCACCGCGAGGTTGCCGGTGCGCGCCGAGTCCGGTTGATTGTTCATCCCGTGCGACGGGTTGAAGGTGTTGTCGACGCCCATCGCCATCACCTGGCCGGTCTTGGAGTCGAGCACGACGGCCTGCACGCTCTTGGCGCCCGACTTAGCCTTCGCCTGCGCGACGGCCTGCTGGACGAAGAACTGCACGTCGTTGTCGAGCGTGAGGACGACGCGGGCGCCGTTGGCGGCGGGGTGGATGTCGCGGGTGCTGCCCGGGATGACGGCGCCGTCGGAGCCGCGGTCGTACGTGCGCGAGCCGTCCGTGCCGGCGAGGATCGAGTCCAGCGAGGACTCGAGCCCGATCAGGCCCTGCCCCTCGAAACCGGTGGTGCCCACGATGTTCGCGGCCAGCGAGCCGCCGGGGTAGTTGCGGATCGACTGCCGCTCGGCGCCGACCTCGGAGTACTCGTCGGTGATCGCCGAAGCCTTGGCCGGGTCGACGCCGCGGGCCAGGTAGACGAAGGTGTCGTTGCCGCGCATCTGCTCGAGCAGCTTCTGCTCGTTCACCGCGTCGCCGAGGACGGAGACGATCTTCTTGGCGATCTGCTGCAGCCGATCGTCGACGCCGACGGGCGTGACGCCCTTCGCGGCGTCGCCGCCCTCCTTGACCAGCTCGACGTCCTTGTCGTACTTCTCCTGGATCTGCTTGCGCACCGCGACGGGCTGCAGGGTCAGCGATTTGGCCTCCATGGTGAAGGCGATCGGCTGCCCCGTGCGGTCGGTGATCGAGCCGCGGACGGCCGGCAGCACCTCCTTGACCTGGCGCTGGCTCTCGGCCTTCGCGGACAGGCCCGGGGCCTGCACGAACTGGACGACACCCAGCCACACCGCGATGACGGTGAAGACCGCGACGATCACCCAGCCGCCGATGCGGACGCGGCCGGTGAAGGCGGTGGAGACCTCTGGGGCGCGGCCGCCCTTGACCCGGGCGCGGGCGGACTGGTGGCCCGCCGCCTTGGGGGCCGCGGCCCCGCGCTGCGCGCCGGCACGCGCAGTGGGCCGCGTCTTCGTCGGCGGGCGCTGGGCGCGGGTCACCGGGCCGTCCCCTGGGCCGGCGCCTGCGCGGCCGGGCTCGGGGCGGGGGTCTGAGCCGGAGTCTGCCCGGGCGTCGGGTTCTGGGTCTGGGCGGCCGCCGACGGTGCGGGCGTCGGCGCGTTCACGACGGTCGGGCTGCCGGGGTTCATGGTCACCAATTGTTCCCCGCCCGCCGGTGCGGGCCCGGGATTCCCGGCGACCGGCGTGCCGGACCCGTCGGACGTGGCGCCGCTCGGATCGCCGGTCCGCTGCGCAGGCGGGTTGAGCGCGGGCTTCGCGACGCCGGTGGCAGGGGCGGGCTTGCCGACCACGGCGACCTTGCCGCCCTCCTTGCCCACCAGGACCGGGACAGTGCCCGCGGGGACCATGCCGAGGGCGGTGGCGCGCTCGGCGAGGCCGGGGGCGCTCTCGCCCGACTTCACGTCGCGCTCCAGAGCCGCCTTCTTCTCGGCAAGGGAGGTGTTCACGGCCTCGCGCTTACGGAGGTCGTAGGAGTTCTCGGCGCTGCCGGTCGAGAGCCACAGGGTCAGGCCCAGCCCGGCGCAGACGAGCGCGATCAACGCCAGCACGAAGGGCACCCGGCGCACCATGACGGCGGGCCGGGGCAGGCGCGCGCGGAGGCCCGCTGAGGCGGCACCGTCGCGGTGCCTGCGCAGGGCACGCTCGGCCGGGGTCTCCCGCAGCGTGCCGCCCGCGTCGAGGACAGCCCGCTGCTGCTCCAGGCGCTTCTGCCGCCGGTCCAGCGCCCGCTGCGCCGAGCTCGACCGGGGGCGCGAGGTATCGCGGTCGTCGCGGCGCGCGGGCGCTCGCCGGGTCCGGGTGTCCGGAGTCGACGGTGCCTGGGTCACGTTCGGTGCGGTCATCGCGCGCTCCTCGTGCTGCGGGTCCGGTCGGTGGGGGTGTCGAGGCGGCGGGCCGCGCGCATGCGCACGGGCGCCGCCCGCTGGTTCTCGGCGATCTCGTCGTCGGTGGCGCGCTCGGCGCCGCGGGTGAGCAGTTCGAAGGTCGCGCCGGTCCCGGGCAGCTCGACGGGCAGCCCCGCCGGGGTGGTGGACCGGGTGCGTTCGGCGAGCGCCGCCTTGACGATGCGGTCCTCGAGCGACTGATAGCTGAGGAAGACGATGCGGCCACCCGCTGCCAGCGCGTCGAGCCCCTGCGGCACCGCGGCCTCCAGGGAGGCGAGCTCGGCGTTCACCTCGATCCGCAGCGCCTGGAAGGTGCGCTTGGCGGGATGTCCGCCGGTGCGGCGCGCGGGCGCGGGGATCGTGGCGTAGAGCAGCTCGACGAGGCGGCCGCTGGTGGTGAAGGGCTCCTTCTCGCGCTCCTTGAGCACGGCGGAGGCGATCTTGCCCGCGAACCGCTCGTCGCCGTAGCGCTGCAGGATTCGCGCGAGGTCGCCGTGGGAGTAGGTGTTGAGCACGTCGGCCGCGGTGAGCGGGTCCTCCGCGTTCATCCGCATGTCCAGCGGCGCGTCGACGGCGTAGGCGAAGCCCCGCTCGGCCCGGTCCAGCTGCATGGACGAGACGCCGAGGTCGAACAGGATCGCGTCGACGCCGGGGCCGCCCGCGGACCGCGAGAGCCCTAGTTCATCGAGGGCGTCCGCCATCCCGTCGTAGCGGGTGTGGACGGGGATGAAGCGGTCGCCGAACCGGGCGAGCCGATCGCGGGCGATGGCGTGTGCGTCGGCGTCACGGTCGAGGCCGACGACGCGAGCGTGCGGGAAGGATTCGAGGATGAGCTCGGAATGCCCGCCGGCGCCGAGGGTCGCGTCGACGTAGACGGCGCCGTCGTGCTGCAGGGCCGGGGCGAGGAGCTCACGCACGCGGTTCGCGAGGACCGGCACGTGACCGAAGAACTCGTCGGACATGACTCCTCCAGGGCACACGATGGCGTTCGATGGTTTCTGGCGGATGGAGCGGGGTCCCCGCCCGACCCGTACCTGGCGTTGGGGAAGTACGTCAGGGCCGGTTCGGGCGCAGGCCTCGGTCCACCTCGACCGGGCCGCGCGAGAGCGCGGTTGTCAGAAGATCGCCTTGAGCGACTCGGACTGCGGCTGTGCGTAGTCGTCTTCGTGCTGCGCCTGGTAGTGCTCCCACGCCTCCGCGTCCCAGATCTCCAGGAACCTCCGCGATCCGACGACGACGCATTCCTTGGTCAGGCCTGCGTAGCGACGGTGATCGGCCGAGAGCGAGATCCGACCCTGGGAGTCGGGACGCTGATCGTCCGAGCTGGCGAAGAAGTTGCGGTAGAAGGCGCGTCCCGCGGGGTCGGTCCATTCGATGGCATCCGCCTTCTCGGCGATGCGCTCGAACTCCGCCTTCGGGTACACCGTGAGGCTTCGATCCTGTCCTTTCGTGATCGTCAGCCCACCCGCCAGTTCCTCGCGGTACTTCGCGGGGAGGGTGAGCCGTCCCTTGTCATCGAGCTTCGGCGTGTAGGTACCCGTGAACATCACGGCCACCTCCCGCCTACCCCGAGGGGTTGTCACTGGATCGAGACTTCAGACTAGCGCGTCTTTCTCCAGTGCGCCCCACATTACCCCACCATTCACCACTTTCAACCACATCACGCCGCGTTTCGCGGCGGATTCTCAGAATCCACGCAGGTCATAGTCGTGGCGTGAAGTGGGGGACGCGGCGCGCCCCGGCGTGGCGGACTTCGTCACACCTGCCCGATCACGCGCGTTCTGCGCGACAGTTGGGACTCATGAGACATGGCGGACGCCGAGATGGCCGGCCGTGGGGAGAAGTGGGGAATCCCGGTGGGGAGAAGTGGGGAACGGGCAACGGGACGGTCCGGCGCAGGCCGTTCCGGCGAATCCACGGCTCAGATGCACGCGAGACCGAATCCGGCCCTCCGTCGAGCTGAGCCACGCATTCACAGCGGGGGGCTTAGCAACAGGGCCGGCGGTGCAGCTGGAGGGCGGCGTGACCCGGCGACGCACGACACCCGCTCTCCCCCGTCGGATTGCACCCGCCCGCTCCCGCGAACGTTTCCGCCCTGTCATCGCGTTGCAACGGCATGACGAGACAGAAACGCTCGCGGGAGCGCCCTGCCCTCGCCGAGGAGCCGACAGCGGCAGCGGCAGCGGAGGCGACGACGGCATGCACACGACGCAACCGGTTCGCGGCACCACGGCGACGCCGAGTCTCGCCGCGCGTCGCGGCGGTTCGGCCGCCGATTTCGCTCACAGCGCAACGAAAAAGCCGCCGACCATCAGGTCGGCGGCTTCTCAGCGCTGGAAACTCAGGGGAAGCGGCGGCGGAAGCGCTCTTCCATGCGGGAGACGAACGACTGGCCGGAGGCGCGGGCGGCTCGGCCGCGACCCGACCGCGCACGGACGGATCCGTCCTCCTCGACGGTGCCGCGGGGGCCCTTGGCGGCCGGCCCGGACCAGAGCGCGTAGATCACGGAACCGAACATCAGCAGGAAGCCGATGAGGCCGACGATCACGGTGTACTCGACCTTGCCCAGCAGCATCCCGGCGATGAGCAGCATCAATCCGACCGCGAAGCCGATCGCGGCGATGACGCGGCGCTTACCCGACGCGCCGCCGAACCGCCCGCCTCGTACGTTCGACGCGAACTTCGGATCCTCGGCGTACAGCGCGCTCTCGATCTGGTCGAGCATCCGCTGCTCGTGCTCGGAGAGTGGCACGTTCCCCTCCTTCAGCACTCATGGGGTCCAACTCCTCCCTTCATGATACGAGGCTTGCGACCCCACGACCACCATCCGTCGAAGAATGAGCGTTCGCTGTGAGAAATCATGCAGCCCGGCACAGATCCGCTTCGACGGAATTCAGGAAGGTCTGCACGCGACCGTGGAGAACCGCGACCTCCTCGGCGCTCACCGAGCGGGCCGTGGTCTCGAGCGCCGCCACCACGCCGGAGACCGACGTGAAGTACGCGACCCACTCCGCGTAGCCGGGGGCCGCCTTGGCGAGCCGCAGCCAGGCGTTGCGCGTGGGACGCCGGACGCCCGTCTCCCGCTCGGCCAGCAGGGCGGCCGCGCCGCGCAGCGCGGCGTGGTAGATGTCGCGGTACTGATCGGCCGGGGCGGGCGAACCGCCGGCCCGGGCGAGGAACTGGTCCGCGCGATCGAGGATGCGCGCCGCGCCCGACTCGCCCATGCGACGACCGGAACCGACGTGACCGATCCGTGCCTTCGATTCGACCATGACCTTCCTCCTGCTCCGTGGGCCTTCTCACCCTGTTACCGCGAGTTGTACCGGACGGGACTGACACGTAACGCTTCCCTCGTTCCGCGCCAGCCCCGCCCGGCGGACCGGGATCGGCGACGAAGCCCTGGCGCCAGAACGTGTGCACCAATCCGATGGTCCGTGATCGAACAATCATTCGATCACTTCTAATATAGCGTGAGTGTGCGTGACGTCAAGGGAGAGGAAGCCGTGACCGCAGTGCCGACGCAGCAACCACGGATCCACGCCCTGTCCCCGCAGGACGCCACCCTGTGGCTGCCCGCCGCCCTGCAGATCTACGTCGCCGCGATGGACTACCCCGCCGGGACGGAGTCGCACCGCCTGCCGATGTGGCGCGAGCACCTGAACCGGCCCGGCTACGCCGCGTTCGGCGCGGTCCAGGCGCTCCGCACCGAGGACAGCCGCATCGTCGACCATCTGGTGGGCATCGCCTACGGCTACAGCGGCGCCGGCGATCAGTGGTGGAACCGCCAGCTCCGCGTGGGACTGGGCCGGCGCGGGCTGCCGCAACCGCAGATCGAGGCGGTGGCCGCCGACTACTTCGAGCTCACCGAGCTGCACGTGCACCCGGCGGCGCAGGGGCACGGCGTCGGCTCGGCCCTGCTGGGCGCGCTCCTCGCCGACCGCCCCGAGCCGCGGGTCCTGCTCTCCACCCCCGAGGTGGCCGCCGAGCAGAACCGCGCCTGGCGCCTCTACCGCCGCACGGGCTTCTACGACGTGCTCCGCGACTTCCGCTTCTCCGGTGACCCGAGGCCGTTCGCCGTCCTGGGGCACGACCTGCCCTTCACCCCGCCGCCGGCACGGTGAGCGCGCGCGAGGTCGACGTCGCGGTCGTCGGGTCCGGCCACAACGCGCTGGTCGGCGCCGCGTACCTCGCGGCACAGGGCCGGTCCGTGGCCGTCTTCGAGGCCGATACAGTGCCGGGCGGGGCGGTCAGCACCGTCGAACGGTTCCCGGGCTACCGCGTGGACCGCGGTTCGTCGGCGCACCTGATGTTCCGGCACACCGGCATCGCGGAGGAGCTCGACCTCGCGGCGCACGGGCTGCGCTACCTGGACTGCGACCCGTGGGCCTTCGCCCCCACCCCGCCCGGAACGCAGGCCCCGCCGATCGTCTTCCGTCAGGACCTCGACGCCACCGCCGCGTCCATCGCCGCGGCCTGCGGCGCCCGGGAGGCGGCGGCGTACCGCCGGTTCGTCGCGGAGTGGACGCCCCGCGCGCGGGCCACGATGGCCGCGTTCGGCTCCTCCCCCAGCGCCCCGCGGCTCGGCCGCGCGTTCTGGCCCACGAAGGGGCGCGCGAGCCTCACGCAGATGTCGCGCACCTACCTCGCCTCGGGCGACCAGCTGCTCGACGAGTACTTCGACGACGAGCGGCTCAAGGCCGCGCTCGCCTGGTTCGGCGCCCAGTCCGGCCCCGCGATGAACGAGCCCGGCACCGCGCCCATGATCGGCTTCGCCGCCCTCATGCACACCCTCCCGCCGGGCCGGGCGGTCGGCGGCAGCGGCGCGCTCACCGCGGCCCTCCTCTCCCGCCTGACGTCCGACGGGGGCACCGTCGCACTGGGCGCGCCCGTCACCGCCCTGCGCCGCGCGGGCCCGGAGTGGGAGGTCACCGTCGGCGGGCCCGACGGTGCGCGGACCGTCCGGGCCCGCACCGTGCTCGCGGGCTGCCACGTGCTGACCACCCTCGGCCTCCTTGAGCGCGGCGGCTACGACGCCGGACGGATCGCGGGCTGGCGCCGCACCATCCAGGTCGGCCCCGGCGTGGGGATGGTGCTGCGGCTCGGCACGACGGCGCCACCCGCCTTCGACGGGGTTCCGCTCGCCGATCAGTCCGGGCTGGGCCTGCTGACCGCCGACCGCGGCCACCTCGCGCGCGCCCGCGGCGACATGCTGGCGGGCGACGCACCCCGTCGGCCGGCGGTGCTGGCGATGACCTTCTCGGGCCTCGACCCGTCCATCGCGCCGGACGGGCGGCACAACACCACGCTGTGGGCGCAGTGGTACCCGTACGCACTGAGCGGCGGCGCCGACTGGGCCGCCGTCGCAGAGGCGGAGGCCGACCGGATCGTCGCCGAGACGCAGCGCTGGGCGCCCGGCTTCGCGGACTCGATCGAGCGCCGCTTCGTGCAGACCCCGGCGAGCCTCGAGTCCGAACTCGGGCTGCTCGGCGGGAACGTCATGCACGTGGAGATGGCGCTGCACAACATGCTGCTGTTCCGGCCGGTCCCGGAGCTGGCGGGCGGCCGGGTGCCGGGCGCGCCGGGCCTGGCGCTGGCGGGCGCGTCGATGCACCCGGGCGGCGGTGTGAACGGATCGAGCGGACGGATCGCGGCGCGGCTGCTCGCCCGCGACCTGGGACACCTGGCACGATGGCGGTCGTGATTCTCCGAAGGATGCTCGCGGCGCTGGCGGTCCTGCTGCTGGTCGCCGCCCCCGCGGCGTGCTCGAGCCCCGGCCCGGGCGACCGGATGTCCGGCAAGATCGTCGCCGCGCAGACCCCGGCCGCCAACCCGCAGGGCCCGCAGATCGCGGCGCCGGGCGAGCTGAAGGGCCTCGCGGAGGTCAAGCCGTACGACTCGAACGGCAAAGTCGGCACGCAGATGATCTTCCAGAGCATCACCTTCGGCCAGTTCAACCAGGTCGGCGACGTGGTCTCGCAGGCCTTCGACACCTCGGCGGCGTCGATCAAGATGCGGGTGCAGCGCACCGGCGGCACGGTGATCCTCTCCGGCACGGCCGACCTGTCGTCGCTCGCCCCGAACTCGGGCGTCATCGTCGTCTCGCTGCAGTTCCCCGGCCCGGTGACGGCCACCAACGGCCAGCAGGAGGCCGACGACCTGGTGACGTGGACACTCAACGCCGGCACCTCCGCCGCGCTGACCGCCGAGGCCGAGTACGCCGACCCCTCGATCGCGTCGTTCACGAAGTGGGCGTGGATCACCGCCCTGACCTCGTTCCTCGCCGCCGCGATCGTCGCCGGCGCCGCCTACGTGCGCCGCGACCGCAGCCCCAAGCCGGGCCAGGAGTCCGACGAGCCCGAGTCGCTCATCGAGCTGCCGCAGTGGCTGCGGGAGAAGCTCAACCGCTGACGGCTCACGCGGGTCAGCCGTCGTACCGCGCCGTCCCCGGGCGGTGCCGAACGAGCGGCCGGTACAGGATCAGCCCGAACACCGCCGACTGCACCAACCCGTCGGCGACGTCGCCGTCGATGTCTCGAACGTCGAGCCCAGGCTCGCGCTCGATCAACTCTGCCACCAGCGGTCGCACGGTGGCCAGGTCGACTCGATACTCCTCGCCGCCCAGATCCACGAGAGTCGCTGCGTCGACCCCGTCCCAGAAGGTTGTGCGCGCCCAGTGGCGGATCCCGCACCCCTCGATCGCCTCGATCATCACGCGTCTCGTGACCTCGTCGATGCTGTCCGCCGCACGGCGCGCCCGCACCGCCGCCAATGCGTGTCGGTACGACACACCTTCCTGCCGGGCATGGGTCCGGGCGGCGCGCTTCTCCGCGGAATCGATCGTCATCGTTCGTCCTTCAGCGACACGGCCCGCGCCCGACATCGCACTCATACGAGGATGACAGGGTTTCGCATCCGCGGATCCTGAGGACCTTGCCCGATCAGCGCCGACTGCAGCACGGGTGCGTCGACTCCGTGTGGCTACGCGGGGTAGCGCTGTCCGGAGTGTAGCGCCCGGATGTCCGGTCAATCGTCCGAACGATCATTGCAACGAATGACCGAACGTCGTGGGACTAGACGCCGACCGGCAGCATCCCGAGGTTCTCGAGCACCTCGGAGGTGGCCTTCGCGAAGTTCAGGGTGCAGAAGTGCAGCGCCGGGGCGCCCTCGGCGATGAGCCGCTCCCCCATCCGGGTCGCGATGTCGATGCCCACGGCGCGCA
Source organism: Tsukamurella hominis (assembly GCF_965137015.1). Taxonomy (NCBI): domain Bacteria; kingdom Bacillati; phylum Actinomycetota; class Actinomycetes; order Mycobacteriales; family Tsukamurellaceae; genus Tsukamurella; species Tsukamurella hominis. Next base: position 275,958 of record NZ_CBCRZG010000002.1, on the reverse strand, counting down.
CGGCGGCGCGGTCCTCCTCGGGCCCGTCGCCCGCCGCGGCGCGCAGCTCGGCGCGCATCGCGTCCGGGATCTTCGCGTTCGACAGCTCGGCCATGCGGACCACCGACTTCAGCGAGGTGATCGGCATGATCCCGGGGATCAGCGGCTTCGCGCCCTGCTCCGGATCGGCGGCCGCCACGGCGTCGCGCAGCCGCAGGTAGTCGTCGACATCGAAGAACATCTGGGTGATCGAGTAATCGGCGCCGGCGCGGAGCTTGTTCGCGAAGTACCGCACGTCGGTGTCCAGGTCGGGCGAGCGGTGGTGCCCCTCCGGGAAGGCGGCCACGCCCACGTGGAAATCGCCCAGCTCGCGCACCAGCTCGACGACCTCGCTCGCGTACTTGAGCCCCTCGGGGTGCCGCACCCACTTGCCCATCGGATCGCCGGGCGGGTCGCCGCGAAGCACGAGCACGTTGCGCACGTCGCGGTCCGCGTACGAGCCCATGAGAGCGCGCAGCTCCGAGATGCTGTGGTTCACAGCGGTCAGGTGGGCCACCGGCAGCAGCGTGGTGGTCTCCGCGATCTCGCCGGTCACGCGGACGGTGCGGTCGCGCGTCGAGCCGCCCGCGCCGTAGGTCATGGAGACGAACGCCGGGTCCATCCGCTCGAAGGTGCGGACGGCGCGCCACAGCCGGGCCTCGCCCTCTTCGTCGCGCGGCGGCATGAACTCCACCGAGAACGGCATTCGGCCGCTCGCGCGCACGGCGTCGAGTCGGTCGAGTACGGTCCGGCTTTGTTCACTCACGCTCTTAAGAATAGGTTTCCAGGTATGACGCTGCCCGTCGCCCCGCCCCAGACCTCCCTGACGGACATCGCGGCGGCCGTGCAGCCGGCCCTCGAATCCTTCCTCGACGAGCGCCGCGACCTGGTCGAACCCGTCGGTCCGGTGTTCGTGGAGGCCACGTCGGGGCTGGAGCGCTTCGTTTTGCGCGGCGGTAAGCGTATTAGGCCCGCGTTCGCCTGGGCGGGGTGGTTGGCGGGCGGCGGCGAGGCCGACGGGGACGTCGCCCGGGCCGCGCTCCGGGCGTGCGCGTCGCTGGAGTTCGTGCAGGCGTGCGCCCTGATCCACGACGACATCATCGACGCCTCGCTCACCCGGCGCGGCTTCCCGACGACGCACCGCGAGTTCGCGCAGTTGCACGCCGAGCGGGGCTGGTCGGGCTCGTCGGAGAAGTTCGGCGAGGCGACGGCGATCCTCCTCGGCGACCTGGCGCTGGCCTGGGCGGACGACATGTTCCTCGGCGCCGGGCTGGCCCCCGAGCGCTACCTGCGGGCCGCGCGCGCGTGGGCGGCCATGCGCACCGAGGTGCTGGGCGGCCAGCTGCTGGACATCGTGAGCGAGGCCTCCCGCGACGAGTCGGAGGAGGCCGCGGAGCGCGTGGTCCGGTTCAAGACGGCCGGGTACACGGTCGAGCGGCCGCTGCACGTGGGCGCGGCGCTCGCCGGTGCGTCCGATGCGACGATCGCCGCGCTGCGGGAGATCGGCGTCGACCTGGGCGTCGCGTTCCAGCTCCGCGACGACCTGCTGGGCGCCTTCGGCGACCCGGCCGTCACGGGCAAGCCCTCGGGCGATGACCTGCGGTCCGGCAAGCACACCCCGATGCTGGCGCACGCTCTCGCGACCGGCGGCGACGCCGCGGCCGAGCTGCGAGGTCTCGTCGGCACCGATCTCGATGACGCGGGCGTCGAGCGCGCCCGTGCCGCCCTGCGCGAGACGGGCGCACCGTCGGCCATGCAGGCGCGGGTCGAGGAGCTCACGGCCCGGGCCACGTCCGCCCTGGCGGAGGCGCCCATCGCCGATGGTGCCCGGCCCGTCCTGGCGGGGCTCGCGGCGGTCCTGGTGGACCGCGCGGCCTGATCGCGATCAGCAGAGTTAGGCAAACCTAGCCACCCCTGGGTATGGTTCCGTTTACCTAAGCCTCTTTACTGATGGCTTACGGTGCCCGTCTTGCAGCAAGTACGAGAAGGAGTCACCCCGCATGTTCACCCGCTTCCGCAAGGCCGCGCCCGTCGCGGCCGCGCTGATGGCGACCGGCCTCGTCTTCGCCGGCTGCTCCACCACCAGCGCCGACGAGGAGAAGCCCGCCGCCGGCGAGAAGATCACCGTCAGCACCAACAAGGGCGAGGTGCAGGTCCCCAAGAACCCGAAGCGGGTCGTGGTGCTCGACAACACGAGCGCCGAGACCGTGAAGGCCATGGGCGTCACGCCCGTCGCGATCCCCAAGGGCCTGTTCGCCAAGAGCGTCCTGGGCGACTGGATCTCGAACGCGGACATCAAGGACACGGGCACCCACGCGGAGCCGAAGCTGGACGTCATCGAGGACGTCAAGCCGGACCTCATCATCGGCGGCTACCGCTTCGCCAAGGCCGAGGGCGACATCAAGAAGATCGCCGAGAAGACGGGCGCCGCGTTCATCGACATCGCCGCCGAGGACGGCGCGCCCAAGGGCCGCGTCGAGACCATGCGCGATTCGACGATCACCCTGGGCAAGATCTTCGGCAAGGACGAGCAGGCCAAGCAGATCGTCGCCGACTTCGACAAGAGCCTCGACGCGGCGAAGGCGCAGGCCACCGGCCAGTCCGTCTTCCTCTCGATCGTCAACGGCGGCAAGATCGACAACGGCGCGAAGCGCATGCAGCCCTTCATCGCCCCGCTGAACCTCAAGGACGTCTTCGGCGGCCAGGCCGGCGACCACCACACCAACTCGGGCCTCACGCCCGAGGCCATCGCGCAGGCGAACCCGCAGTGGGTCATCGTCATGGACCGCGACGCCGCCGTCCCGCCGACCGACGGCAGCAAGCCGCAGACCGCGGCCGAGACCTTCAAGGCGCAGCAGGCGTTCGCGAACGTGGAGTTCCAGCAGAAGGACCGGATCTTCTACCTGGACAACGACTTCTACATCCGCGAAGGCATCCAGGACTACGGCGAGAACTACGCCAAGCTGGCCGAGGCCATCGCCGCGAAGAAGTGACGACGACCGACACCGACGCACCGCCCCAGGCGGGTCCCCGGACGGGGACCCGCCTGGGGCGCGTCACGCTCCCCCTCCTCGCGCTCGCGTGCGTGGCGCTCCTGTTCGCCTCGCTGATGACCGGCGAGTACCACATCACCCTCGCCGGGCTCCTCGCCGGCGACGACGAGATGTGGCGCATGTTCTTCATCTCCCGCGTCCCGCGCACCGCGGCCCTGGTCTTCGCGGGCCTCGCCATGAGCTTCTCCGGCGTGATCATGCAGCGGCTCACCCAGAACCGGTTCGTCGAGCCGACCACCGCCGGCACCGCCGAGTGGGCGGGCCTGGGCGTGCTGCTGTGCATGCTCTACATCCCCGGTGCCTCGCCGATGGTCCGGATGATCGCCGCCACGGCGACCGCCTTCCTGGGTACCCTCGTCTTCCTCGGCTTCATCTCCCGGATCCGCGCCCGGCGCTCCGCGATCGTGCCGCTCGTCGGCCTCATGCTGGGCGCCGTGGTCAGCGCCATCACCACCTACCTGGCGATCGGCGCCAACCTGCTGCAGGCCGTGGTGAGCTGGCGCTCCGGCGGTTTCGCGCACATCGTCCGCGGCTTCTACGAGCCGCTATGGGCCGTCGCCATCATCGCCGTCGCGACCTTCCTGCTCGCGAACTACTTCACCATCGCCGGGCTCGGCAAGGACGTCGCGACCTCGCTCGGCCTGCGGTACGGCCTCACGATGGGCATCGGCGTCACCATGGTCGCGCTGGCCTCCGGCGTCACCAGCGTCGTCGTCGGCTTCATCCCGTTCCTCGGCCTCGTCGTGCCGAACATCATCAGCGCGCTGCGCGGCGACGACGTGCGCAGCGGGCTCCCCTGGGTGGCGGTGCTCGCGACTGTTTTGATCGTGGGCTGCGATCTCATCGGCCGGGTCGTGGTGCGCCCCATGGAGATCCCCGTGTCCGTGATCATGGGCGTGGTCGGCGCCGTCACGTTCCTGTCCATCCTGCTCACGAGGAGGAACCGTGTCGCTCTCTGAGGCCGTCTCGGCTCCCGCGGTGGCCGGGAGTACGAGCCGCGTGGGCTGGCGCGCCCGGATGGCGATCGCCGCCACGCTCGCCACGGCGTGCCTGGCCGTCTACCTGCTGATGCGCACCGGCGCGGACGACGTGCTGCGCTGGGACTTCCAGTTCGGGCTGTCGTTCGAGCGGCGCCTGCGCACCGCGACCGCCATCCTCATCGCCGCCTTCTGCGGCGCCCTGTCGACGGTGCTCTTCCACACCGTGACGCACAACCGGATCCTCACGCCGCAGATCATCGGGCTGGACTCGCTGTACGTGCTGATCCAGACAGTGGGCGTGTACATCGTGGGCGGCAAGTTCGTCGACAACGGGGATTCGGTGCCGCAGTTCGTCGCCCAGACTGCGGCCATGGTGATGTTCGCCGCCGTGCTCTACGGCTGGCTGTTCTCGGGCCGCTTCGCGAGCCTGTTCCTACTGCTGCTCGCGGGCGTCGTGCTGGGCCTGGCCTTCCGCGCCTTCGCCGAGTTCCTGCAGCGCCTGCTCTCCCCCACCGAGTTCGACGCGCTCTCGATCAAGCTGTACGGCCGGCTCACCGCGGTGAATGCCGACCTGCTGCCGATCGCCGGTGTCACCTGCATCGTGGTGGGCGTCATCGTCTGGCGGCGGCGCCGCGTGCTCGACGTGCTGCTGCTGGGCCGCGATCCCGCGATGGGCCTGGGCGTGAACCACCAGCGCGAGCTCACGCTGGCGCTGGTCCTCATCGCCGTCCTCGTCTCGATCAGCACCGCGCTCGTCGGCCCGATGATGTTCTTCGGCTTCATCATCGCGACGCTCGCGTATCAGCTGGCCGGCGACTGGCGGCACCGCGCGACGCTGCCGATGGCCTTCCTGCTCGGCGTGATCCTGCTCGCCGGCGGGCAGTTCATCCTGCACAACATCTTCTACGCCAACGGGATGCTCACGGTGATCATCGAGTTCGTCGGCGGAATCCTGTTCCTCGCCATGCTGTTCCGCCGAAGGGGGACGATGTGACCACCCAGAACCTGACCGAGACGATCCCCGCGATCGCGTTCACGGACCTCACCAAGACGTACGCCGAGACCGTCGTGCTGGGTCCGGTCTCCGGGGAGTTCACCCGCGGGGGCGTGACTGCCCTCGTCGGGCCGAACGGCGCCGGGAAGTCGACGCTGCTCACCATCCTGGGCCGCCTGCTGACGCCGGACTCCGGGACGGCGCTGCTCGAGGGCACCGACATCCGCACCATGAAGCCGACGGAGGTGGCGCGCAAGCTCGCCATCCTCCGGCAGGAGAACGGGGTCAACGCCCGCCTGACGGTGCGCGACCTCGTCGCCTTCGGCAGGTTCCCGCACAGCCGCGGCCGGATGACGGCGGAGGACGTACGGCACGTCGACGAGGCCCTGGGCTTCCTGGGGCTGACGGAGCTCTCGGACCGCTTCCTCGACGAGCTCTCGGGCGGTCAGCGCCAGCGCGCCTACGTGGCGATGACCCTGGCGCAGGACACCGACGTGATCCTGCTCGACGAGCCGCTCAACAACCTCGACATGCGCCACCAGGTGAGCATGATGCGGCGCCTGCGCCGCGCGGCCGATGAGCTGGGCAAGACGATCATCCTGGTGGTCCACGACCTGAACTTCGCGGCCGCCTACTCGGACCGCATCGTGGCGCTGAAGAACGGCACCATCGCGGCGTCGGGCGCACCGTCGGAGATCATGACCGGCGAGCTCCTCACCGAGATCTTCGAGACCCCCGTCGCCGTGCACGTCCTGGAGGGCGGCCCGGTCGCCGTGTACGCAGGGCTGTAGCCGCCACGATCACCGGGGTCGGAACCCTGGCGCGGCCCGGCCGCGCGGGGCAGGCTGCGGGCATGGTCTCGAGACTCCCCGTCGACGTCGGCGTCGCGCTGTGGCAGCGCGCACGGGCCGAGAACCACGTCGACGACCTCGTCGACCAGGCGCGCACCGTGCATGATCTCGGCGTGCCCGCGGTGTGGTTCGGGCAGCGGCAGGATCACGACGCGACCACCGCTGCGGCGGTCGTGGGCGCGCAGGTGCCGGGCCTGCGCGTCGGCACCTCGGTGGTGCCGCTGGGGCCGCGGCACCCGCTCGTGCTCGCCGGCCAGGCGCAGACCGCGAACGCCGCGAGCGACGGGCGGTTCACGCTCGGGGTCGGGGTCGCCGGCCCCGATCGCGACCGGCCGACCTTCGGTGTCGGCGTGGACCGTCCGATCGGCCACCTGCGCGAGGCGCTCGCCGTGCTCGACGACTACCGCGCGACGGGCGTCGTCGACCGCGCCGGCGAGCGGATCGTCGCCCGCACCGCGGCACCATCGGCGATCGCGGGCGGCGGCGGCTTCGGTCTCCTCGTGGCGGCGCTGGGCGAGCAGTCACTGCGGGCGGCCGGAGAACTCGCGGACGGCTCGATCCCGTTCCTCACAGGGCCGCGGACCCTCGCCGAACGCATCGTGCCCGGGCTGCTCCGGGGCTCGGGCGGGGCGGCGAGGCGGGTGGTGGCCGGGGTGGTCGTCGTGGTCACCGACGAGGCCGACCGGGTCCGCGAGGCGGTGCGCCCGGCGCTCGACTTCTACGCGACGGTGCCGTCGTACCGGTCCGTGTTCGCGGCGGAGGGGATCGCGCATCCGATCGAGCTCGCGCTGATCGGCGACGAGGAGCACGTCGCGCGCGGATTGCGCCGGTACGTCGACGCGGGCGCGACCGAGATCTTCGCCACGCAGACCGATCTGGGCGGCCCGGAGGATCAACGCCGCACCTGGGACCTGTTGGGCGCGCTGAGCCGCGACCGAAGCGCGGGTTGACGCCGGAGCCTTCACTAGACTGGCGGGGATGTCCGGATCAGTTCAGTCCGCGCTGCGCGGCTACAGCACCTTCCTGCGGTCCAGCGACGGTCGCCCCGCCCTGCTCGGGCTGGTCGGCGCCGTCCTGACGACCGTGGGCAGCTTCGGCGCGGGCGCGATCCGCGTGCACGACACCACGCTCGAGGCGGCGCACCTGTCGTGGCTGCGCTTCGGCCACGGCCTGGTGCTGAGCTCGATCCTGTTCTGGACAGGGATCGCGCTGCTCGTGGTCGCGTGGATCCGGCTGGGCCGCGCCGCACTCGGCGGGCGACTGGAGCTCCCGCAGGTCGCGGGCACCGTCGCCCTGTGGATCGCGCCCCTGATCGTGGCGGTGCCCCTGTACTCGCGCGACGCCTACTCGTACCTCGCGCAGGGCGCGCTCCTGCGCGACGGCTTCGACCCGTACGTCGACGGCCCCGTGGTGAACCCGAACGGCCTGCTCGACGACGTGAGCGGCATCTGGACCACGACCACGGCGCCCTACGGGCCGCTGTTCATCCTCATCGCGAAGTGGATCACGCAGCTGTGCGGCGACAACGTGCTCGCCGGCGTCATCGCGCTGCGGCTGGCCATGCTCCCGGGCATCGCGCTGTCGGTGTGGGGCGTGACGAAGCTGGCCCGGCACTTCGGCGCGAAGCCGGCCGTCTCGCTGTGGTTCGCGGTGCTCAACCCGCTGGTGATCGTGCACCTCGTGGGCGGCGTACACAACGAGGCGCTCATGGTGGGCCTCATGGTGGCGGGCATCGCGCTCGTCCTCGACCGGCGGCACCTGTTCGGGGTCGCGGTGATCGTGACCGCCGTCGCCGTCAAGGGCACCGCGGCGATCGCGCTGCCCTTCGTGGTCTGGATCTGGTTCCATCACCGAAGGGAGGCGGATCCGCAGGAATCGGTCGCCAAGGCCTTCGGCACGGTGCTGGCGGCCTCGGTGGGGGCCTTCGTCGCGCTCTTCGCGGCGTTCACCGTCATCGCCGGCGTCGGGCTGGGGTGGATGACGGCGCTCGCGGGCTCGATCAAGATCATCAACTACATCACCCTGCCGACGGCGCTCGCGCAGATCACCGCCTTCCTCGCCGCCCCGTTCACCGACCTGCACCTGGCGCCGATCCTGGTGGTGACCCGCGCGCTGGGCATCGCACTGCTGGCGATCACCCTGGTGGTGCTGTGGTGGCGGTTCCGGCAGAACGAGCGGCGCAACGTGATGGGCATCCTGCTCGGCCTGCTGGCCGTGTGCGTGCTCTCGCCCGCCTCGCTGCCCTGGTACTACACGTGGCCGCTGGCGGTCGCGGGCGCGTTCACCTGGTCGCGCCGCACCCTGGCGATCATCGCGGGCCTGTCCGTGTGGCTCATGGTGGTCTTCATGCCCACGGGCTCCATCGGCCTGTACTCGCTGTGGAACGTCGCGCTGGCCGTGGCTCTGGGCGCGCTGGCCGGCTGGTCACTGCTCGGCCCGGACCCGCTCAAGGTGCGGCCGAAGCTCGGCCTCGAACCCGCGGTGTCGACGCGCGTTCCGCGAGAGCGGGCGGCAGGCGTAGGAACGGACCTGCCCAGCCGGAAGTGGTGACGTGTCGCGTCGAACGAGCTATGCAGTTTCGGCATACCACGAATGCGCAGGTCAGAGTGTCGCGACGACGTGGAGCTATGCGGTTTCGGCATACCGTGCATCGCTCGGCGCTCCGAGCGATGCACCGTAGGCCCTCCGCGCAGCCCCGCGAGCGCCGAGCATCGCCGCACCCGCCCGACACGCCGTTCCCCGACGTGTCGGTGCCCGGGGCTACCGTCCGGACATGTCGGATATCGAGCGGTTCCGGGTGGTCGCGACGCTGGCCCGGACGCGCAGCATGAACATGGCCGCACGGGCGCACGGGATCGCGCAATCCACCGTGACGCGGTACGTCGCCGTGACCGAACGCACGCTGGGGTACGCATTGTTCGAGCGCGGGCCGGGCGGCGCCACACCGGCGCCGGCCGGTCTCCCGGCGCTCGCGATCATCGAACGGATCGTCGCGGACATCGACGAGCTAAGTGCGCTGAGCGGGACCGTGCAGCAGTCCGTCACCATCAGCCGTACCGCCGAGCTCGGCCTACCCGACCATCTGGAGGGCAAGGTCACTCGATGGAACCGGGAACACGAGCTGCAGATCCACCAGGTCATCGTCGACGACCCGGTCGCGGCGCTGCGCTCCGGCGAGTCCGATCTCGCCGTCGCCCTGGTGACGGGGCCGCGACTCGAGGGGTTCGAGGCCGTTCCTGTACGGGTGTGGTCCCGGGGCCGGCGAGTCGAACTCCTGAATCGGCCGGACCTGCGATCGCAGGCCCGCGCTGTCGTCGACCACCTGTCCTAGACGACGCACGGTATGCGAAATCGACATACCCCACGTAGCAGAAACGTACTCTGAACTGCACATATCCGGGTATGCAACATCCGCATACCCTGCGCGGACGAGCACTCGACTTCGTTCCTCGGGAACGCAGAGATCCGCCGCGCCCGCGCCGGTCGGATCCGGCGTCGCTAGAAGGCCATCGACTGCGCGCGACGGATCATCTCGCGCGCGGAGTCCGTGTGCAGGAGCTCGGCGGGGCACTCCCCCAGGTCCTCCTGCGGCTCGAACAGCCAGCGCAGGATCTCCTCCTCGTCGAAGCCGCCGTCGCGGAGCACGCTGAGCAGGCCGGTGAAATGCTTGGCGATGGAGAAACGCCCGTCGACCTCGCCGAAGAACAGCCGCGGGACGTGGAAGTCGCCGCCGCGCCGGACGGCGATCAGCTGGCGGTCGCGGAGGAGCTGCAGCACCTTCGACTGCGACACGCCGAGGCCCTTCGCCACCGTGGCCAGGTTGTAGGTGGCAGTGCCCTCGGGCAGCAGGTCGTCGCTGAGATACGGGACGGAGCTCACCGTCACACTGTACCGAGGCTGCGGATTCGGCCCTTCCACCCCCGGGGTCGCTAGGCTGAACTGTCGACACCCGCACTCATCGAGAGGACCCGGAGAAGGTGAACACCCCGCGCGACCGGCTGATCGGTGCCCGCATCGAGGGCCGCTACCGCATCGATGCGGTGATCGCGCGCGGCGGCATGTCCACCGTCTACATGGGCCTCGACCTGCGGCTCGACCGGCCCATCGCGATCAAGGTGATGGACCCGAAGTACGCCGCCGATGCCCAGTTCGTCTCCCGGTTCGAGTTCGAGGCGCGCGCCGTCGCCAAGCTCAAGGATCCCGGCCTCGTGGCCGTCTACGACCAGGGCGTCGACGGTGAGCTCGCCTTCCTGGTGATGGAACTGGTCACCGGCGGCACGCTGCGCGAACTGCTGGGCGAGCGCGGCCCGATGCCGCCGCACGCCGTCGCGGCCGTCATGGGCCCCGTACTCACGGCGCTGGGCACCGCGCACCGCGCCGGCCTGGTGCACCGCGACGTGAAGCCGGAGAACGTGCTCATCTCCGACGGCGGCGAGGTCAAGGTCGCCGATTTCGGCCTCGTCCGCGCCATCGCGGCCGCGTCCGTGACCAGTTCGTCCGTGATCCTGGGCACGGCCGCCTATCTCTCCCCCGAGCAGGTGGAGTCCGGCAACGCCGACGCGCGTTCCGACGTCTACTCGAGCGGCATCCTCGTCTACGAGCTGCTCACCGGCCAGGTGCCCTTCACCGGCGACACCGCCATCTCGCTGGCCTACCAGCGCCTGCACAACGACGTCCCGCGGCCCGGCGCCGCGATCGCCGGGGTGCCGCCGGAGTTCGACGAGTTCGTCGCCCGCGCCACCGACCGCGATCCGTCGCGCCGCTACGCCGACGGCTTCGCCATGGCCGAGGCGCTGAGCGCGATCGCCGAGGACCTCGACCTGCCGCCGTTCACGGTGCCGGCGCCGCAGTCCAGCGCCGAGCAGCGCGCCGCCGCCGCGATGTACGCGCAGCGCGGCGAGCCGCTGATCCCGGCGGCCGCCGAGCCGACCGGCGCGCTCATCGCGGGGCAACCCCTGCCCGGCTCCCCGCAGCCCGGCCAGGCGGTGCCGGGCGCCGCCCCCGGGGTGCCCGCGCCCACCCTCGCGCAGCCCGCCGTTCCGGCGACCCCGGTGCAGCACACCCGCGCCGAGACCATGCACGAGCCGCTGCCGCCCGAGACCGCGGCGCAGCCCTGGTCGCCGCCGCGGAAGAACCGGGCGAAATCGTGGATCATCGTCGCGCTCATCGCCGTCGTCTCACTGCTGCTCGCGTTCGGCGGCTGGTGGCTGGCGTCCGGGCAGTACACGACGGTGCCCAACGTGACGGGCATGGACCGCCCGACCGCGGAGCGGACCATCAAGGACGCCGGCCTCGACGTGGAGCTGGCCGGCTCCTACAGCAACGACATCACCGAGGACACGATCACCCGCCTCGACCCGTCCGCGGGCAGCCGGATCAGCCGGTTCGGCACCGTCACCATCGAGTACTCCCGCGGGCGGCCGACGGTCCCGCAGTTCCGCCCCGGCGACAGCCCGGAGAACGTGGAGAAGCAGCTGCGTGACAACGGCCTCGTGCCCAAACGCGGCCCGGCGCAGTTCAGCCGCGACATCGCACAGGGCGGCGTCATCGGCCTCTCGCCCACCCCGGGCACCCGCGTCTCCGTCGGCGCGACGGTGACCGTGGTCGCCTCCGCCGGCAACGAGCCCGTCGACATCCCCGACGTGCGCGGCCGCAGCCCCGAGGAGGCGACGACGCTGCTGCGCTCGGCCGGCCTCACGGTCAAGGAGACCACGCAGCAGTTCGACTCCGGCACCGAGGCCGGGAAGGTCTTCGGCACGGACCCGTCGGGTCAGGTGAACAAGGGCGGCAGCGTGACGCTTCTCGTCTCGAACGCCCTGACGGTGCCCGACGTGACCGGCAAGACGGCTGCCGAGGCGCAGCAACTGCTGCAGCGCGCGGGCCTCGTCGCCGAACTGACGGGCGAGACCGGGTCGGGCTCGGTGGTCACCTCGACGAGCCCGTCCGCGGGCGGCCGCGTCGACCCCGCGAACAAGCGCGTCACCGTCACCATGGCCTCGCGTGTCACGGTCCCGTCGGTGACCGGCATGAACGTGGGCCAGGCACGCTCCGTCCTGCGCGACGCCGGCCTGCAGGTCAAGGTCAACGGCATCTTCGCCTCCGACAAGTCGCAGGTCATCTGGCAGGACCCGGGCGGGGGCACGAGGGTGCAGGCGGGCTCGACGGTGACCGTCACGGCCCTGCCGTGACGGCGCGGGGACCGTCGATGAGCAGCCCCGCGCCGTTCGAGCCCGGCTTCGTGCCCGACGCCGCGACCCTGGCGCAGGCGCGCCGCATGCGCGACGAGCTGACCCGCTTCCTCATGGAGTACCAGTTCGCCGTGAAGGAGGTGCTCACCAAGGTGACGATCCTCCGCGAGGAGTTCCTGCAGCTGCACCGGTACAACCCGATCGAGCACGTCACCTCGCGGATCAAGAAGCCCGAGAGCATCGTCAAGAAGGTGGCCCGTCGCGGCATCGCGCCCGAGCTGCCGCTGATCCGCGAGGCGATCACCGACATCGCGGGCATCCGGATCACGTGCAGCTTCATCGCCGACACCTACCGGATCCTGGACACCATTACCGCGCAGGACGACGTCCGCGTCGTCGTGGTCAAGGACTACATCGCGGAGCCGAAGGCCAACGGCTACAAGAGCCTCCACGCGATCGTCGAGATCCCCGTCTTCCTCTCCACCGGCCCCGTGCACGTGCCCGTCGAACTGCAGATCCGCACCATCGCCATGGACTTCTGGGCCAGCCTGGAGCACAAGATCTTCTACAAGTACGACGGTGCCGTCCCCGCCCACCTGCAGGACGAGCTCTCGGCGGCCGCGGCCGTCGCCGAGCAGTTGGACCGGCGCATGGAGCAGCTGCACACGCAGGTGCACGGGGAGCACGACGCCGAGGTCGCCCGCGACCGCGACGCCGCGGAGACCGAACTCGCCGGCGACGAGCTGCTCGGCCGCCTGCTCAAGCTGGCGCAGCGCGCGGACTGATCCCCGGCGGGGCCCCGGCACGCGGGCTAGCCTGGGCGCCATGAACCGGACCTCCGTCCTCACCCGCGCGGTGGCCCTCGCCGCGATCGGCGCCGTCACGCTCGCCGGCTGCACCTCGACCTCCTCCGACGGTGCGCCGACCTCCTCGGCGGCGTCCTCGTCCGCCGCCGCCCGCGGGGTCGCGAGCCAGGTGGCCGCGCTGCTCGCGGAGGCGAAGGACGCCTTCGACAACCCCACCCGCACGTCCACCGCGGGGAACACCGACAAGACCGTCGACAACATGGCGGTGGTCGAGCAGAAGTTGCTCGAAGCCTCCGCGCTCGCCCCCTACCGCGCCGACCTCCTCTTCAGCGCCGCGTCGGCCCGGATCGCGCAGAAGAACGTCCCCGGCGCCCTGGAGCTCTACCGCAAGGTCCTGGCCTTCGCGCCGGACGACGACGACGCGCACACCTACCTCGCGGTGTGGAGCCGCTTCCTCGGCGACGCCGCCGGCTCGGCCGCGGAGGTCGAGCAGCTGCGCCGGATCGCACCGGACCGGGTCGCCGAGGTGGAGGCGCTGTTCGCCGCGATCGACGGTGCCGTGCGCACCCCGATCACCGACGCGACCCCGGCGAGCGCGCCGCCGAACACCGGCATCGTCGTGCTCGGCTACGCGCTGAAGAAGGACGGCACCATGGACGCGCCGCTGATCCAGCGCCTGGAGAAGACCCTCGAGGTCGCCCGGGCCCTGCCCGCGGCGCCGATCGTGGTGACCGGCGGCGTGGAACAGGCAGGGAAGACCGAGGGCGCGCTGATGAAGAACTGGCTCGTGGAGCGCGGCGTCGACGCCGCGCGGATCACGGACGAGAACTTCGCCCGCACCACCGTCGAGAACGCGCTCTACAGCTCGTACGTGCTCGCGACGAAGCGCGTCGACCACGCGATCGTGGTGAGCTCGGCGAGCCACGTGCGGCGCGGCACCGTCGACCTGATCCTGGCGGCGCGCGAGAACCTGCCCGCGACCTTCACGGTGAGTTCCGTGGCGGCCGTGGACAAGCCGCTCGCCGAGCTGGCGACGCCGTCGGCGGACGAACTGCGCAGCATCTACCGCGACGCGCTGAGCACGATCGGCCTGTGGAGTTACCGCAGCGCGCCGCTGCTGCAGCGTTGAGGCATCACCCGCGGAGTACGCCCCGCAGGTCGTCGAGCACCGCCGGGTTCTCGATGGTCGACGGGACGGCCTCGTCGCGGCCCTCGGCGATGGCGCGCATGCTGCGGCGGAGGATCTTGCCCGACCGCGTCTTCGGCAGCGCAGCGACGATCGCGACCTCCTTGAGCGCGGCGACGGCGCCGATCGTCTCGCGCACCTGCTGCACGATCTCGGCGCGCACCGCGTCGTGGTCCCAGTCGCCGCCGGCCTTGAGCGCCACCAGCGCCCGCGGCAGCTGCCCCTTGAGTTGGTCGGCCACACCGATCACCGCGCACTCCGCGACCGCCGGGTGCCCGGCGATCGCCGCCTCCAGCGCACCGGTCGAGAGGCGGTGGCCCGCCACGTTGATCACGTCGTCGGTGCGGCCCATGACGAAGAGGTAGCCGTCGTCGTCGAGGTAGCCGCCGTCGCCGGTGAGGTAGTTGCCGGGGAACGTCGAGAGGTACGAGTCGATGTAGCGCTGGTCGGCGCCCCACAGCGTCGGCAGTGTCCCGGGCGGCAGCGGCAGCGAGATCACCACGGCGCCTTCGGCACCGGCGGGCACGTCCCGCCCGGCGTCGTCGACGATCCGCACCCCGAACCCGGGCACCGGGACGGTGGCGCTGCCCGGCTTGACCGGCATCGGCTCCACGCCGCGCAGGTTCGCGGCGATGGGCCAGCCCGTCTCCGTCTGCCACCAGTGGTCGATCACCGGCACGCCCAGCTTCGCCGCCGCCCACTCGTACGTGTCGGGGTCCAGCCGCTCCCCCGCCATGAACAGCGTCCGGAGGCCGGAGATGTCGGAGCGCGTGAGGAATTCGGCGTCCGGGTCCTCCTTGCGGATGGCGCGCAGCGCCGTCGGCGCGGTGAACAGGTTGCGCACGCCGTGCCGCTCGATCACCCGCCAGAAGGCGCCCGCGTCGGGGGTGCCGACGGGCTTGCCCTCGTAGACCACCGTCGTGGCGCCGATGAGCAGCGGCGCGTACACGATGTAGCTGTGGCCCACGACCCAGCCCACGTCCGACGCCGTCCACCACACCTCGCCCGGGTGCGCGTCGTAGATCGCCCGCATCGAATAGGCCAGCGCCACCGCGTGTCCGCCGTTGTCGCGCACGACGCCCTTGGGCTTTCCCGTGGTGCCGGAGGTGTAGAGGATGTACAGCGGGTCCGTCGCCTTCACCGCGACCGGGTCGGCGGGCCGCGCCGCCGCCTCCGCCGCGGCCCAATCGTGATCGCGCGGCCCCAGTTCCGCCGTCAGCTGCGGGCGCTGCCACACCACCACGGCGTCCGGCTTCGCCGTCGCCGCGTCGATGGCCGCGTGCACGATCGGCAGGTACGGCAGCACCTTGCTGCCCTCGAGCCCGCACGACGCGGTGACGATCGCCTTCGGCCGCGCATCGTCCAGGCGCGCGGCCAGTTCCGGCGCCGCGAAGCCGCCGAAGACCACCGAGTGCACCGCCCCGATCCGCGCGCAGGCGAGCATCGCGATCACCGCCTCGGTGATCATCGGCAGGTACACCACCACCCGGTCGCCCTTCCCCACGCCGAGGCCGGCGAGCACGCCCGCGAACTTCGCGACCCGCTCCAGCAGCTCCGCGTACGTGAGCGTGCGCACCTCGCCCGTGATCGCGGAGTCGTGGATCACCGCCGGCTGGTCGCCGCGCCCGGCGGCGACGTGCCGGTCCACGGCGTTCACGCAGGTGTTCAGCTCCGCGTCCGGGAACCAGCGGTACAGCGGCGCGTCCGCGGCGTCGAGGATCCTCGTGGGCGGGACGATCCAGTCGATCGCGGCGGCCTGCTCGGCCCAGAACCCCTCGGGATCGGTCATGCTGCGGCGGTACTCGTCGGCGTAGGCACCCATGGGGGCATGGTCCCAGGACGCCGGTGGCGCGGCGGGGGATTCCGGCGATTCGTGACCCGCCTCATCGGGAAGCCGGGCGGTCGGCGCGGGGCCTTGTTAGCCTCCGGGCGACCGCACCTGCGGTGCTGCACGGCGGAGGGAGTCGCGATGGCGGAGACGAACGGCGGCGCGCACCGGAGCTGTGCCCTGGACACGATGCCCGCGGAGGACCGGCGGGCGATCGAGGAATCGAACTCGGTGCGGTCACTGCTCATCATCAGGTTCTACGGCGGCGCCGTGGGGCTGCTGCTTCCGGTCGCGCTCATCGCGGTCGACTTCGCCACGTCCGGCGAGTACTGCGTGCGGGTGCGCGATTCGCTCAGCGTCTACTACCACTCCGGGGCCCGGGACATCTTCGTCATCGGCCTCGGCATCGTCGGGTTCCTGCTGTTCTCCTACAAGCTCAACCGGCGATCGGCCGCGAACGCGCTGAGCACCGTCGCCGGTGTCGCGGCGATCGCCGTCGCCGCGTTCCCCACCCGGCTGCCCGGCCCGATCCCCGCGGGCGAGTGCGGCGCCGGCGCGGCGCCTCCGGTGGCGACGCCCCTCCAGCTCGCCTTCGGCGCGGACAGGACGGCCCTCGTCCACGCCATGGCCGCGCTCGTGGTGTTCGCGATGTTCGCGCTCATGTGCGTCACCACGGCGGTGCACGACCGGAGGAACCCCTTCCTACGGCCGGCCATCGCCCCGCCGGGCAGCGGGCGGGTCCGGAACCTCCTCGCGCAGGTGTCCAACCGGGCCGGGTGGCGGTTCCACCTCGCGTGCGCGGCGACGATTGTGGCCGTCAGCGCGCTGTGCCTGCTCGCGGCGCGCACCGGCGCGACGCTGCCGCTCCACCTCGGCCCACTCTGGGTGGCCGAGGTCGTCGGCATCCTCGCGTTCTCGGCGTCGTGGTTCGTCAAGGGCCTCGACGACATGTTCTTCCGCCGCGAGCCGTGGTCGCAGCGGGAGTTGTCCGACATCCGGATGGGCGTCGCGCGGGGCGACGCCCTCACGCTCGTGCCGTGCGCCGGCGACGGAGTCCCGGCCGACGGCGCCGCCGCCCGGGAACTCCGCTACGCCGTGTGATCAGCCGCGGAGCATCTCCGCGACCAGGAACGCCAGCTCCAGGCTCTGCTGGGTGTTCAGGCGCGGGTCGCAGGCGGTCTCGTAGCGGCCGGCGAGGTCGGCATCGGAGATGTCCTGCGCGCCGCCCAGGCACTCGGTGACGTTCTCGCCCGTGAGCTCCACGTGCACGCCGCCCGGGTGCGAGCCGATGGCGCGGTGCACCTCGAAGAAGCCCTGCACCTCGTCGACGATGCGATCGAAGTGGCGGGTCTTGTAGCCCGTCGAGGACTCGTGGGTGTTGCCGTGCATGGGGTCGCACTGCCAGATCACCTTGTGGCCCGTCGCCTCGACGGCCTCGACGATGGGCGGCAGCGCGGTGCGCACGTTGCCGTTGCCCATGCGGGAGATCAGGGTGAGCCGGCCCGGCTTGTTGTGCGGATCGAGCTTCTTGACGTACTCGACCGCCAGCTCGGGCGTGGTCGTCGGGCCGATCTTCACGCCGATCGGGTTCTGGATCAGCTCCATCAGGGCGATGTGGGCACCGTCGAGCTGGCGGGTGCGCTCGCCGACCCAGAGGAAGTGCGCCGACAGGTTGTAGAGCACCTGCTGGGCCTCGGGGTCCTCCGGGTCGTCGGCCAGGCGCAGCAGGCCGCGCTCGTAGTCGAGCACCAGCGCCTCGTGGCTGGAGAAGATGGTGGCGGACTTGAGGTTCCGGTCCTCCACGCCGCACGCGGCCATGAACCGCAGGCCGCCGTCGATCTCGGCGGCGAGCGCCTCGTACCGGGCGCCGGCAGGCGAGTTCGCGACGAACTCACGGTTCCACTCGTGCACCTTGTGCAGGTCGGCCATGCCGGAACCGGTCACGGCGCGCACCAGGTTCATCGCCGCACTCGCGTTGGCGTAGGCGCGGATCAGGCGCGACGGGTCGTGCTTGCGGACGGCCTCCTCCGGCGGGAAGCCGTTGACCATGTCGCCGCGGTAGCTGGTCAGGCCGAGCGCGTCGGTGTCCGAGGAGCGCGGCTTGGCGTACTGGCCGGCGATGCGGGCGACCTTGACCACCGGCATGGACGCGCCGTAGGTGAGCGCGACGGCCATCTGCAGCAGGGTGCGGATGTTCGCGGCGATGTGCGGCTCGGTGTTGTCGACGAAGGTCTCGGCGCAGTCGCCGCCCTGCAGCAGGAAGGCGCGGCCCAGCGCGACCTCGGCCAGCTGGTCCTGCAGCGACTGGATCTCCGGCGGCACGGTGATCGGCGGCACCGACTCGAGCACCGTGCGCATCGCGTCCGCCTGCTCCCGCGGCCAGCTCGGCTGCTGCAGCGCGGGCTTGGCCAGCGCGTCGTCGAGGCGCTCGCGCAGGTCACCCGGGAGGGCCGGGAGCTTGGGGAGGGTATCGATGGGGACGTCGACGGTCCAGTTCACTGCCACGTGAGAAAGATTACGCCGGGTCTATCCGCCGATGATCGCCCGGTACTTGGCGAGGTTGTGCCGGGCGTCGGCGAGCGCGTCGTGCGCGTCGGACGGCGCCGCGGGCAGGTGCGGCCGGCCGCGCTCGTCCCACAGCTGCTTGAGCTCGCGGGTGAACCGCGGCATCGATCGCGGCAGCGCCGTCATCGGCCCCCACAGCTGGCACAGTGCGACGTGGTCGTAGGCGGCGACCCACGCCCACAGCTCGATGTCGCCGGGGCCCGCGGTGAGGAAGTCGAGCACGTCGTCGCGGATCGCGGCGCGCGACTGCCACGACTTGCTCGCGGGCGGCGGCAGCTTGGGCAGCACGTTGGCGCGCACCCACGGCCCGGCGCGCTCCGGGTCGAACTCGGTGGAGACCGCGTAGAACTCGCGCCCGTCCTCGCCGACGATGCCGATCGAGACCAGGTCTATGACCCTGCCGTCCTCAATGAATTCCAGGTCATAGAAGTAGCGCATGGGCAGTCAGGCTACGCGGCGCCGGCCTCGCGCTCCTCGCCCGGGACGACGACGCCGTCCTTCACGTCCTGCGCGTAGACGTCCACGTACGCCTGGCCGGAGAGCTTCATCAGCTCGTACATCACCTCGTCGGTGATGGCCCGCTCGATGAACCGGTTGCCGGACATGCCCTCGAACCGGGAGAAGTCCAGCGGCTTCCCGATGCGGATCTGCACCTTCGTCGGGTGCGGCAGGGTCGAACCGGGCGGGTTGAACTTCTCGGTGTCCACCATCGCGACCGGGATGATCGGGGCGCCGGTGTCCAGCGCCATCCGGGCCATGCCCGTCTTGCCCTTGTACAGCCGGCCGTCGGGACTGCGGGTGCCCTCGGGGTAGAGGCCGAGAAGCTGGCCGTCCCGGAGCGCGCCGACGCCGGCGTCGAGGGCGTCCTGGGCCGCGCTCGCGCTGCCGCGCTTGATCGGGATGCAGCCGACGGAGGAGAAGAACCACTTCTTGAAGGCGCCCTTGGGGCCCTTACCGGTGAAGTACTCGTTCTTCGCGAGGAACTTGATGGGCCGGGGCACCATGAGCGGCAGGAAGAACGAGTCCATGACCGCGAGGTGATTGCTCGCGAGGATCGCCGGCCCGTCCTTCGGCAGGTTCTCGACGCCGACCACGCGCGGGCGCCCGAGCAGGCGCAGCACCGGTCCGATGAGTACCCATTTGAAGACCATCCACCACATGTGACCAGCTCCTGATCCCCGACCCGACGTGCTGTGCCTCACTCTACCGAGGCGGCGCGGACGGCGCCGCGCGATCAGCCGCGGACCGCGTCCCGCGCGAGCGCGGCGGCGCCGAGCATCCCGGCGCGCTCGCCCAGCTCCGTCGCCCGGATGCGGGCCTTGCGGCGGTACCTGCCGCCGGTGAGCTGCTGCGCGTAGTGGTCCCGGGCGTCGTCGAGGAACAGCCGAGACGAGGCGCCCACCCCGCCGGAGAGCACGATGAGGTCCGGGTCGAAGACGTCGCTGACCATCGCCAGGCCCACGCCGAGCCAGCGGGCCAGCTCCCCGACCGCCTCCTGCGCGACGGGGTCGCCGGCCTCCGCGGCGGCGGCGACCTTGCGCCCCGTCAGCGAGCCCGGGTCGTCCGCGAGCTCCCGCGCGAGCAGCACGCCCCGCGAGCCCTGCCCGCCCATCAGGTCGATCGCCGTCTCCACCAGCGCGGTGCCGCTGCAGTAGCGCTCCCAGCACCCCCGCTTGCCGCACTCGCACGGCCGACCGTCGGGCACCACCTGCAGGTGGCCGAGCTCCGGCGCCACCCCGTAGGCCCCGCGGTAGAGCTCGCCGTCGATGAGCAGGCCCGCGCCGATGCCGGTGCCGAGCGCGACGACGCACGTGACGCGCGACTGCCGCGCCGGGCCGTGGACGAACTCGGCCCACGCCGCGGAGTTCGCGTCGTGCTCCATGACCACCGGCAGGCCGATCCGCTCGGTCATCTCGGCGGGCACCGCCGCATCGCGCCACGGCAGGTGCGGCGCGAACGCCACCGTCCGGCGCGCGGGGTCCAGGAAGCCGGCGACGGCGAGGCCCACGGCCTTCACGTCGTGCTCCACGCACAGCTCCTGGACCACGCGGTCCAGGCAGCGTTCGAGGGCGCGGGCGCTGCGCGGGGTCTCCGCCCGCGCCGTGTCGACGACGGTGCCGTCGTCCGTCACGACCCCCGCGCGGACCGAGGTGCCGCCGATGTCGATGCCGATCGTCAGCGTCATGCGGAGGGGTCCTCCTCGGAGGGGGCCAGGCGGACATCGATGCGCTCGTACCCGCTCGCCTGGGAGGACGGCGCGGGCGGCTCCGCGGGCGCGGCGGCTTCCTGCGGGCCCGGCGGGGCCCCGCCCCCGACGGTGGCGAGGTAGTCCGCCGCCACCGCCGCGGCGGCGATCCGCGCGCTGCCCAGCAGTTCCTCGGCGAGCCGCAGCAGGTCGGCCAGCACCTCGTCGGCGAACTGGCCGAAGGACTTCGACGCCTCGGCGGCGAAGGGCTCGATGTGCCGGCCCACGGCTCCGCCGAGCGCGCACAGCCGGCACGCGCCGGGCTCGCCGTCCGGGTGCGCGGAGTGCTCGGCGAGAGCCGCGGCGATCCACGGGCGGGCGGTCTCGAACAGCCGGGCCGCGGAGGCGAGGAACTCCTCGGAGGGATCGGGGGTCGGATCAGCCACGGGGCCACACCTCCGGATCGGGGACGAAGGTCACGCGCAAGTCCCCTTCCTCGTACGTGGCGCCCGCAACGACGCAGCGGCGCAACACAGACGGTAGCCGGATCCGGCGCCGCACACCCTGGGCTTCGACGACGACGTCCTCCTCGACGCGGCCCAGCCCGATCGTCGCGGGGTCGACCATCGGCAGCGCGACGGCCCACTCGTACCGCGCGTCGAGACCCGCGCCGCCCAGCGCGCGCACCTCCGGCACGGGCACGACGGCGGGCGCGGCGTCGAGGATCGCGTCCGCGTCCCACTCCACGGCGGCGGCGGCGGCCGGCGTCACGACGGGCTCGACCGCCTCGGCGGCCTCGACGACGGGGCGGTCGAGCACCGTCGCCACCTCCGCGAGGGCCTCGCGCGCATCGTCCTGTGCGGCCACCCGGGAGCCGACGAGCCGCACCGCCGGGTGCGGCAGGTCCAGCGCGAACCGGTCGTCGACCGCGATCAACCGGTTGAGCACGAGCGCCACCGGGCGCAGCCCCAGTACCTCCAGCGCGGCCAGCTCCTCCCGGGCGCGAGCGGGGCGGCCGGGATCGCCGGTGACGACGTGCACCAGCTCGAGCGCCGACCGATCGGCGACGAACGCCGCCAGCTGGTCGGCGAGCCCGGCGAGCGGCTCGGCGAGCAGCAGCGCGGCGAGCGCGCCCGCGGCGGGGCCGGCCGCCGGTCCGGAGAGCCGGACGTGCCGCGGCCACACCCGCTCCAGGTAGGCGGCCAGCGACGACGGAGCCGTGAGAAGGGCGACGAGGCCGTCGAAGGCCGGCCCGTCGACGACGACGGTGCGGTACGCGCCGGACTCCACGTGCCCCCGGACGGCGCGGAGCACGAGGACGTGCTCGGCATCGGCGAGGCCCGTCAGCTCGGGCGGCTCGAGCGCGAAGGGGTCGAACCCGGACGCCCCGGCGTCGGCACCGTCGGCGAGCCCGCGACCGGCTCGGACGGTGGCGGACAGGCCCGCCCACCACTGCGCGAGCAGTTCGACGGGATTGAGATGGACGTGGTCGAACGGCCCCGTCCCGTCGGCGAGGAGCGGATCGACGACCCGGCCCACGGTGACCAGGAGCGTGCGGCCGCGGCCGGCGGCGCGGGCCGCCAAGGCGGTCGCCAGCACGGTCCGGCCCGCTCCCCCGGCGCCGGACACCAGCAGCAGACGGGGCGCGGTGCCCTCCCCGGACATCAGGATTGCGCCGCCGACTCGCCCTCGACGTGGCGCTTGAGCTCCTTGAGCGCGGTGTCGGTGATCGCCTTCTCCGCCTTGCGGCGGAGCATCCCGAGCATCGGGATCTGCAGCGTCACCTCGAGGGTGTACGTCACGGTGGTGCCGGCACCGTCGGCGGTCGGGGTGAGGTCGTACCGGCCGTGCTGGGTGCTCTGCAGCGTGCTCGCCGCGAGGTCCCACTCGACGGACCGGCCGCCGGGCGCCCAGCGGTACTCGAGCTCGTAGGTGTCGCGGAGGAAGCCCTCCTCCAGCACGAACCGCACGCGCCGGGGCTGCCCGTCCTGGGTGGTCTCGAGGACGGTGACCTCGCGCGCCGCGGAGACCCACTCGGGGTAGCGGTCGAACGCGGAGATCGCCGCCATGATCCGCTCCGGCGGCGCCGCGATGACGATGGATTCGCGGGTGCGCTCCGCGTCAGACACGCTCCACCTCCCCGACGGCCGGGCCGCCCAGGACGCGGCCGTTCTCGGCGGTGAACTTCACGTCGAACATGACGTCGTGCCCGCGGACCCGGCGCTCGCGCACGTCGGCGACGATCTGCTCCGGCGTCATGGGCGCCGCCGGCTCGGCGTGCAGGAAGTAGTGCAGCAGGCTCCCGTCGAGATGCGGCTCGATCCAGAACTCGGACGTCCCGGTGACGGGACCGTCGACCTTCCAGCGGATCCCGAGATCGCCCCGGTCCTCGGTGACGGTCATCCGCAGGTCGGGGAACCAGCCGCGCCACCGCTGCGCGCCCGCCATCGCGGCGGCCACGGCACTCGGGTGGGCGGCGACGAACGCGACGTCGGCCACTTGGATGGTGCTCACCTCCTAAGCTTCACACATCGGGCCGCGGGACGGACGGTGCCGGGTCGGTTCGGGCCCGGAACGCGCCCCGAGCAGCGGTGTAAGGTTCACCACAACACCACCGTTTGCGACCCGGAGGATTCGTGCGCGAGATCAGCGTTCCCGCCAACTACACCATCGACCCCTCGGCCTCCACGGTCGACGTCGTCTTCGATGTGGCCCGCACGGACCCGGACAGCGTCCGGATCAAGCGCCTGGTCGCGGGTACCTGGGAGCCGGTGACCTCGAAGCAGTACGAGCAGGAGATCCTCGGCGTCGCCAAGGGCCTCGTGGCGCAGGGCGTGAAGCCGGGCGACCGCGTCGCGCTGGTCTCGTCCACCCGGTACGAGTGGCCGCTCATCGACTTCGCGATCTGGGCCGTCGGCGCCGTGACCGTGCCCGTCTACGAGACCAGCTCGTCGGGCCAGATCGACTGGATCCTCGAGGATTCCGACGCGGTCCTCATGATCATCGAGGGCGCCAAGCAGGCCGCCGAGGTCGCGGAGCTGACGGGCCTGCACAATGTGCAGCGCGTCCTGCAGATCGACCCCGCCGACGGCGACCCGGGCGCCGTCGCGACGCTCACCGCCGAGGGCGCGGAGATCACCGAGGACCAGGTCCACGCGGGCCGCGCCGACGTGAAGGCCGAGGACCTCGCGACGCTGATCTACACCTCCGGCACCACGGGCCGCCCCAAGGGCTGCGAGCTGACCCACTCCAACCTCATGAGCGAGGCCGAGGCGATCCTCAGCTCGCCGTTCGGCGACGCGATCCGCGGCGGCTCGAACGTGATGTTCCTGCCGCTCGCCCACGTGCTGGCGCGCGCCGTGAACATCGCCTGCTTCAAGGGCGGCGCGCTGGTCGGCCACTTCAACGACACCAAGAACCTGGTGCCGCAGTTCTCCGTCTTCCAGCCCACACTGATCCTCTCGGTCCCACGCGTCTTCGAGAAGGTCTACGCCTCCGCGCAGCAGAGCGCCGTGGACGGCGGCAAGGGCAAGATCTTCGACGCCGCCGTACAGACCGCGATCGAGTACAGCCAGGCGCAGGACACCGGAGGCGCCGGCCTGATCCTCAAGGCGAAGCACACCCTGTTCGACAAGCTTGTCTACGGCAAGCTCAAGGCCGCGCTCGGCGGGAACTGCAAGGTCGCGATCTCGGGCGGCGCTCCCCTGGGCGCGCGGCTCGGCCACTTCTTCCGCGGCGTGGGCGTCACCGTGATGGAGGGCTACGGCCTCACCGAGACCACCGCGGCGATCACCGTGAACGTCGCGGGCGCGCAGAAGATCGGCACCGTGGGGCGGCCGCTGGCCGGCCAGGCCGCGAAGATCGCCGAGGACGGCGAGATCCTGCTCAAGGGCTCCGTCGTCTTCCGCGGCTACTGGCACAACGAGGAGGCCACCAAGGCCGCGATCGAGGACGGCTGGTTCCACACGGGCGACCTGGGTTCGATCGACGACGACGGCTACCTGTCGATCACCGGCCGCAAGAAGGAGCTGATCGTGACCGCGGGTGGCAAGAACGTCTCCCCCGCCGGCCTGGAGGACGCGCTGCGCAGCAACCCGCTGATCTCGCAGGCCATGGTCGTCGGCGACGCGCAGCCGTACATCGCGGCACTGGTCACCATCGACCCGGAGGCCTTCCCGCAGTGGAAGGCCGCGAACGGCAAGCCTGAGTCGGCCACCGTCACCGACCTGCGCAACGATCCCGACCTGCTGGCCGAGATCAACAAGGCCGTGGCAGCGGCCAACGAGACCGTCTCCAAGGCCGAGGCCATCAAGAAGGTGCGCATCCTGCCCGAGGACTTCTCGGAGGAGACGGGCGAGATGACGCCGACCATGAAGGTCAAGCGGAACGTCGTCTCGCAGAAGTACGCCGACGACATCGCCGAGCTCTACGCGAAGTAACCTCCACCCGAACACAGAACCGCCGCGCCGGATCCCGGTGCGGCGGTTCTGTTCTCGGGGCGACGGTGCGACTGCGCAGCTTCGGTGCATGTCGGCGGCGACACGCCGGTCCGCGGCCGCAGGATCACACCGAAGGTCGCTCGGCGGTCAGTTCCGAGGTGGATCAGTACGGGTTGAGCAGGGTCTGGAGGCGGTGGCCGAGGCGGCGCCAGTCGAAGTGCTCGGCCACCAGCTCGCGCCCGCGGGCGCCCATCGTCGCGGCCCGGTCGGGATCGGCGAGGAGGCCGGCGACGGCGTCGGCGATCGCCTCGACGTCGCGGCCGGGCACGACGTGGCCCGACTCGCCCTCCCACACGGTCTCGGGCGCGCCGCCGGAATCGCCTGCCACCACGGGCTTCCCGGTCGCGGAGGCCTCGAGGAAGACGATGCCGAGCCCCTCCACGTCGAGGCCGGCGCCGCGGGTGCGGCACGGCATGGCGAAGACGTCGCCCACGTTGTGATGCGCCGCGAGCTCGTCGAACGGGACCGTTCCCGTGAAGATCACCTGGTCGTCGACGCCGGTCTCCCGCGCGAGCGTGTGCAGCGTCTCCGCGTAGGGGCCGCCGCCCACGATCAGCAGCTTGGCGCCGGGCACCTGCTTCCGGACGCGCGGCAGGGCGCGGATCAGCATGTCCTGCCCCTTGCGCGGCACGAGCCGCGAGAGGCACAGCACGACGGGCTCGTCCTCGCCGAGGCCGTAGCGGGCGCGCAGGGCGGAGCGGGCGGCATCGTCGGGCCGGAAGACGTCGGTGTCGACGCCGGGCGGGAGGTGCTCCAGCGCGGCACGCGGGCCGAACGCGGCGGCGAACCGCCCGCGCGTGTACTTGCTGACGTACGTCGTCACGTCCGTGGTGTCGCCGATCCGGCGCAGGCAGGCGCGCGACGGCGGGAGCATCGACCAGCCCACCTCGTGGCCGTGGGTGGAGGCGACGGTGCGCAGCGCGCCCGCGTCCTTGAGCGGGGCGCCCAGGAGCGCGAGCGGGGCCGCGGCGCCGAACCACACGGTCTCGATGTCGCGGGAGCGCACCAGATCCCGGGCACGGGAGAACGCGTCGGGGGTCGGGATCAGCAGCGTCGTCGGGTGGCGGACCACCTCGAAGGGCTGTGCGGCGTCGTACTCCTCGCTCCCGCGCCAGCGCGAGGCGTAGACCACGAGCTCGTCGGCGGGCAGCTGCCGGACGAAGGCCTGGAGGTAGGTCTGGATGCCTCCGGGGCGGGGCGGGAAGTCGTTGGTGACCAGCAGCGTGCGCGGCATGCGTCAACCGTACTGGGCGCTCTGCCCCATACGGCTCAGGGGCGCATCTCGTAGGCGCCGTCGTACGCGGCGACCTGCTCCCACACCCGGTCGAAGGTCGCCTGATCCGCGACGGGACGCCGCACCGAGTCGAGCGCCCACTGCTGCTGCGCCGGCGTCGCGCCGGGCTTGCCGTACAGCCCGACCGCGTACGCGGAGAAGTCGCGGATCTGCACGTCGAAGATGCGGCTGAGCAGGCTCCGGTCGAGCCCCGTGAGGGCCGCCTGCTCCAGGATCAGCTGCCCGTAGACGACGAGGGAGAACAGGTGCCCGACGTTGAGGACGAAGTCGAGGTCCTCGGCCTGCGCCTTATCGGGCGCCGCGGTGAGCAGGAGCTCGCGCAGCGCCTTCGCCTGCTCGTAGAAGATCGCGACGTTGGGCTCGTCCGCGGCGGCCTCGTAGGCGGTCGTCCAGTCCGCGAACGGCACCTTGCTCGCGCCGCCCAGCGGGCCCTGCGCGAAGAAGAAGGCGTCGTCGGCGGCGTCGAGGCGGGTGCCGATCTCGGGGTACTCGGCGGGGTTGAGCAGGTAGTTGGGCATGTACTTGAGGATCTGCGCCACGTTCACGTGCACGGTGCCCTCGAGCCGCGGCATCCACCCGATGTACCGGTTGGCCTGGTGGAAGTACGTGGTCTTCTCGTAGCCCTTCGCCGCGATCACGTCGAGCAGCAGGGTCACGACCTTCTCCCCCTCTGACGTGACCTTCGACTTCGTCATCGGGTTGAAGAGCAGGTACCGGCGGTCCTCGCGGCTGGCGCTGCGGAAGTAGTCCACCGAGCGGTCGCTGAACAGCTTCATCGCGGCGAGCCGGGCGTAGGCGTCGACGAAGTTGGCGCGCACGTGGCTGAAGTCGGTGACGGGATGCCCGTAGAGGATCCTGTTGTTGGCGTGGGTGATCGCCTCGTAGAAGGCGTGCTCGCCGATGCCGATCGCGCCGTGGCACAGGTTGAACTTGCCGACGTTGACGGTGTTCAGCGCGGCGGCGAAGGCATCGGGACCGGTGTGCAGGACGTCCTCGGCGGTCACCGGGTAGTCGTGCAGGGCGAAGGTCGACACGAACATCTGCGAGTGCACCACGTTGTCGATCAGCTCGTACGCCGGGTGGCCGCTGTCCGCGGCGAAGAAGACGTAGCCCTCGGGGCCCTCCACGTCCGCGCGGCGGCCGAACACCGAGACCATCCCGGCGACGTTGCCGTTGCCGATGTAGTACTTGGTGCCGGACGCGGTGAAGCCGCCGTCGCCCGTGGGGGTCAGGATCATGTCGGTGTCGTAGACGTCGGCGCCGTGCGCGCGCTCCGAGAGGCCGAAGGCCATGACGCCACCGTCGGCCAACTGTCGCGCGGCCTTGCGCTTGGCCTCCTCGTTGGCGCTCATCCAGATCGGCCCCAGGCCGAGGATGGTGACCTGCTCGGCGTACCAGTACGAGAGGCCGTAGAAGCCGAGGATCTCGCTGAGAGCGGCGTTGCGCGCGCCGTCCCACCGGCGATTCGGGTCCCCGTCCGCGTAGGCCGCGGGGGTGAGGAACGTGGCGAACAGCTTCTCGCGCTTCTCGAAGGCGAGGAAGTCCGTCACCCACTCGGCGTTCAGGTCCGCCTGCAGGAGGCGCTCCTTGCCGTACGACTCGAAGAAGTCGACGGTCGCTCGGAGCAGGCGCCGCGTCTCCTCGTCGAAGTGCGCGTAGTCGGCCGTTTGCGGATTCAGCAGGAAAGCGGACATGGGCTCACTGTAGCCCCGTGGGCGCCGCCCGCACCGCGGAAGTCTTAGTAGCGGACCGCCGAGTTGTACGGACCGGCGGCGTCGATCGGGACGACCTGCACCGGCACGCCGAAGGTGGAGGCGTGCACGACCTTTCCGTCGCCGACGTACATGCCGACGTGCGTGGCCGCGGAGTAGTAGACGATGATGTCGCCCGGCTGCAGCTCGCCGCGGGAGACGGGGCGCCCGCCGTTGAGCTGCGCCTGCGAGGTGCGCGGCAGGGACTTGCCGGACTGCTGGTACGCCCAGACCATGAGCCCCGAGCAGTCGAACTGGCCCGGCCCGGTGCCGCCCCAGGCGTAGGGGCTGCCGACGCGGGTGAGCGCCGCCCGGACGGCGGCGAGCTCCGCGGTGCTCCCCGGCGGAACCTTGCTGGGGTCGAACGGCGTGGGCGGGCCGATCAGCGTCTGGCGCTGGGCGCCGGTGAGCCGGTCGTAGATCGCCTTGATCCGGGCGATCTCCTGTGCGAGCCGCGACTTCTTCTGCTTGAGGTCCGCGGCCTTGCGCTCGGCCTCCGTGCGGGTGTCCTCGGCCGACTTGGCGGCCTCGGCGGCACGGGTGGCCGCGGAATCGGCGGCGGCCTTCGACTTCTTGTACGCGTCGACGGTGGCGACGACGTCGCGGTTGACGAAGTCGAGCGTCGACATCTGGTCGAGCATCTGCTGCGGCGAGTCGCTGACGAGCAGTGCGTACGTGCGGTTGGTGCGCGAGCCCTTGTAGTTGGCCACGACCACCGCGTCGATCTGAGGCTGCAGCGCCGCCTTGCGCGCCGCCACGGCGGAGACCTCGCGCTTCGCGGCCACGAGGGTGGCATCGGCCGCGCGCTTCGCGGCCGTGGCCTTCTCGGCGTCCTCCTGCGCGGCCTTCGCCGCCTCGTTGGTGCCGGAGGCCTGCTCCGAGAGCGCCTCGTACTGCTTGAGCGCGGCGTCGGCGGTGTCGGGGTCCGCGGTCGCGCTGCCGGTGACGGTCAAGCCGGCCACGAGGGCGACCACGGCGGACGCGGCAGAACCGCGCAGCACGAGCGAACGGGACGAGGAGGTCGATGACACGGCCGAGCGGGTCCTTCCAAGCTGGAGCACGATTGCGAACGCAATCACTGCCAGGTTACGTCAGTAACGACGGGCGGAGTAGACCGACATCTCGTTGAGCGGGCTCACCTTGACCGGGATGCCGTAGTTCACCGAGTGCACGACCTTGCCGTTGCCGATGTACAGAGCCGCGTGGCTGCCACCGTTGTAGATCACGATGTCGCCGGCCTGCAGGTCGGAGATGGGGATCGAACGGCCGCCGCCGAGCTGGCCGTAGCTGTCGCGCGGGACGGTGATGCCGGCCTGCTTCATGGACCAGTAGACGAGGCCCGAGCAGTCGAACGAGTTGGGGCCCGCGGAGCCGTACGAGTAGGGCAGGCCGGTGCGCGACAGCGCGGCCTGCACGACCTTGGCCTTCGCGCCGCCCGGCTGTGCGCCGGCGACGGTGGTGACGCCCGGCTTCGGGGCGACCGCGACGCCGCTCACGACGTTGGGGCGCGCGGTGGTATTGCGGGAGGCGACGGTCTGCGCGGGCTTCGCGGCGGGCTTGGCCTTGCCTGCGGTGACCCCGGGCTTGACGCCGGGCGCGGGGGCGGGCTTCGCCTTGGGCGCGACCGGGGCCGGCGCAGCGGGGGCGGGCGCTGCGAACGCGGCCGTGGGGGCCGCGAGCGTACCGATGGTCACGGCGCCCGCTGCGAGCGCACCGCGGGCGACGGTGGCACCCTTGCTCGGCTGCGGCTGAAGTCGGTGTTTCGCCACGAAGCGATTCTCCTAAGTTTCTTCCCGACCGCCGACCGAGTTAGCTGACGGGTTCGGGCGAGGAAGATGCCCTACCCCAGAGGTCGTGACCTCCGGCGATTCACCCCGGATAACGCGTGTGGGTCCCCGGCGAGGCCTTGCGGCCTCTTAGGCGGTGACCTCGGGAGACGGGGCGGTTTTCGCTCCGGGCTCCTCCGCAAGGTCTCAGAAAGATTACGAAACGGAAACGCGCCTGTCTAGCCGGACGCGCCGGGGAACCACCCCGAGTCACCCCTGAGAGGCATCCTAACCCGCCTGTTTCGCCTGGTCAGGCACCACCCGGAGGCCGGGCAGCATTCCCTCGTTCGCGAACGCCGCGATTGCGTCACTCAGACCCGGATCCGTGACCGAGTCGTCGTCGGGACCCGACACGGGCGGCGCGGCCACGACCACCGGGCCGAGGAGGAAACCCACGGCGCAGTCGCCGCAGGCGCGCGGCTTGGCGGGGCAGGTGGAGCAGTCGACGTGCAGCGTCATGGCGCGTCCCTTCGTTGACGGGGTCTCGATGCCGGCGACGCTAGGCCCGGTCACTGACAAGTTTCGAGTGCGCGTTCGGTCGGCGGAAACCTGTCGGTGGGGTGTTCTACCGTCGCGGCATGCAGCTCAGCCTGGACGATTGCGAGACGGGCACCGTCGACCCGCCCCTGCGGGAGGTGACCTTCGTGGTGGTCGACCTGGAGACCACGGGCGGCTCCCCCAGGGGTGGAGACGCCATCACCGAGATCGGCGCGGTCAAAGTCCGCGGCGGCGAGGTCCTGGGCGAGTTCGCGACGCTCGTCGACCCCGGCTGCGGCATCTCCCCCCACATCACCCACCTCACCGGCATCACCACGGCGATGGTCACGGGCGCCCCGCGGATCGAATCCGTCCTCCCCTCGTTCCTCGAGTTCGCGCACGGCGCCGTCCTGGTCGCGCACAACGCCCGGTTCGACCTCGGCTTCCTCAAGGCCGCCGCGGCCGCGACCGGCACCCCGTGGCCGAAGCCCGCCTCGCTGTGCACGGTCCAGCTCGCGCGCCGGGTGCTCACGCGGGACGAGGCACCGTCGGTCAAGCTCAGCGAGCTCGCGCGCCTGTTCCGCACCGAGACCACGCCCAACCACCGAGCACTCGACGACGCTCGGGCCACCGTCGAGGTGTTGCACGGGCTGATCGGCCGTGTCGGCAACCTCGGCATCCACACGCTCGGGGAGCTGCGCGGGCACCTGCCGTCGGTCACGCCCCAGCAGCGCGCGAAGCGCCACCTCGCCGATCCGCTGCCGGAGCGGCCGGGCGTGTACCTGTTCCGAGGGCCGGGGAACGAGGTGCTCTACGTCGGCACGTCGGGGAACCTGCACCGCCGGGTACGCAGCTATTTCACCGCCGGCGAGACGCGGGGCCGGATCAAGGAGATGGTGGGCCTCGCCGAGCGCGTGGACCATGTGGAGTGCGCGCATGCGCTCGAGGCCGCTGCGCGGGAACTGCGGCTCATCGCCGCGCACACTCCCCCGTACAACCGGCGGTCGAAGTACCCGAAACGCGGCTGGTGGATCTGTCTGACCGCCGAGGCCTTCCCCCGGCTCGCAGTGAAGCGCTCGGCGCCCGCGGGCGCCGCGTGCATCGGCCCGGTGCGCTCCCGCACCGACGCGGCGGATCTCGCGGACCTGCTCGCCGAGGCGAGCGGCCTGCGCACGTGCACCACCCGGCTGCGGGCCGGTGCCGTCCACTCCTGCGCCCTGGGCCCCGACGGTGCCCACCCCCTCGGCGGGTGCCGGGCCTCGGCCGCAGCGCCGGAGCCCGCGGCCGTGTACCGGCCGCGGGCCGAGCGGGCGGCCGCCGCGCTCACCGGACGCTCGTCGGAGGTCTTCGACGCGCTGGAGGCGCGCCTGGCCGCCCTCGCGGAGCGGGAGTTCTTCGAGTCCGCCGCCCGGCTGCGCGACCGGACCGCACAACTGGTGGACGCGGTCGCCCGCTCGCACGCGCTGGTCGCCTTCGCGGACGTCCCCGAACTGTCGATCGCGCACCCCGACGGGGCCGGCGGCTGGGAGCTCTCGATCGTGCGGCACGGCCGCCTCGCCGCTGCCGGCGTCGCTCCGCGCGGGGTGCCGCCGATGCCCGTCTTCGACCGGCTGCGTGCGGGCGCCGAGTCCGTGTACGAAGCGTGCGGGGACCTCGCCGCGCCGGACGTTCCCGACGCCCTCTTCCCCGCCGACACCCTGCACGGCGCCAGCCCGGAGGAGGCGGCGCTGCTGCGCCGCTGGGCGCTGCGGCCGGGGACGCGCATCGTCGACGTGCAGGGGATGTGGGGTGAGCCGCTGGCGGGCGCGGGGCGCTGGCTCGAGTGGGCGGGGCGGGCCTCCGAGGCCGGCCGCGACGCCCGCGCGGCGGCGGCGCATCCGCGCGGGCCCGCCAGGCAATACAGTGAGGAGGCCACGCACGCCGCGTGAACGCCAGATCGACCGGAAGGCCCCGCAGTGATCACCGCGATCGTCCTCATCAACGCCGACGTGCACCGCATCCCCGAGACCGCGCAGGCCGTCGCGAACATCGAGGGCGTCACCGAGGTGTACTCGTGCGCCGGCGACATCGACCTCATCGCGAAGGTGCGCGTGCGCGAGCACGATCAGATCGCCGAGGTAGTCACGGAGAAGATCAACCGCATCGACGGCGTCGCGAGCACCTCCACCCACATCGCATTCCGCGAGTACGCCTCGGCGGACGTCGACGCGGGCTTCGACATCGGGAACTGACGCTCACTCGCCGTTGATGATCTCCAGCAGCTCCGGCGGCGGCGTCACGTTCAGGGCGTCGTCGGCGATGCTGCTGATCTGCGTCACCGTGCCGTCGCGCCAGTAGTAGACGTTCGGCGACACCGGTCCCACCCCGTCGGAGTAGCCGTTGGCGGCGAACACCGGCAGCAGCATGAGGCCGCCGAGCGCAGCCTCCGCGCTCGAGCAGGCCGCGAACGCCAGCTGGTTGCGGAAGGGCACGGCGAACAGCACGCCGCCGCTCAGGTCGACGCCCGGCACCCATCGCGGGAGCAGTTCGGGCAGCAGCACCGCGCCGCTGGCCGTGTACACGGATTCGCTGAGGGCGCACTGGAATCGGTGCCCGTCGTGCTCCACGGTCTCGACGCGGATCTCGGCCGTCTCGGTGAGCTCGCGCCACAGGTTGCGCCGCGCCCGGTCGTACCAGGGCCCGAGCGGCGCCATCTCCCGCACGGAGCCGTCGCTGAGGATGCTGACCCGGTCCGGGTAGTCGACGGCGAGCACCTCGGCCACGCCGGACTGCCATTCGAGGGCGTAGTCGAAACTCATCCGACCGTCCGTCGCGGTCACGTCCCACAGCCGCGCGATGATCCGTTCGCGCATCTGCGCCTCGTCCGGCTCCTCGTCCGGCGGGCGGAGCATCGCGGAGAAGTGCTCGCGGACGACACCGTCCCACTCGGCGGGCCCGGCGCCGCGGACCTTGCGCATGAGATTGTCGAGCCCGAATGTGCGGCCATCGGCGGTCACCACGTGATCGCCGCGGACCTCCGCCTCGAACCCGTTCTCCGCCAACACGGTCCGCGTGAGTGACCGGAGACGATCCGCGTCCCGGATGGCCAGCAGCTCCAAGTACGGATCCGGCTGGTCGTCGACCGACTTCTTCCTCCCGAACAACCCCATGTCCCGAGCGTAGGCCGCGCGGTCAGTAGCCGCTGTGGCTGACCTCCGCGGCCTCGACCTCGATGCCGAAGTCGACGGCCTGCTGCACGATCTTCTGGGCCCGCGCCAGACGCGGCAGGTCGGAGCCGTCGGTGATCTTGCCGCCCGACTTCTCGAAGGCGTCGATGAAGCCGTGCGCCCAGGCCACCTCCGACTCGCTCGGGCTGAGGCCGCTGTTGATGACGCCGGCGTGCTCCGGGGTGAGACACAGCTTCCCGGACATGCCCATCTCCTTCGCCAGGGCTGTCCCGGTGGGCAGGTGCGCGATGTTCAGGGTCGGCCCGTCGATGGGCGCGGGCAGGCGGGCCGCGCGCGACGCGATGACCAGCTGTGAGCGCGCGTAGGCCAGGGCGATCGGATCCTCGCCGACGGCGGTGTCCCGCTTGAAATCGCCCGTGCCGAAGGCGATCCGGAAGGTCGACGGCGCCGAGGCGATCCGTGCGACGTTCTGCATCCCGCGGGCGGTCTCGACGAGCGCGAGGATCGGCGTGCCGTCGGGGAGACGATCCGCGGTGTCGTCGAGGTGGCTCGAGCCCTCGGACTTCGCGAGCATGACGCCCTCGAGCCCGGCGCACTGCTTGAGCGCGGCGCAGTCGGCGCTCCAGTACTCGCTCGCCGCGTCGTTGATGCGGACCCAGGCGCGATGGCCGGTCGACAGCCATTCGACGGTGTCCGCCCGCGCCTGCTCCTTGTCCTTCGCGGCGACTGCGTCCTCGAGGTCGATGATCACGGCATCGGCCTCGCTGGCCTGTGCCACGGCGAAGGACTCGGGATGGGAGGCCGGGACGAGCAGCCAGGAACGGGCGATCTGTGGGGAGACTGTGCGCTTACTCACGCCGCCAAGATTAGGCGGGCGGAACACCGAATTCCACGGAATGGAATTTTGTGCGTTCTGTTCGCGGGCCCTAGTCGGAGATGTCGGCGACGATCGCACCGTACGCCGCGATGAGCGCGTCCGCGTCGACGATCGCGCTGTGGCCGTGCGCGCCGGCGCCGAGCGCCACCGTCGCGCCGACGATCCGCTCGTCGACGTACACCGGCCAGTCGCCCCGCGCCCCGACGGGCGTGATCGTGCCGCGCTCGTACCCCGTGGCCTCGAGCGCCTCGTCGGCCGGCGGCATCGCCAGCCGGTTCACCCCGACCACGGCGCGCAGCTTGGGCCACGCGATCGACCGGTCTCCGGGGACCAGCGCGAACAGGTAATCGCCCTCGCCGCGGCGCACGACCAGCGACTTCACCAGCTGCGACGGCGGCAGCTCCATGAGGGCCGCCGCCTCCTCCAGGCTCCGCGCGGCCGGGCGCTCGCGGACGGTCACCGTCAGACCCCGGGCTGCGGCGTCCGCGCGCATCCGGTCCAGCCCCGACTCGCTCACGCGCCCGCGATCTCCTGCGACAGCGCGACCCAGCGGTCGAGCAGCGCGGCGGCTGCGCCCGAGTCGACGGCCTCGGCGACCCGCGGCAGGTGCGCCGCGAGCGCGTCCTGCACGGGCTCCCCCGCGGTCAGGCCCTCGTACGCGGCGACGGCACCGGCGGAGTTGAGCAGCACCGCGTCGCGGACCGGGCCGGTCTCGCCGGCGAGGAAGGCCCGGGCGATCGCGGCGTTGACGGTCGCGTCGCCGCCCCGCAGGTCCTCCATAGCGACCCGGGCCAGCCCGAGCTCGCGGGGGTCGACGGACTCGACGCCCACGCCGTCCTCCTGCACGCGCCAGACGGTGGAGGTCGACGTGGTGGTCAGCTCGTCGAGCCCGTCGTCGCCGCGGACGACGATCACGTGGTCCTGGCCGCCGCGATCGGCGAAGGCCTGCGCCACGACGGGCGCGAGGTCCGCGAAGGCGCAGCCGATGAGGCCGGCGGAGGGGCGGCCGGGGTTCGTCAGCGGGCCGAGCACGTTGAAGACGGTCGGGATGCCGATCTCCTTGCGGGTGGCGCCGGCGAAGCGCAGGCCCGAGTGGAAGACGGAGGCGAGGCAGAAGCCGATGCCCAGTTCGGTGGTGGTGCGCGCGACGCCGTCGGCGTTCAGCCCGATCGCGACGCCGAGCGCCTCCAGGCAGTCCGCGCCGCCCGACTTCGACGAGGCGGCCCGATTGCCGTGCTTGAGCACCGGGACGCCGGCCGCGGCCACGACGATCGAGCTCATCGTGGAGATGTTGACCGAGTGCGAGCGGTCGCCGCCGGTGCCGACGATGTCGACGGCGCGGGCGTCGAAGGGCACCGGGGTCGTGAGCGAGAGCATCACGTCGGCCAGCGCGCGCACCTCGACCGGCGACGGGCCCTTCATCTTCATGGCGACGCCGAACGCGGAGATCTGCGACGGGGTCGCCCCGTCGCTCATGATCTCGGACATCGCCCACCGCGCCTGCTCCGCGCTGAGGTCGCGCTGGGAGGTGAGCTCGGTGAGAACGGTCGGCCAATCCATGGCCACAGCGTAATGGGGTGGTTCAAGCGGGTATCTGGAGCACCTGCCACAGGACGGCCCGCCCGCCGTGCCGCGCGGTGACGCCCGCCATCCGCGAGCGCTCCTGCGAGACGTGCAGCGCGTCGACCTTCTGAACCCGGGCCACCGCCACCGTCTCCAGGCCGTCGCGGGACGGCGCACCGTCGGGCACGCGCTCGTACCGGTCCTGCCCGACGAGGCGCAGCACCTCCTCGACCTCGCCGCCCGGGATCTCGAGGACGTGCCGCAGCACGCTCTGCGCCTCGGGATCGAAGCCCGGGGAGGCGTCGAGGACCGACGACGAGGCGGCCGCGTCGTCGCCCGATTCCGCCACGGGAACCAAACCGGGGTGCCCGGGCGTTAACTCGTCGACGGTGCGCGTGGACAGGTGGCCGAGCAACCGACCCAAACGGGTCCGCTGCTCGGGTCTGCCGTTGAGGTCGTAGGGCAAGGTTCGCCTTATCTGCCGATGCCGATCCGGCCGTTGACGTGGTGTTTCGAGTGTACGAGCGGAGGGCGCGCAGCCTGCCCGTGACATTCGACGCGCCCAATCTGCGACCCGGGTAGGCATTCGATACTACGACCGGTCATACTTGCGAGGTGACTAGCGCCGCACCGACCTCAGCTACAGCCATCACCCAGCGCGTGCACTCACTCAACCGGCCCAACATGGTCAGCGTCGGGACCATCGTCTGGCTGTCGAGCGAGCTCATGTTCTTCGCCGGGCTCTTCGCCATGTACTTCGTGGCGCGGGCCGGAGCTGGGGAGAACGGATGGCCCCCCGCCGACACGAACATCAGCCTGGCCGCGGCCCTGCCGCCGACCATCGTGCTGATCGCCTCGTCGGTCACCTGCCAGCTGGGCGTTTTCGCCGCGGAGAAGGGCGACGTCTTCAAGTTCCGCATCTGGTACCTGATCTCGCTGATCATGGGTGCCGCGTTCATCGCGGGCCAGCTCCACGAGTACAACACGCTGATCGGCGAGGGCCTCACGCTCAGCTCTTCGGTGTACGGCTCGGTGTTCTACATGGCCACCGGCTTCCACGGCCTGCACGTGATGGGCGGCCTCGTGGCCTTCGTCTTCATCCTGGCCCGCAGCCGCGCCTCGAAGTTCACGCCCGCCCAGGCGACCTCGGCGATCGTCGTCAGCTACTACTGGCACTTCGTCGACGTGGTGTGGATCGGCCTCTTCGCCGTCATTTACATCATTCGCTAAAGACGTTTATCTCAGTCGCCATCACAGAGGGATAGCAGATGAGTTCAGCCAACTTTGAGCCCGCCGGCGAGGGAGGCGAGCCCGACGGTGCCGGGCGCGCGTCCGTCGCCTCGGCACAGAAGGCCCGGAAGCAGCGCAAGCTCCGCCGCAAGTTCGCGAGCGCAGCGCTGCTGGTCGGCGGCCTCCTCGCCGCCGGCGGTGTCGCCACGATCGCCAGCCCCACTCCGCAGGTCGCGATCGCCGACGATTTCGACGCCGCGCAGGTGGAGACCGGCAAGCGACTGTACGAGACCTCGTGCATCAGCTGCCACGGCGCCAGCCTCGAGGGCGTGAAGGACCGCGGCCCGAGCCTCGTCGGTGTCGGCGATTCGGCCGTGTACTTCCAGGTGCACTCGGGCCGCATGCCCGCGACGGTCAACTCGTCGCAGATCGTGCGCAAGCCCGCCAAGTTCGACGCGAAGCAGATCGACGCCATGGGCGCCTACATCCAGTCGATCGGCGGCGGCCCGTCGATCGTGTGGGAGTACAACCCGGACGGCTCGATCAAGCGCGACGAGAACGGCAACCGCGTCATCGCGCAGGAGTCGCTGCGCGGCAAGAACCTCGGCGCCGGCGCCGAGCTCTTCCGCCTCAACTGCGCGTCGTGCCACAACTTCACCGGCCGGGGCGGCGCCCTGTCCGGTGGCAAGTTCGCGCCGCCGCTGGATCCCGCGAACGAGCAGGAGATCTACGCCGCGATGCTGACCGGCCCGCAGAACATGCCCAAGTTCTCGGACCGCGCACTGTCGCCTGAAGAGAAGAAGAACATCATCGGCTTCATCAAGAACGTCGGCGAGACCCAGTCCCCCGGCGGCCACGGCCTCGGCGGTTTCGGTACCGCGTCCGAGGGCATGGTGATGTGGGTGACCGGGATGATCGCCGTCGTCGGCGCCGCGATGTGGGTTGGGAGCAGGAATTGACCGCCAAGCCGTTGAACAACGTCCCGTCGGACGACGAACTGGACAACCTGTCCCACGATGAGCTGGTGAAGCTCGGTACCAACCTCGACGGTGTCGAGCTGGTCTACCGCGAGCCCCGCTGGCCCGTCCCCGGCACCCGCGCCGAGAAGCGCGCCGAGCGCACCGTCGCCCTGTGGTTCGCCCTGGCCGGCGTCTTCGGCGCCGCGCTGCTCGGAGTCTTCCTCTTCTGGCCGTGGAAGTACCAGGGCATCGATGACGCCCACTACTGGTGGTACACGCTGTACACCCCGATGCTGGGCATCACCTTCGGGCTGTCGCTGCTCTGCGTCTTCGCAGGCACCGTGCAGTTCACCAAGAAGTTCATCCCCGAGGAGATCGCGGTCCAGCAGCGGCACGACGCCGGCGGCTCGTCCAAGGTCGACAAGGCCACCACGGCCGCGCTGTTCAAGGACGCGCTGGAGACCTCCACGCTCCCCCGCCGCAAGATGATCATGGCCTCGGCCGGATTCGGTGTCGGCGTCCTCGGCCTCGGTGCCGCGGCCGGCTTCATCGGCGGCCTGGTCAAGAACCCGTGGGCCAAGCGCGAGGCCTCGCCGCTGTGGCACACCGGCTGGTCGCCGTACTGGAACTCGCTCGAGAACGACTTCTCGAGCGAGCTCAACCACGAGCCCGTGTTCCTCCGCAACGACGTGGGCGACCCCTACAAGGTCAAGCTGGTGCGCGCCGAGGACCTCGACGCCGGCGGCATGATGACGGTCTTCCCGTGGCGCGTCTCGGACGGCTTCGGCGAGACCGAGGAGTCGCGGCTCAAGCTGCTCCACGGCCTCAAGGGCATCCGCAACCCCGTCATGCTGATCCGCCTGCGTCCCGAGGACGCGGTGCGCGCGATCAAGCGTGAGGGCCAGGAGAGCTTCAACTACGGCGACTACTGGGCCTACACCAAGGTCTGCAGCCACTTCGGCTGCCCCACGTCGCTGTACGAGCAGCAGACCAACCGCATCCTCTGCCCCTGCCACCAGTCGCAGTTCAACGCGCTCGAGTACGGCAAGCCGGTCTTCGGTCCCGCCGCCCGTGCCCTCGCGCAGCTGCCGATCTCGGTCAACGAGCAGGGCTACATGGTCGCCAACGGCGACTTCATCGAACAGGTCGGACCGGCCTTCTGGGAGGCGACGCACTGATGACCACACTCGGAGATCGGATCGGCCACCAGGCCAACGATCTGGATTCGCGGTACCACTTCGCGCCCGGCATTCGTCGCCAGATCAACAAGGTCTTCCCCACGCACTGGTCGTTCATGCTGGGCGAGATCGCGCTGTACAGCTTCGTGATCCTGCTGCTGTCGGGCGTGTACCTCACCCTGTTCTTCGACCCGTCGCTGTCGGAGGTCCACTACGAGGGCGCCTACGAGCCGCTGCACGGCGTCGCGATGTCGCGCGCCTACGCCACCACCCTGGACATCTCGTTCGAGGTGCGCGGCGGCCTGTTCGTCCGCCAGATCCACCACTGGGCCGCCCTGATGTTCGCCGCGTCGATCATCATCCACATGGCCCGCATCTTCTTCACCGGCGCGTTCCGTCGCCCGCGTGAGGCCAACTGGGTCATCGGCTGCGCGCTGCTGCTGCTCGCGATGTTCGAGGGCTTCTTCGGCTACTCGATCCCGGACGACCTGCTGTCGGGCACCGGCGTCCGCGCCGCCATGTCGGGCATCGTCGTCGGCCTCCCCGTGGTCGGCACCTGGGTCCACTGGGCCCTGTTCGGCGGGGACTTCCCCGGCGAGCTGCTGATCCCGCGCCTGTACGTGCTGCACATCCTGCTGTTCCCGGGCATCATCCTGGCGCTGATCGCGGGCCACCTCGCCCTCGTCTGGTACCAGAAGCACACCCAGTTCGCGGGCCCCGGCCGCACCGAGGAGAACGTGGTGGGTGTCCGCATCCTCCCCGTCTTCGCGGTCAAGACCGGCGCCTACTTCGCCGCCACCTTCGGCATCATCGCCCTCATGGCGGGCATCTTCACGATCAACCCGGTGTGGACGATCGGCCCGTACGACCCGGCGAAGGTCTCCGCGGGCGTGCAGCCCGACGTCTACATGATGTGGACGGACGGCCTGGCCCGTCTGTGGCCGGCGTGGGAGCTCTACATCTGGGGCCACACGGTTCCGGGCGCCGCGTTCGTGGCGATCATCATCGGCGTCATCATCGGCCTGATGATCGGCTACCCGTGGATCGAGAAGAAGCTCACCGGCGACGATGCGCACCACAACATCCTGCAGCGTCCTCGCGACGTGCCGGTGCGCACCGCGATCGGCGCCATGGCGCTCGCGTTCTACATCGTGCTCACGCTCTCCTGCGTGAACGACGTCATCGCGCTGAAGTTCCACATCTCGCTCAACGCGATGACGTGGATCGGCCGCATCGGCCTGGTCGTGGCACCGCCGGTCGCCTACTGGCTGACCTACCGGTTCTGCATCGGCCTGCAGCGCGCCGACCGCGCGGTGCTGGAGCACGGCATCGAGACCGGCGTCATCGTGCGCCGCCCGAACGGCGAGTTCATCGAGCTCCACCAGCCGCTCGGCCCCGTCGACGACCACGGCCACGCCGTGCCGCTCCCCTACGAGGGCGCGGTCGTCCCGACCAAGGCCAACCAGCTCGGCGCCGCCGGCCAGCCCGGCACGGGCTCGTTCCTGCGGGCGGACTCGCCCGAGGAGCAGCGCGACAACGCCGCTCGCGATCACGCGAACGAGGTCAAGGCGCTCGAGGCCCTCAAGAAGGTCCAGGACAACGGCGGCAAGATCGACGTCGAGTAGGTCCTGACAACGCCACTGCGGCCCCTCCCCCACCCGGGGAGGGGCCGCAGTCGTTTCCGGTTCCGACGGTCCGCCGCCGGCGTCCGCCATCCCGTCCGCCTGCGCCACTGCTGCGCACACCACGCGAGCTTGCGCACGCCACGCGCGTATCCGCGCACCGGGCGCGCCTGTGCGCACGCGCCACGGACGCTCACGCGTGTGGTGTGCGCGGGATCCAGCCGCGCACGCGGCGCGTACGCGGCTCCGGCACAGAGAAGCTGGGCCCGCACCATCGCCCCCGCACCACCGCCCCCGCACCTACGGGGTCGCGCGGGAGCGGCGCAGCCGGGACGACGTGACGTGGACGCGCGCCCGCGGCGGCGAGCGCCGCTGACTCAGGCCAGGCGCAGGCGCAGTAGGTAGCTGTTCTCCCCCACCGGGGCGCCGGGCTCGCCGAGGCAGACCTCGTGCCAGGCGCCGTCGACGGCGGTGAGGCCACGCTCGCGCAGCTGCACGGCGAAGGCCTTCGCGGTGGGGGTCAGGGCGGCCGACCACCGCCCGTCGACGCGGGTCTGCAGGTACGACGATGCCGGCAGGTCCAGGCAGTGCACGCGGGCGAGACTGAGCCCCTTGCTGGCCTCGAGCTGTTCGAGCACGTCGCCCACCTCGGCCTCGTCGATCCACGCGGGGCGGCGCAGCAGCAGCGTCCAGCGGGCCGCGCCGGTGTCCTGCGGCGCCACGTCGCCGCGGAGCCGCTCGAGCGGGGGCATCCGGAAGTCGCTGCGGGCGGCCTCGTCGGCGCCGGGGGTGCCGCGGCGG
The DNA here is from genome assembly GCF_965137015.1 of Tsukamurella hominis. Lineage (NCBI taxonomy): Bacteria > Bacillati > Actinomycetota > Actinomycetes > Mycobacteriales > Tsukamurellaceae > Tsukamurella > Tsukamurella hominis. The sequence goes on along the minus strand of NZ_CBCRZG010000002.1, from coordinate 234,060 downwards.
TAGAGGGCCTTGTTGCGCACCTTGACGCCGTAGGCGGCCGCGTAGAGGGCTTCGGCGGCCACGCGGAAGTCCTCGGAGGTACGCGGGCTGCCGACGGTGTCCACGGCCAGGTAGGCGCGCTCGGGGGCGTCGACGACGCCGGTGTGCCCGACGGTGTCGTACGCCCCGGCACCGTACGCGTCGGGCTCCGCTTCGGCGAAGTCGAACTTGGTCCTCGGCGGAGCGACTGTGCCGCCTCTGCCGCGCACCTCGTCGGCGGTGAGCTTGCGTACGGACAGCCCGGCTCTGGCCTGCGTCATGCGTGCATGCAATCAGGCCGAGACGACCCGTGGGCGGCGCCGCGGTGAACGTGGACGAAAGAACGACGCCCGCCCCGGTGAACTCCGGTGCGGGCGTCGCTGAAAGAACGTGTCCTAGTGCTTCTCGGGACCCTTGTGGTACTCGAAGACGAGGCCCCACGCGGCGCCGACGACGAGCAGGCCGCCGAAGAACCAGAGCCAGTAGAGCTGGAGGGCGACGGAGATGCCGACCACGGCGACCGAGGCCGAGAGCAGGATGGGCCACCACGAGTGCGGGCTGAAGAAGCCCAGCTCGCCGGCACCGTCGGACACCTCGGCGTCCTCGTAGTCCTCGGGGCGGGTGTCGACGCGGTTGGACACGAACCGGAAGTACGTGCCGATGATCAGCGTCAGGCCGCCCGTGAGGAACATGCCGGTCACGCCGACCCACTCCACGGCGCCGTAGCCGTAGCCCGGGCCCCAGATCGCGGTCGCGACGGTGTACAGGATTCCCGCGAGGAAGAAGAACGCGGTGAGGAACTCGAAGAGTTTCGCTTCGACCTTCATGGGTCAGTTCGCTCCTTCTGCGTTGACGGGCGCGGTGCTGTTGCCCGACGGGGTGCGGCCGGTGCGGCGGGTGTCGAACGGGAACGTGCTCGTGGAGACGCCCACCTCGCCGATCGACTCCAGCGCGGCGACGTTGTCCTTGCCGCCCTGACGCGCCTCGATGTACTTCTTGAAGTTCTCCGGCGTCACGGCGCGGATCTCGAAGTTCATCATCGAGTGGTAGTCGCCGCACATCTCGGCGCAGCGGCCGACGAAGGCGCCGGGCCGGTCGATGCTGGACACCTGGAACTTGTTCTGGGTGTGGTTCTGCACCGGGTTCGGCATCACGTCGCGCTTGAAGGCGAACTGCGGGACGTAGAACGAGTGGACGACGTCGGCCGAGGCCAGGTCGAACTGGACGCGGGTGTCGGTCGGCAGCACCAGGACGGGGATCTCGGCGGACGAGCCCTGCACCTCGACGGTGCTGAACTTCAGGTAGTCGCGGATCTCCTGGAAGCGGCCGTGGTTCGGGCCGCGCTCGGGCTGCGCCTCGACGTGCCCGTGCTCCTTCATCTTCTCGGCTTCTTCGTTGAGCTTCGCGATGTCGGGCTGCTTGCCGTACGGGTTCTCCCGCTCGAGCTTGATCTTGTTGCCGTCGAGGGTGACCTCGCGGTACGCGAAACGCCAGTTCCACTGGAAGGCGGTGACGTCGACGGTCACGCCCGGGTTGTCCTCGATCTTCTCGACCTTGGTCTGCACGACCACGGTGAAGTAGAAGAGGACGGCGATGATGAGGAACGGGATCGCGGTGTACAGCAGCTCCAGCGGCACGTTGTACGCGGTCTGCCGGGGGAAATCGGGCGAGTCCGCCTTGCGCCGGTGGAACGTGATGGTCCAGAACGTGAGGGCCCAGACGAGCACACCCATGATGAGGGCGGCGACGACGGACCAGCTCCACAGCTCAGTCATGTCACGGGCCTCGGGGGTAACACCCTCGGGCCAACCGAAACGCATCACCTCGTCGGCCGAGCAGCCCGCCAGAGCGAACATGCCAGCGACGAGCCCGGCGGCCAGAACCAGGCGCTTACGCCAGGACGCGGCCCCACCGTGGGCGTTACTTCCGGGTGCCAATGTCGCGCCTTCCTGCTGAAACACGGTCAGTGCTACGGGGCCCGTTCCGGACCGTCTCCCCGTCCGGGAACTCACGGCCGGGGCTGCACGTTCCCCTTGTACTACGCAGCGTAGACCAACGGGACGGGGTACACGTTGCGGGGTCGGCAAATGGCGCGTCGTTTCGCGTGCCCGGCGCACGGGCCTGCGCCGTTCCGGGTGCAGGGCCCCGTTCCGGCATACTGGTCAACCGTGTGTGGCCTCCTGGGATTCCTGTCCGCCGATCGACACGCGGGCGACGTCGTCGACGCGGTGACCGCCGCCGGCCGGTGCATGCGGCACCGCGGCCCCGACGAGTTCGGCGGGTCGTGGCACGACGACGACCTGGCGCTGAGCTTCAACCGCCTCGCGTTCATCGACATCGAGCACGCCCATCAGCCGCTGCGCTGGGGCCCGCCCGAGAGCCCCGACCGGTACGCGCTGACCTTCAACGGCGAGATCTACAACTACCTCGAGCTGCGGCAGCGCCTGACCGACGAGTTCGGCGCCGAGTTCCGCACCGAGGGCGACGGCGAGGCGATCGTCGCCGGCTTCCACCACTGGGGCATCGACGGGGTGCTGGCCGAGCTGCGGGGCATGTTCGCCTTCGCGATCTGGGACACCGAGAAGCGGGAGCTGACGCTCGCCCGCGACCAGTTCGGCATCAAGCCCCTGTACGTCGCGACCGGATCGAAGGGCACCGTCTTCTCGTCGGAGAAGAAGTCCGTGCTCGCGCTGGCCGACGAGGCGGGCCTGAAGCCGGGCCTCGACGCCCGCGCCGTGCAGCACTACACCGTGCTCCAGTACGTGCCCGAGCCCGAGTCGTTGCACCTGGGCATCCGCCGGCTCGAGTCGGGCTGCTACGCCACCGTCTCCCCCGGCGGCACCGTCGACGCGCAGCGCTACTTCGAGCCCCTCTTCCCCGTGAAGCCCGTCACCGGCGGCCTGGAGTCCGCCGAGGCGAAGGCCGTCTACCGCGACATCGCCGACGCGCTGCGCGACTCGGTGAAGATGCACATGCGCGCCGACGTGACCGTCGGGTCCTTCCTCTCCGGCGGCATCGACTCGACCGCCGTCGCGGCGCTGGCGATCCAGCACAACCCCGACCTGATCACCATCACCACCGGTTTCCAGCGCGAGGGCTACAGCGAGGTCGACGTGGCCGCGGAGTCCGCCGAGGCGATCGGGGCCCGCCACGTGGTCAAGACCGTCTCCCCCGAGGAGTTCCGCGACGCGATCCCGGCCATCGTCTGGTACCTCGACGATCCGGTGGCAGACCCGTCGCTCGTCCCCCTCTACTACCTCGCGCGCGAGGCCCGCAAGCACGTCAAGGTCGTGCTGTCGGGCGAGGGCGCCGACGAGTTGTTCGGCGGCTACACCATCTACAAGGAGCCGCTCTCCCTCGCCCCCTTCGACAAGCTGCCCGCGTGGGCACGACGCACCGCCGGGAGGATCGGCGACCGTATGCCCGAGGGCAAGCGCGGCAAGTCGCTGCTGCAGCGCGGCTCGCTACCGCTCGAGGAGCGGTACTACGGCAACGCGCGTTCGTTCAACGACGCCCAGCTGGACTACGTGCTGCGCGACTTCCGCCCGGAGTGGACGCACACCGACGTGACCGCACCGATCTACGCCAAGACCCGCGGCTGGGGCCCCGTCGAGCGGATGCAGCACCTGGACCAGTTCACCTGGCTCCGCGGCGACATCCTCGTCAAGGCCGACAAGATGACGATGGCCAACTCGCTCGAGCTGCGCGTGCCCTTCCTGGACAAGGAGGTCTTCCGCGTCGCGGAGACCCTGCCCGCCGACCTCAAGCTGGCCGGTGGCACGTCGAAGTACGCGCTGCGCCGCGCGCTGGAGGAGATCATCCCTCCGCACGTGCTGCATCGGAAGAAGCTCGGCTTCCCCGTGCCGCTGCGGCACTGGCTGGCCGGCCCGGAGCTCTACGACTGGGCACGGAACGTCATCGAGGAGTCCCAGACCGACGAGTGGATCGACCGTCGCGCTGTGCTCGCCATGCTCGACGAGCACAAGGCCAAGGCGCCCGAGGGCTGGCCGGGCGGCACCGACCATTCCCGCCGGCTCTGGACCGTCCTGGTGTTCATGGTCTGGCACGGCATCTTCGTCGAGGACCGCATCCACCCGGCCATCGAGGAGCCGGTCTACCCGGTCCGCCTCTAGGCGTCAGCGCAGCAGCGCGATCCACATCGCGGCGTAGTGGCAGAGCGCCGCCACCACGGTGGCGGCGTGGAAGAACTCGTGGTGCCCGAAGACGCCGGGCCAGGGGTTGGGCCAGCGGGTGGCGTAGAGGACCGCTCCGCCGCTGTAGAGCACGCCGCCGATGGCGAGCAGGATCGACGCGGTCCAGCCGGCGCCGCGCACCAGGTCGCCGGCGACGGCGACGACCACCCAGCCGAGCGCGATGTACAGCGGCACGCCCACCCAGCGCGGGGCGTGGGGCCAGAGCAGCTTGAGCGCGACACCGGCGAGCGCGCCGCCCCAGACCACGGCGAGCACCCAGCGGGCGACGCCGGACGGCAGGGCGAGCACGGCGATCGGCGTGTAGCTGCCGGCGATGAAGACGAAGATCATGCAGTGGTCGGCGCGCTTCATCCAGATGCGCTGCGCGTCGGTCCACTTCCCGCGGTGGTACGCGGCGCTGACCCCGAACACGCCGATCACCGTGATCGCGTAGACGAGCAGAGCGAGGCCCGCGGCGGTGCTCTCGCGGAAGCCCGCGATCACGAGTGGGATGCCCAGGACGGCGGCGCCGAGCGCGCCGAACTGGTGGATCACGCCCCGCAGGCGCGGCTTGGCCTCGGGAACACCGGCGATCGTCATGAACCTACGATACCGTAGGTTACTCGCCGGTAATCAGTATTGTGAGCTACAGCGCAGCCAGGATCTCGGCCGCGACCTCGGCGCCGTAGGCCTCGGTCAGCCGCTCGCGGGCGTCCTCGGCGTCGTAGTCCCACGCCTGCGGCCCCACCGTCTCGAGCACCTTGACCGCCACGTACGAACCGAGCTGGCCGGAGCGCTCGTACGACAGCCCCGCATCGAGGCCCACGAGGAAGCCCGCGCGGAAGGCGTCGCCGACACCCGTCGGGTCGACGCGACCACGATCGGGCACCACGTCGACGTGGATTCGCTGCGCGACGCCCTCGGCGCCGTTGACGACGATCTCCGCGCCCTTCTCGGCGAGGGTCGTCACCCGGACCTGGACCATCTCGGTGAGCCGCTCCGCGCTCACGCCGGTCTTCTGCTGGAGCAAGTTCCACTCGTACTCGTTCGTGAACAGGAACTTGGCGCCCTCGACCAGGTCGCGAGCCTCCTCGCCGTTCAGGCGCGCGAGCTGCTGCGACGGGTCCGCCGCGAAGGGGATCCCGGCCTCACGGCACTGCGCGCTGTGCAGGGTCATGGCCGCGGGATCGTTCGCGCCGATCACCACGAGATCCAACTCGCCGACGGTGGCGGCCACGTCGGCGATCGCGATCTCCCGCGACTCGGCCATCGCGCCCGAGTAGAAGGACGCGATCTGCGCCATCTCGGAGTCGGTCGTGCACTGGAAGCGCGCGGTGTGCGCGGTCTGTGAGACCCGGACGGCGCGGGTATCGACGCCCGCGTCCTCGAGCCAGGCGCGGTAGCCCTCATCGAAATCGGCACCCACGGCACCGACGAGCACGGGCCGTCGGCCGAGCCGGGCCATGCCGAAGCTGATGTTCGCACCGACCCCGCCGCGCTGCAGGACGAGCTCCTCCACCAGGAAGCTCAGCGAGACGTGCGCGAGGTGTTCGGCGAGCAGTTGCTCGGAGAACTTCCCCTCGAAACGCATCAGATGATCGGTGGCGATGGAACCGGAAACGGCGATCGACACGACGAAACCCTCCCGTGGTCGGCGACGGACGAATCCAGTCAGCCTAACCGCGAGAGGGTTCCGGACGCCTCGCGGGCGTCAGTCGTGCGTCAGTTGAACGAGTCGCCGCAGGCGCACGAGCCGGTGGCGTTCGGGTTATCGATGGTGAAACCCTGCTTCTCGATCGAGTCGACGAAGTCGATCTTCGCGCCGATCAGGAACGGCACGCTCATCCGGTCGACGGACAGCTTGACGCCGCCGAACTCGGACATCACGTCACCGTCGAGCGACCGGTCGTCGAAGTACAGCTGGTACCGCAGGCCCGCGCATCCGCCGGGCTGCACCTCGATACGCAGGGCCAGATCGTCACGACCCTCCTGGTCCAGCAGCGCCTTCGCCTTCGAGGCAGCGGCCTCGGTCAGCACCACACCGGTGGTTTCGCTCTCAGCAGTAGTCATAGGTTCTCCTCACAGACGCACGTCGGTGTCTGGTTCAACGGTACTCCCCCGCCCCGCATTCCCGGGAGTCACCATCACCCGCGTCGTCGCGCACCCGGTGGGATCGAATAGGCTGGACGGCGTGAAACTCCCCTGGCAGAAGGCCGACGACTCGACCTCCGAGGCGGCGGAGTCCGCGGCAGCCGACACCGTCGACGAGACCGCTGCGGAACCGCTCGCCAAGCCCGCGCAGACGGCGGGCAAGGGCCGCCCCACGCCCAGCCGCCGCGAGGCGCAGGGGCGCAAGCGCGGCCCCGTCGCGCCCGCTCCGATGACCCGGGCCGAGGCCCGCGCGCGGAAGAAGGAGTTGCGCAACTCCATGAGCAAGGAGGAGCGCAAGGCGGCCGCCGCGGATCGTCGCACGCAGGCCAACGAGCGCCGCGAGCTCATGATGCAGGGCGACGAGCGGTACCTGCCGGTCCGCGACAAGGGCCCCGTCAAGGCCTACGTGCGCGACCTGGTCGATGCCAAGCGCCACATCTCGACGATGTTCATCCCGTTCGCGGTCGCGGTGATGGTCTTCATGTTCGTCACCGTCAACCGGCCGGAGCTCGCGGGCATCCCCATGCTCGTCCTGCTGGTGATGGTCGCGGTCATGGCGATCGAGGGCATCCTCACCGGCCGCCGCGTCAACAACCGCGTCCGCGAGCGCTGGCCGGACACCACCGAGACGGGCTTCCGCCTCGGCTGGTACGCCTTCATGCGCTCCACGCAGCTGCGACGCATGCGCATCCCGCGGCCGCAGGTCAAGCCGGGCGACGCGGTCTAGCCCGTGGCGCTCACCCTCGTTCTCGGCGGGGTCCGCTCGGGCAAGTCCGCGCGCGCCGAGCAGCTGATCGCCGGGTCCGGCGCACTCGTCCGGTACGTCGCCACGGCGCCGCGGCCCGACGGTGACCCCGACCTCGCCGCGCGCGTGGCCGCGCACCGCGAGCGACGCCCGTCGTCGTGGTCCACCGTCGAGACGCAGGACCTCCGCGCGGTCCTGTCCGAGGGGTCCGCCCCGACGCTGGTCGACGACCTGGGGGGCTGGCTCGCGGCACGCCTCGACGTGGCGGGGTGGGAGACGCCCGAGAACGTGCAGCCCGATCTCGACGGCCTCGTCGCCGCCGCGGCGGCCTACGCGGGCGAGCTGGTCATCGTCAGTCCCGAGGTGGGCCTGTCGCTCGTCCCCGAGACTCACGCCGGCCGCGTCTTCCAGGACCTGCTGGGCACGCTCAACGGCCGGCTCGCGGCGATCGCCGACCGGGCTGAGCTCGTCGTCGCCGGGATCTCCGTGCCGCTCGACGGTGCGCCCTCCCCGGCGGCGCCGGCCGCGAGCCTGGTCAAGCCCGTCCCGGACGTGCCGCCGGCACCGCCGATCGTGCTCCCGCCGTTCGAGCCGGGCGCGGATCCGCTGGCCTTCCCGCAGCTCTCCCCGCCGGATCCGTTCGTCGGCCGCGAGGCCCGCGACCGCCAGCTGGAGCTGACCAAGCCGGCGGGCTCGCTGGGCCGCCTGGAGCAGCTCGGCGAGTGGATCGCCGCGTGCCAGGGCGTGTGCCCGCCGAAGCAGTTCGAGCGCGCGCGCATCGTGGTCTTCGCCGGCGACCACGGGGTGGCCGCGAGCGGCGTCTCGGCGTACCCGCCAGAGGTCACGGCGCAGATGGTGGCGAACTTCGCCGCCGACGGGGCCGCGATCAACGTGCTCGCCGCACAGGCCGGCGCGACGGTCCGCGTCGAGGACATCGCCGTCGCCGGCGACACCCGCGAGGACCTGAGCCGCAACAAGATCCGCCGCTCGTCGGGCGACATCGCCGTGACCGACGCGCTCACCGACGAGGAGACGATCGCCGCGATCGCGGCGGGCCGCCGGATCGCCGACGAGGAGATCGACTCCGGCGCCGACCTGCTCATCGTCGGCGACATGGGCATCGGCAACACGACGCCCGCCGCGGTGCTGGTGGGCGCGCTCACCGACACCGAGCCGGTACTCGTCGTGGGCCGCGGCACCGGCATCGACGACAACGCCTGGATGCGCAAGGCCGCCGCGATCCGCGACGGCATGTACCGCGCTCGCCCGCACGTCGGCAATCCGAAGGCGCTGCTGCGCACCGTCGCCGGGGCGGATCTGGCCGCGATGGCCGGCTTCCTGGCGCAGGCCGCGGTGCGGCGCACGCCGGTGATCCTCGACGGCGTCGTGGTCACGGCGGCCGCACTGGTCGCGAACGACCTCGCCCCCGGCGCGGTGAGCTGGTGGGTCGCCGGGCACAAGAGCCCCGAACCCGCGCACGCACTCGCACTGCACCGCCTGGATCTCGAGCCCCTGCTCGACCTCGGCCTGCGGCTCGGCGAGGGCAGCGGCGCGGCGCTCGCGCTGCCCCTGGTGCGCTCCGCCGTCGCCGTGCTCGGCGAGATGGCCACCTTCGAATCCGCCGGGGTGTCGCAGGTGTGAAACACCTGCTCGCGACCATCGCCTGGATGACGGTGCTGCCCGTGCCCGGCACGCTGCAGCCGAGCCCGGTCACGCGGTCCGACGGTGCCCGCATCATCGCCCTCGTGCCCCTCGCCGGCGCGCTCGTGGGCGCCGCCGTGGCCGCTGTCGCCTGGCTCGCCCACGCCGCGGGCCTGCCGACGGTGCTCGTCGGCGCCCTGGCCGTCGGCGCCGGGGCGCTCCTGGCGCGCGGCATGCACCTCGACGGCTTCGCGGACTGCGTCGACGGCCTCGGCAGCTACGGATCGCCGGAGCGCGCGCGGGAGATCATGCGCCAGGGCACCGTCGGGCCGTTCGGCGCCGCCGCACTGGCGCTGCTGCTGATCGCAGCTTCCGCCGCCGTGGGCGGGCTCGCGGACCGCGGCGCGTGGCTCGCGATCGGCGTCGCCGTGGGCGCCGCCCGGGTGGCCGCGGTGTTCGGCTGCCGGCGCGGGTGGTCGCCGTCGAACCCCGACGGTTTCGGCGCGCTGACGGCCGGCACCCAGGGCCTGGCGACACAGGGTTTCTGGGCCGCGGTCGCCCTGACCGCGGCCGTCCCGGCGGTGCCCGGGCGCCCGTGGCAGGGGCCGCTCGCCGTCGCGGTGGGGCTGCTCGTCGCGACCCTCGCGATGCGGCACTGCGTGCACCGGTTCGACGGAATGAGCGGCGACGTGCTGGGTTTCGGGATCGAACTGGCCGCGGTGATCGCGCTGATCGGCCTCTGCGCCGCCTGACAACCGGACCGCAAGCACCCGCCAAGCCCAGTGAGCGAGGCTCACGACATGACCTACGACGACGCCGGGTGGCACTCCGACACCATCGCCGAGCTGGGCCTGCCCGAGGAGGCCGCGGGCACGCACATCGGCATGTTCTACGCGTGGGCCCGCGCCCGCGGGCTGGCGAGCGGTACGCACCTGGAGCACGGCGTCGACGGCGAGGTGCCCGACGAGTCGCTTCCTCTGCTCGACGAGCGCACCCTCACCCCGGGCGCCTACCTGGACGAGTACCTCGACGGCCAGCTCGACCCGAGCTTCTTCACCACCGAGGGCTGCGCGTTCGTCGAGGCGGAGTACGACGCCTACCTCAAGGCTTACGAGCGGATCCCCGCGGTCGCGGCGGCCGCCACGATGTACGCCGCGCCCGATACCTGGCTGATCTACAACGCCGTCGAGCCGGTGCTCGACGAGCTCTACGCGCAGTGGAAGGGGCGCCGCTGATTCGTTGGGACCTGCCGGCCGGGGACTCGACAACAGACGTTGTCAGGAGTAGACACAGTGGTGTGACGACTGTGGACACCCCGAGGCCCATCCCCGCACGCCACCCCGCACGTCCGCGGCGCGTGCCGCCGGGGATCCGCCTGGTGAGCGCGTTCCTCCGCCTCCCCGAGCCCACCGACGCCGAGTTCCGGCGGTTCGGCGAGCTGCTCACCGTCGGCGACGCACCGATGGACGAGCTCGTCGACTGGATCTACCAGGACCGCGACGACCGCAAGCCGATGTTCGACCGTGCCCTGAACGAGGGCATCGCATCGGTGCCCGAGGCGCCGGCGGAGCTCCGGGAGTTCTTCGAGGACATGGAGACCGCCCCGGACTGGGTCGATTGGGACAAGATCCTGCTCGGCGGCCAGCTCATGCGCAGCGGCGGCGCGGACGGCTTCTCGATCGCCCGCGACGTCGCCCTCATGGGCGGCTACCTCTTCTCCGGCTTCAACCAGACCCTGCTGCGCACGGGCGCGCTCGAGAAGGGCTCGAACAAGCGCTTCGCGGAAACCTCGCAGTGGGCGCTCGACGTGATCGTCCCCGAGGGGCTGCGCCCGGGCGGGCCGGGCTACCGGTCCACGCTGCACGTCCGGTTCATCCACTCGATGGTGCGCCGGCACGTCACGGCGCTCCCCGACTGGGACTACGAGACCTACGGCCTGCCGATCAATCAGACGGACATGGCGGCCACGCTGGTCGGCGCGCTCATCGCGCCCGTCGCGACCGGCCTGGGTATCGGCCTCGTCGCGAATCCGCGCGAGTACGAGGCGGCGGCGCACCTGACGCGGTACGTCGGCCGGCTGATGGGCGTGCACGACGACTTCCTGCCGCACAGCTTCCGCGACAGCCTGCGGATCCTGTTCCAGACCTCGCGCGCACTGTCGACCCCGGACGAGACGAGCAAAGCGCTCGCGCAGCCGATGGCCGACGACCCGATGCTGTGGCAGTACGGACAGTTCACCGGGCTGCGCCGCCGGATCGCCCGCTCGCAGCACCTGTCGATCGCGACCGCCTACCTGGGGCGGAGCGCCATGAAGGAGCTCGGCGTCCCGTCGACCCTCCCCTGGTACCCGGCCCTCCGGATCCCGTACCACCTGGTCGAGTCCGTGTTCAACCAGCTCCCCGGCGGCCGCGAGCGCGCCGCCCGCCGCGGCGACGTGGGTCAGGCGAAGTTCATGCGCACCCTGAACGAGGAGGCCGCCGTCGGCCACTCGGCGCACCACGTCACGCACTGACCCGATCGCGCTAACCTGGCGATCGTGAATCCACTGATCGCGAATCTAGATACTGCATTGGCATCTGGATATCCCGAGTATCACGCCGCGCTCGGCCCGGGCTCGCCCGACGAGGACATCGACGAGCTCGAGCGCGTCTTCGGCCTCCCGCTTCCGCCGCTGTACCGCGACTTCCTCGCCTGGCGCGGCCCCAGTCCCGACGGCGCGCCAGTCGAGGCGGGCAGCCTGATCTACAACCAGGACCTCATGACCGCGCGTGAAGTCATCGACACCGTCACGATGATGCGGGAACTACGCGCGGCCGACCCCAGCTGGATCACCTCTGCGTGGTGGGGCGAGCACTACCTCCCTATCCTCGACAACCACGCCGGCGACAACATCTGCATCGACATGTCCGGTGAAGCCCTCCTCAAGGAGACCCGCTGGGACGAGCACACCCGCACGCGCTTGGACGTCGAGAAATGGACGAGCCTTCCCGGTCAGATCATGGATTTCACGCACGACGCTGAATTCCGCGAGATCTATGCTCCCGACTTCGCCTCGTGGGTCGAGGCGATCACCTCCACCTTTACGGCCAAGCCGTTCGATACTTACGAGGAGACGTGCAGCGGAACTCGATACATCGGCTTCGACGAGGACGCGGAGGACCACATCGAAGCGGCGCTCGGCACTTGCAGTCCTGGCTTCCCGCGCCGACTCGAGCAGCAGTTCGGGACCGACTGATCTGTCACCCGTCTCCGCCACACGCCCACACTCGTCAGAACGTTCTGCGATTCTCAAGGCGGCAGCTCCGGTCGCCGAACGCTTCGAAAGATGGTGTGGCCGCACGCCGCACCACATTTCGAACGAGCGCGGCCCGCACCGAATCCGGTGCGGGCCGCGCGCGTCGTTGGACGACACTCAGCTCAGGGTGGTCATCCAGCCGTGGGTGTCGGGGACGGTGCCGCGCTGGATGCCGGTGAGGGTCTCGCGCAGGGCCATCGTGATCTCGCCGGGCTCGCCGTCGCCGATGGTGAAGTCCTCGGACGCGCCCTTGACCCGCCCGACGGGCGTGATGACGGCCGCGGTGCCGCAGGCGAAGACCTCGGTGATGGCGCCGGAGGCGACGCCCTCCTTGAGCTCGTCGACGGTGATGCGGCGCTCCTCGGTCTCGAAGCCCGCGTCGCGCGCGAGCTGGAGCAGCGAGCTGCGGGTCACGCCCGGGAGCAGCGAGCCGGACAGCTCCGGCGTGACGATCTTCGCGTTCGAACCGGAGCCGAGGACGAAGAACAGGTTCATGCCACCCATCTCCTCGATCGCCTCGTGCTCGATGGCGTCGAGCCACACGACCTGGTCGCAGCCCTGCTGCGCGGCCTGGGCCTGCGCGACGAGCGAGGCGGCGTAGTTGCCGCCGCACTTGGCGAAACCGGTGCCGCCGGGCGCGGCGCGCACGTACTCGCGCGAGAGCCACACGGAGACGGGCTTCACGCCGCCCGCGAAGTAGGCGCCGGCGGGCGAGGCGATCACCAGGAAGCGGTAGCTGTTCGACGGCTTGACGCCCAGGGTCTCCTCGTCGGCGAAGATGAACGGCCGGAAGTACAGGGCCTCCTCGCCGCCGGCCGCGGGCACCCACTCGCCGTCCACTGCCACGAGCTCCTTGAGCGACTCCACGAAGACGTCCTCGGGGAGCGGCGGGATGGCGAGCCGCTCGGCGGAGCGCTGGAACCGCGCGGCGTTGGCCTCGGGCCGGAAGGTGGCGACGGAACCGTCGGGCTGGCGGTAGGCCTTGAGGCCCTCGAAGATCTCCTGCGCGTAGTGCAGCACCGACGCCGACGGCTCCATCGGGATGGGCCCGTAGGGTAGCACCTCGGGGGCGTGCCAGCCCTCGGCCTCGTTCCAGCGGAGCGAGATCATGTGGTCGGTGAAGTACCTGCCGAATCCCGGGTTCGCCAGGATCTCGGAGCGCTCAGCCGCAGAGCGGGGGTGGTCGTTGCGGGTGAGGGCGAAGGCCGTGCCAGTTGTCATGGGACAAGATTCTACGACCCGCGCGCGCGGGCGCGGGCCGTACCAATCAGTAGGAACCCCGAGTATTTCTCCGGGGCCTCCGCGGGACTACTTGGTGTTCGCCTCGACGAACGGCGGAAGGACCACCTCGCACTCGATGGCGCGGCCGCGCACGTCCACGCTCACCGGCGTCCCCTTCTCGACGCCCGCCTCGGAATCGATGAGCGCCAGCGCGATTCCGGTCTTGAGGCTGGGGCTGAAGGTGCCCGACGTGGTGGTGCCGATCGGCGCACCGTCGGCGGAGAGCACCGTGAGGTCGGCGCGGAGCACGCCCTTGCCGGTGGCACGCAGGCCCCAGAGCTTGCGCGCCGGACCGGCCTCCTTCTCGGCCAGGAGGGCCTCGCGGCCGACGAACTCGGGCTTCTTCCACCCGACGGCCCAGCCCGCCCGGGCCTGGACCGGCGTGATGTCGACGGTGAGCTCGTGCCCGTGCAGCGGGTAGCCCATCTCGGTGCGCAGGGTGTCGCGCGCGCCGAGGCCGGCGGGCTGGCCGCCGCGCGATGTGATCTCCGGGAGCAGCGCGCGGAAGACCGTCTCGGCGTCGCCCCACGCGGGGATCAGCTCGTAGCCGTGCTCGCCGGTGTAGCCGGTGCGGCAGACGCGCACAGGAACGCCGGCCGGCCCGGAAAGCACCGCGTCCTCGTAGGCCATGTACTCCATCTCGGTGGGCAGCCCGACGGCCTGCAGCACCTCCGCCGACTTCGGGCCCTGTACGGCGAGCACGGCGTAGTCGCGGTGCTGGTCGGTGACCGTGATGCCCTCGGGGGCACGCTCGCGCAGGTGCGCGACCACCGCGGCCGTGTTGGCGGCGTTGGGCACGAGGAAGAGCTCGTCGTCGGAGACGTAGTACACGATGAGGTCGTCGATCACACCGCCGGATTCGTTGGTGCACAGGGTGTACTGCGCCTTGCCGGGGTGGATCTTGCCGAGGTCGGCGGTGAGCACGCGGTTGACGAAGTCCTTGGCGCCGGGCCCGGCGACGGTGGCTTTGCCGAGGTGGCTGACATCGAAGATGCCCACGGCCTCGCGGACGGCGGTGTGCTCGCCGACGGTGCCCGCGTACTTGACGGGCATCGACCAGCCGCCGAAGGGCGCGAACGCCGCCCCCAGCTCGGTGTGCACGGCGTTCAGGGGGCCTTCGATCAGCGTCTCACTCATGCCCGGCACTCTAGTCGAGGGCCGCGCTGCCGGACCGGCCCAGCAGCCGCATTCCCTGGTAGATCACGATCGCGGCGACGGAACCGAGCGCGATGCCGGTGAAGGTGACCTCACCGACGGACCAGGTGAAGTCGGCGATGCCGATGATGAGCGGCACCGCGGCGGTGAGCTGGTTGATGGGCTTGCTGAAGTCGACGCGCGCCTCCACCCAGATCCGCACGCCGAGGATGCCGACGAGGCCGTACAGCGCCGTCGTGATGCCGCCGAGCACGCCGGGTGGGATCGACGCGATCACGGCGCCGACCTTCGGTGACATGCCGAGCAGGATCGCGGCGATGCCGGCCACCCAGTAGGCGGCCGTCGAGTAGACGCGGGTCGCGGCCATGACGCCGATGTTCTCCGCGTAGGTCGTGGTGGCGGAGCCGCCGCCAGCGCCGGCGAGCACCGTCGCGAGGCCGTCGGAGGCCAGCGCCCGGCCCATCACCGGGTCGTAGTCCTGGCCGGTCATCTGCGCGACGGAGCGCACGTGCCCGACGTTCTCGGCCACGAGCACGAGGACCACGGGCAGGAACATCGGCAGCACGGCCCAGGAGAACGACGGGGCGTGGAACTCCGGGAGGCCAACCCACAACGCCGCGGAGACCTTCGAGAAGTCGATCTCGCCGCGGAACCACGCGACCGCGTAGCCGATGAGCACCGAGGTGAAGATCGCGAGCCGCCCGAGCATGCCCTTGAAGAGGGCGAGGGACAGGATGAGGCAGACCAGCGTGATCGTGGCCGTGACCGCGGCCTTCTCGTAGTTCGCCTTCGCCGCGGGCGCCAGGTTGAGGCCGATCAGCGCGACGATCGCGCCGGTCACGACGGGCGGCATCAGCTTCTCGATCCACGTGGTGCCCACGAGGTGCACCACGCCGCCGACCAGGATCAGCAGCGCACCCACGGCGACGATGCCGCCCAGCGCGCTCCCCATCCCCTGCGAGGCCGTCGCCGCGGTGATCGGCGAAATCACCGCGAAGCTCGACCCCAGGTAGCTGGGCAGCCGGTTGCCGGTGATGAGCAGGAACAGCAGGGTGCCCACGCCCGAGAACAGCAGCGTCGTGGCGGGCGGGAAGCCGGTGAGCACCGGCACCAGGAACGTGGAGCCGAACATCGCCACCACGTGCTGCACGCCGATGCCCAACGTCTTGGGCCAGCTCAGCCGCTCACCGGGCCCCACCACGCCCGCACCGTCAGTGGTCGGCGTCCAGCCGAATGTCTTCATGGCGGGAAATCATGCACGAGTCAGCGGCCGAGTACAGCGTCCAGGTAGTCGTTGGCGAACACGCGGTCCGGGTCGAGCTCGTCGCGCACGGCCAGGAACTCGTCGAACCGGGGGTACGCGCCGCGGAAGAACTCGGCGGTGCGGGTGTGCATCTTGCCCCAGTGCGGGCGGCCGCCGTGCTCGATCATGATCCGCTCGACCTCGGCGAAGTAGTCGCTGGGCCTGTCGCGGATGTAGCGGTGCGCGGCGATGTACCCGGACTGCCGGCCCGAGGCGGTCGAGAGCATCAGGTCGTCGGCGGCGGCCACGCGGACCTCGATCGGGAAGGTGAGGTTCCAGTCGTGCTTCTCGGTCGCCGCCTTGAGCGCGGCGAACGCCGGCATCGTGTTCTCCAGTGGCACGGCCCATTCCGTCTCGCGGAAGCGCACGGACCGATCGGTGGTGAGCACGTTGGTGGAGTAGTCGATCTCGGTGTGCTCGGAGAGCATCGACGTGGCGAGCGAGACCAGCCGGGGCGTGAGCGACGGGACCGCGCGCCCCACCTCGCACACGGCCATCAGCGCGCCGGTGCCGACCACCTTGTCGTCGACGAACCGCCGCACCGTCCCGATCGGCTTGCGCTTGTGGTCCCCCGGACGGCGGATCTGCGACTTGGTGAGTGTGCCGTCGGTCCCCGGGAACCAGAAGAACTCGAAATGGTCCACGCCGCGCACCCGCTCGACGAAGCCGTCCACCGTCTCCGCCAGCGACATCGGCGCCTCCGTGGCCTCGAGCACGAACCGGTCCACGCACTGCAGCGTGACCTCGACCAGGATCCCCAGCGCGCCGAGCCCGAGGGCGATCGCCTGCAGGCGCGGGTCGTCCTCGCCGACGGTGACCACCTCCCCGGTCCCGGAGACGAGGGTCGCCCCGACCACCTGGGTGGCGATGCCGCCGAACCCCAGCCCGGTGCCGTGCGTGCCGGTCGAGATCGCTCCGGCGACGGTCTGACGGTCGATGTCGCCCAGGTTCGGCATGGCCAAGCCGTAGGGCTCGAGCAGCGCGGGCACGTCGTAGAGCCGGGTACCGGCGCGCAGCGTCACCCGCTTGGCGTCGACGTCGACGGTGACGAGCCCGCCCTGATGGTCGGGCGCCAGCGCCACGTCGCGCGGGGCGGAGATCGCGGTGAAGGAGTGCCCCGCGCCGAGCGCCTTGACGGTGCCGCCGCGCTCGCGGGCCCGTTCGACGGTGCGCACCACGTCCTCGATCTTCGCGGGCCGCGAGACGTAGGACGGGAACGCGGAGGCCGTGCGCCCCCAGTTGCGCCACTCACCGACGGTGCCGGTCAACTGGTCCAGGCCCGGAATCCACTTGTTCACAGGAAGCACTTCCCCTCGCCGCGGTAGGTCGGGACCGTGGCCTGCACGGCACCGTCGGATACGACGACCAGGTGGTCGGCGTGCTCGGCCGGCTCCCCGGCCTTGGTGTGCCGGAACCAGACCCGGTCGCCGAGCGAGATCCGTTCGGCCCGTTCGCCGGTGAGCGGCGTCTGCACCTCACCCGCGCCCTCGCGGCCGGTGAGTTTCAGCCCCTCGGGCCAGACGGGCCGCGGCAGGCGGTCGGAGCCCGCGGCACCGGAGGCGATCCAGCCGCCGCCGTGGCAGGTCACCGTGTCCGGAGCGGGGCGGCGCACCACCGCCAGGCCGAAGCCCATCGCGGGCGCCGGACGGAAATGGGAGTAGCCGTCGAAGAGGTGCGGCCCGTACAGGCCGCTGCCCGCGGCGATGTCGGTGACGTTGGGGTCCTCGGCGTTGCGCTCCAGCGAGCCGGTACCGCCGCCGTTGACGAACTCGAGGTCGGCGATCCGACGCAGGTCCGTGAGGATCTCCCGGCGGCGCGTCACCAGCTCGTCCCAGGAAGCGCGTTGCATGGTCCGCAGCAGCGTCCCGGCGCCGGGTCGACGGATGCTGAGGTCGCCGACGCCCGCGATCTGGGCGTCGTAGGTCATCACGCCGACGAGGCGGAATCCCTTGCGGCCCGCCACCGTCGCCGCGAGGACCGAGGCCTCGCCGCGGGTGCGGATCGGGGACCGTCGCGCGCCGATCGCGCCCAGCGCGGGGGCGTGGTACGAGGCGTCGACGTCGATGCAGACCCGCAGTTCGGGGCGGCGGCTCGGCGGCACCGCGGCGTCGATGAGGTCGAGCTGCTCGGCGTCGTCGATCATGAGGGTCACCCGCATCGCGGCGGCCGGGTCGGCGGCCAGCGCGGCGATCGCGGCGAGGTCCGCGCTCGGGTAGGCGACCAGCACGTCGGTGCAGCCGGGGCGGGCGGCGCCGTCGTGATCGATCCCGTCCGCGGCGAGCCAGTGCGCCTCCGCCACGTCGTAGGCGAGTACGCCCGCGTAGCCCGGCACGCGCAGCAGCGCGTCGAGCACGGGGCGTGAGCGGATCGACTTCGACGCCACGCGGATGGGCTTGCCGGCCGCGCGCCGCAGCATGTCGGCCACGTTGGAGCGCAGGGCGTCGAGGTCCGCGGCGAGGATCGGCGCGTCGAGGCCGTGCGTGGTGGCGTCGATGGTGGCCCAGTACGCGGCCGGGTCGATCTCCCAATCCCGGTCGAGGGACGACGGTGCCGCCGCCAGGTCCAGTGCGCCCGCTCCGGTCGTGGTCTCTCCCGTGCCGTTTCCCGTCATGAGCACCGATCGTACGGGCGCAGGTGCCCCCTCAGCTCGGCGTGACCGCAGATCCCCCCTCGCCCGTCCGGATCTCCCCGGCGGCCCGGACCTGGGCGGGAGTGCTCCCGGTCCACTGCGCGAAGGCGCGCCGGAAGTCGCGGGCGTCGGCGAAGCCGACCGCCGCGGCGACGGACCGCACCGGCAGGTCGGTGGTCCGCAGCAGAGTCTCCGCGCGCTCGCGCCGGACCCGGGTGTGGATCGACCGGAAGGACTCGTCCGCCTCGGTGAGGTTCCGGCGCAGCGTCCGCTCGGTGGTGTTCAGCTGTCGGGCGACGCCGGCCATCGTGAACGGGCGGCGCAGGTCGGAGCGGAGCAACTGCTCGACGGCCCAGACGTGGTCGAGGTCGCGCGTCTCCGCCCGCGTCCCGGTGAGCGCGCGGCAAGCCGCCAGCGCGGCGGCGTGCACCGCCGGCTCGCGTCGGGGCAGCGGCGTGCCGAGCAGGCTTCGCGGCACCGTCATCCGCCCGGACGGGGCGTCGAACCGCGCGGAGCAGCCGAAGGAGCGCGGATACTCGGCGGCGTACGGCGGCGCCGGATACGGCAGCTCGACCAGTACGGGCGACCAGCGCTCGTCCCCGAGCGCGGAGCGCAGCAGCGTCGTGACGCTGAGGAGGGTCTCCTCGCAGAGGAAGGGCAGCAGGTCCGGGTCCGCGGAGCGCGGCACCACGGCGAGGCGGAGGGCGCCGCCGTCGGCGTCCACGTCGAAGTCGACCAGGCTGCCCGCCGCCTGGTGGTACTGCAGGCCGACGGCGACGGCGCCCTCGAGATCATCGGCGGTCTGCATCGCCACGCCGAGCATCCCGAAGGACTGCAGCAGCGGGCGGGCGCCCGCCTCGAACCCGAGGGGACGATCGGGCAGCGCCTGCACCACCTCGGTCAGGAACCGCACGACCTGTGGATGGGTGAGCTCGAGGTCGACCGCGGAATCAGCCGGGCGGATCCCCGCACGCGCCGCCCACGCCGCCACCGGGTACCCCTCCCGCCCCAGCGCCTCCATCAGGTGGGCGACGACGGGTGCGGGCATCGCGGCCGCGTAGCCGGCCGCCCCGGGCGGCGGCGCACCCCAGAGTCCCAGGCGTAACATCCGTACAGGCAAGCACACCCGCCGCCCCGACGAGAGGAAACCCCTTGAGCACGCCGTTCACCGGACCCGCCATCACGCTGACCGACGATCTCGCGGCGGCGACCGACGCACTCGTCGTGGGCGTGTACTCCGCGGAGGACGACGGGGCTATCACGCTCGACGCCGGCGTGCCCGACGCCGCGCGCGGGCCGATCACGGAGGCGCTCGCGCTCCTCGGCGCCGAGGGCAAGGCCGGCGAGACCGTACGGATCGCCACCCCGGCCGGGACCGGCCTGGGCGCGGCGACGGTGCTGGGCGTGGGCCTGGGCCCCGAGGCGTCGGCGACCCCGGAGGCCGTGCGCCGCGCCGCCGGCGTCGCCGCCCGCGCGCTCGAGGGCGTCGCCGCGGCGGCCACCACGCTCTCGTCGATCGACCTGGCGGCAGCGGTCGAGGGCGCGATCCTCGGCGCGTACCGGTTCGCCGAGTTCCGCACCACCTCCGCGCCGAAGAAGGCGACGCTCGGCGCACTCGCGCTGTTCTCGGCCCCCGCGTCCGAGGCGCTCGCCGAGGAGGCGCGCGGCACCGTCGAGCAGGCCCGCCTGACGGCCGGCGCGGTGGCGCTGGCCCGCGACTTCGTCAACACCCCGCCGAACGTCCTCTCCCCCGGCGAGTTCGCCGACCGCGCCCAACGGCTCGGCACCGCGGCCGGGCTGGAGGTGGAGGTCTTCGACGAGCTCTACCTCGAAGCCAACGGCTACGGCGGCATCGTCGGCGTCGGCAAGGGCAGCTCGCGCCCGCCGCGCCTGGTGCGCCTGCGGCACGTCTCGGGGGTCGACGGTGCCAAGCACGTCGCGCTGGTCGGCAAGGGCATCACCTTCGACACCGGCGGCATCTCGATCAAGCCGGCCGCGGGCATGGAGCAGATGACCTCGGACATGGGCGGCGCCGCGGCGGTGATCGCCACGGTGATCCTGGCCGCGCAGCTCTGCCTGCCGGTCGACGTGACCGCGACGGTGCCGATGGCCGAGAACATGCCCTCGCACACCGCGCAGCGCCCCGGCGACGTGCTCACCCAGTACCCCGGCCCCGGGAAGGGCGGCATCACCGTCGAGGTGATCAACACCGACGCCGAGGGCCGCCTGATCCTGGCCGACGCCATCGTCCGCGCCTGCGAGGACGGGCCCGACTACCTCATCGACACCGCGACGCTGACGGGCGCGCAGATGGTCGCGCTCGGCACCCGCACGCCCGGCGTCATGGGCACCGACGACTTCCGCGACCGCGTCGCGGAGCTCTCCCGCTCCGTCGGCGAGAACGGGTGGGCCATGCCCTTCCCGGAGGAGCTGCGCGCCGACATCAACTCGCGCGTCGCGGATCTGGCGAACGTGAGCCCCAACCGGTGGGGCGGCATGCTCACCGCCGGGGTGTACCTCAAGGAGTTCGTGGCCGACGGGGTGCAGTGGGCGCACGTCGACGTCGCGGGCCCGGCGTTCAACACCGGCGGTCCCTTCGGCTACATCACCAAGGGTGGTACGGGCGTCCCGGTCCGCACGATGCTCGCGGTGCTCCGCGACATCGCACAGCGGGGCTGACGTCCCGCCCCCTGGGAGTTACCGGCGAGTAAGCCCCCAACCGCCGCGCGGATCCGACCCCTGAGGGTAGGGTCAGGTGTCGGTGGAGGCCACCAGCCGAAACCCGCGTTCAGCTCGTATCACAGCAGATAACCGAACCTGAGGAGTCAGAGGAAATGGCCTTCTCCGTCCAGATGCCGGCACTCGGCGAGAGCGTCACCGAAGGCACCGTCACCCGGTGGCTCAAGCAGGAGGGCGACACGATCACCGTCGACGAGCCCCTGCTCGAGGTCTCGACCGACAAGGTCGACACCGAGATCCCGNCNCCCGTCGCCGGCACGCTGCTGGAGATCAAGGCGAACGAGGACGACGTCATCGCCGTCGGCGGCGTGCTCGCGATCGTCGGCNCCNGCGCNCCNGCNGCCCCGGCCGCGTCGTCGTCGGATTCGACGCCGTACGTGACCCCGCTGGTGCGCAAGCTGGCCGCGGAGAACAACGTGGACCTGAACGCGGTCAAGGGCACCGGCGTCGGTGGCCGCATCCGCAAGCAGGNCGTGCTNGCNGNNNCGGCCGAGGCCGCCAAGGCCCCCGCCGCTCCGGCCGCTGCGACCGCCCCCGCGGCNGCCGCGGCTCCGGCACCGTCGGCCCCCAAGGGCGCCCGCCCCGAGCTGGCGGCGCTCCGCGGCACCTCGCAGAAGACCAACCGCATCCGCCAGATCACCGCGAAGGTCACCCGGGAGTCGCTGCAGGGTTCGGCGCAGCTCACCCAGGTCTTCGAGGTCGACTTCTCCAAGATCGTGGCGCTGCGCGCGCAGGCCAAGGCCGCGTTCAAGGCGAACGAGGGTGTCAACCTCACCTACCTGCCCTTCATCGCGAAGGCGGTCATCGAGGCGCTCAAGGTGCACCCGAACGTCAACGCGTCGATCAGCGACGATTTCAAGGAGATCACCTACCACGGTGTGGTGAACCTGGGCATCGCCGTCGATACTCCGCAGGGCCTGCTCTCGCCGGTGATCAAGAACGCCGACGACCTGTCGCTGGCCGGCCTGGCCCGCGCGATCGTCGACCTCGCGGAGCGCACCCGCAACAGCGGCCTCAAGCCCGATGAGCTGTCCGGTGGCACGTTCACCATCACCAACATCGGCAGCGAGGGCGCGCTCTTCGACACGCCGATCCTGGTCCCGCCGCAGGCGGCGATGCTGGGCACCGGCGCGATCGTCAAGCGCCCGGTCGTGGTCAAGGACGCCGCGGGCACCGAGTCCATCGGCATCCACCCGATGGCCTTCCTCCCGCTGACCTACGACCACCGCCTCATCGACGGTGCCGACGCGGGCCGTTTCCTCACGACGGTCAAGCACCGTCTCGAGGAGGGCGCGTTCGAGGCGGATCTGGGCCTGTAAACCCGGAACCACCCGATCTCATGGAACGACGGGTCGCCCTCGCCGGATCGTCGGGGCTCATCGGCACTGCGGTGTCGCGAGCGCTGACGCGGCGGGGCGACACCGTCGTTCCGCTCGTTCGGGGCGATGCCGCGCGCGGGCTCCCGTGGGACCCGGCGCGCGGCGAGGTCCCGGACCTGGCCGGCTTCGACGCGGTGATCGTCCTGAACGGCTCCCCCATCGCCGGCCGCCGCTGGACGGGCGCGGTCAAGCAGGACCTGCGCGACTCCCGCATCGAGTCCGCCGCGGCGCTCGCGGAGGCCGCTGCGCGCGACGGCGTGCCGGTGTTCCTGGGCGCGAGCGCGATCGGCGTCTACGGCGACGCGGGCGAGACGGAGTGCCTCGACGGACCGGACGGCACGCCGCCGGGTGCGGGTTTCCTCGCGAGCCTCTGCGTCGAGTGGGAGGCCGCCGCAGCCGCCGCCCGCACCGCCGGGGTCGCGGTGGCGCACCTGCGTTTCGGGCACGTCCTGTCCGCGGCCGGCGGCCTGCTCCCGGTGCTGCGCCGCGTCTACCGGCTCGGGTTGGGCGGGAGGCTGGGCAGCGGCCATCAGTGGATGTCGTGGATCTCCCGCGACGACGCCGCCCGCGCGGTCGTGCACGTGCTCGACGGTGCGCTCGCCGGCACGATCACGGGTCCCGTCAACGTCGTCGCGCCGGCGCCCGTACGGCAGCAGGCCTTCAGCGAGGCCCTGGGCCGCGAGGTGCACCGCCCCGCGCGCTGGGTGGTGCCCCGGATCGCGTTGCGCACCGCCGTCGGCGAGATCGCCGACGAGGGCCTGCTCACGTCCCAACGCGCCGTCCCGCGCGTGCTCCACGAGAGTGGATTCCGGTTCGCGCACACCACACTTCCCGCCGCACTCGCCGCGGCGATGGTGGACGAGGCGTAGCGTCGAGGGCATGCCCGCACGCTCCGCCCGCGCCGATTCCGCCCCGATCCTGGTCGAGGACCTCGGCACCATCGGCTACCAGGAGGCCTTCGACCTCCAGCACGACCTCGCGAACCAGCGCGCCGACGGCGCCATCGGCGACCGGCTGCTCCTCCTCGAGCACCCGCCCACGTTCACCGCGGGCAAGCGCACCGAGCCGCAGGACCTGCCGACCGACGGCAGCACCGTCATCGACGTGGACCGCGGCGGCAAGATCACCTGGCACGGCCCCGGGCAGCTCGTCGGCTACCCGATCATCAAGCTGGGCTCCGCGATGGACGTCGTCGACTACGTCCGCCGGATCGAACAGGCCCTCATCGAGGTCTGCCGAGGGCTGGGCCTCGCGGTCGGCCGGGTCGAGGGCCGCTCGGGCGTCTGGTTCCCCGCCGACGGTGCGCGCCCCGAGCGCAAGGTGGCCGCGATCGGCATCCGCGTGGCGCGCGGCGTGACCCTGCACGGCTTCGCCCTCAACTGCGACAACACGCTCGGCGGCTTCGACGCGATCATCCCCTGCGGCATCCCCGACGCGGGCGTGACCACGCTGAGCTCCGAGCTGGGCCGCGACGTCACCGTCGGCGAGGTGCGCGACGCCGTGGTCGACGCCGTCCAGCGCGCGCTCGACGGCGACCTCCCCGTCACCGACGAGACCCTGCACGCCGCCGATCACGCCTGATCGGCCGGGTCCTCCTCCACGCCGTCCCGGACGCCCTTCGCCCACGTCTTGGCCCACAGTTCGAGGGGTCCCAGGGCGATGAGCAGCGCCTTGCCCTGATAGCTGAGGCGGTAGGCACCGTCGGACGTCTGCGTCACGATGTGTGCCGCCGTGAGTTCCGAGAGCCGCTGCGAGAGCGTGCTCGACGAGATGCCCTCGATCTCGTTGCGCAGATCGGAGAACCGCGACCTCCCGAAGCGCAGCTCCCACACGATCCGCAGCGCCCACCGTCGGCCGAACAGGTCCAGCGCCGCCATCATCGGCCGCCCGGTGTCCGAACCGCGGACCGGCCGCCCGGGTAGCGGGCGGTCGACCTCACCGTCGTCGTGACCCACGTCACTCCCCCTGCCGCTCTGCGGCGGAACCCACACCGACAGGCCCTAGGCGAGCCTCATCGATAGAGATACGGTTCACACCTATCAGTCCAGTTCGATTTTTGGACCACGGCCGGATCTCCTCCGGCGGACCGGAAGGTGACCGTGATCGACGCCCATAGTAATTCCGCAGCGAAGCAGCCCTTCTTCGCGCGGCTCGGCCGGCTCTGCGTGCGCTACGCCGCCTGGATCCTGCTGTTCTGGGTCGCACTGGCCGGCGTCCTCAACGTCGCGGTGCCGCAGCTCGAGGTCACCGTCCACAAGCACTCGGCGCCGTTCATCCCGGGCGACCTGCCCGGTGTCGACGGCCTGCGCGCCATGGCCGAGGAGTTCGGCACCCCGTCGTCGACGGCGCAGGGCAACGTCATCGTCGCCGCCGAGGGGAAGATCGGTCCCGAGCAGGAGCAGTACTACCGCGCGCTCACCACGGCCCTCGAGGCCGACAAGGAGCACGTCGCCTACGTGATCGACACCTTCGGCAAGCCTGCCGCGCGCGAAGTGGGCCTGAGCCCCGATGGGAAGGCGATCAACCTGCTCGTCGCCGAGGTGGGCGACATCGGTTCCACCCGGGCGCAGTCGAGTACCGAGGCGATCCGGGAGACGATCCGCTCGATCCCTGCGCCGGCGGGCACGACCGTGGAGTTCACGGGCACCGCGCCGACCCTGTCGGACCTGTTCACCGCGATCGACGCCTCGCTGCTGGTGATCACCGCGGTCTCGGTGGTGCTCATCATGGCGCTGCTGCTCGTCACCTACCGGTCGATCGGCGCGGCGATGGTGCCGCTGCTGACCATCGGTCTCTCCCTCGCCGTCGCGCGGCCCATCGTCTCGCTGGTGGGCGAGCACGAGGTGATCCCCGTGTCCAACTTCTCCATCGCGATCATGACGGCCATGGTGCTGGGCGCGGCCACCGACTACGCGATCTTCGCCGTCGCCGGGTACCACGAGGCGCGGCGCGCCGGAGCCCCCTCCGACGAGGCCGCGGTCGCCGCGTCCACCCGCGTCGGACGCATCATCGTCGCGTCCGCCCTCACGATCGCCGTGGCGAGCGGCGCCATGATCTTCTGCAAGGTGGGCATCTTCGTGACCGCGGGCCTGCCCACGACGATCTCCATCATCGTCACCTGCCTCATCGCGCTCACCCTGCCGCCCGCGTTGCTGCGCTTCCTGGGCGCGCGCGGCTGGGTCGAGCCGCGGCCCGGCACGGAGAAGCGCTGGCGCCGCACGGGCGCGAAGGTGATGCGCCGCGCGGTGCCGCTGTCCGCCGCCGCGCTCGTGGTGCTGGTCGCCGCCGCGGCGGTGCTGCCGAGCATGGTGATCGGTTTCGACGAGAACCGGATGCAGCTGCGGGCCACCGACTCCCGCAACGGCTACGAGACGGTCGTGAAGCACTGGGGCGTCAACGAGGCGGTGCCGGAGTTCCTGCTCATCCGCGCCGACCACGACATGCGCAACACGCACGACCTCGCCGCGCTCGAATCCATCGCGATCGGGGTGTCGAACCTGCCGCAGGTGGCCTATGTCCGGTCGATCACCCGGCCGGACGGGAAGCCGATCCCCGAGTCGGCCGTCGGCTATCAGACGCAGCAGGTGGCGAACGGCCTCGGCGATGCGAACCGCCAGCTCAAGGAGGCCTCGCCACAGCTCAAGGCCCTGGCCTCCGGCGTCGACCAGCTCAACGCGGGCGCGAGTGAGGCATCCCGTCGGGTCCCCGAGCTCGTCGCGGGCACCCAGCGGGTGACCGGGCTGGCGTCGGGCGTGCTCGACGCGCTGACGTCCGCCCAGCAGGCGCTGGCGACCGCGAGCGGCGGCTCCGTCGACGTGAACGCCGCGACCGCTCTCCTGCGCAGCGCCGTGGCCACCCTGACCACCGCCGCCGATGCGGTGCGGACCGCGCAGCGACAGAACGCCGGGATCGGCGAGGTGTTCGGCCCGCTGGTCGGCCCCGTCTCCCCCGCCTGCGCCGCCGACGCGAACTGCACCGCGGCGCGCCGGGCCTTCGCGGAGCTCGACCGCGCCACGTCGGGACGGGCCTCGACGGCGGTGCGCGCGGCCACCGTCGTCCTGCCCGCCGGGACGACGGACCGCGCGGCGACCGCCCTCGCCCAGGCCGACGACGCCCTCGCCCGCTTGCAGGGCCTCCTCCAGGGCCTCGGCGGGCTCAGCCCGGAGCAGGTCAAGGGGCAGCTCGCGGAGCTCACCGCGGGCGTCACCCAGCTCTCCACCGGGCTGTCCCAGCTCAGCACGGGCCTGGGCCAGGTCAAGACCGGCACAGACCAGGTGGTGGAGATGACGGGCCGCCTCCAGGAGGGCCTCGGCACTGCCACCGATTACCTCACCGGGCTCAGCGCCGGCACCACGGACGGCCCGGGCCGCGGCTTCTACCTGCCCGCGCAGGGGCTGCAGTCGGACCGCTTCGTCGACGGCTCGCGGGTGCTCCTGTCGCCCGACGGCCGGTCCGCCCGCATGCTGGTGGTGTGGGGCATCAACCCGTACTCCGACGAGGCGCTGAACACCGCCGCGTCGATCCCCGACGCCGCGCGGGCGGCGGCGCACGGCACCGTTCTCGAGTCCGCGACGATGGACGGCTTCGGCCTGGCCTCGATCTCAGCGCAGATGCGCGAGCAGGTGCTTCGCGACTTCCTGCTCTTCGGGCTGGTCGCGGTGATCGGCGTCTTCCTGGTGCTGCTGGTGCTGCTCCGCGCGGTGATCGCGGCGGCGCTCATGGTCGCCACGGTGGTCCTGTCGTTCGCCGCCGCCGCGGGCGCGTCGGTCCTGCTCTGGCAGCACGGGCTGGGGATCCCCGTCGACTGGTCCGTGCTGCCGATCGCCTTCATGGCCCTGGTCGCGGTGGGCGCGGACTACAGCATGCTGTTCGCGGACCGCATCCGCGAGGAGGCCGCCGGGGATTCGACGGTGCGCGGCGTCCTCCGCGCGTTCGGGACCACGGGCAGCGTGATCACCACCGCCGGCCTGGTCTTCGCGATCACCATGTTCGCGCTCATGAGCGGCAGCGTGATCAACCTGCTGCAGATCGGCTCGACCATCGGAATCGGGCTGCTGATCGACATCGTGGTGGTCCGCACCGTGTTCGTTCCCGCGGCGATCACCGCGCTCGGCGACCGGGTGTGGTGGCCGTCGAAGCCGTGACGGGCGCGTCGCGGGCGTCGCGGGTCGCTCGAGGCGCCGCGCCGCCGAGCCGGACCGAGGCGAAGCACAGGAGCGCGGCAGCCAGGGCGAACCCCGTGGCCGCGGCGGCGAACCACGGGCCGCCCACCGCCACGGCGCCCAGCACCGACGTGCCCGCCGCGATCCCGGCGTTGGTGCACGCGTTGTTCCAGCCGAGCACGGCGGCGCGGTTGTCGGGGTCCACGGACGACAGGTAGGTCTGCTGCGCCGAGAAGAAGGCGCCGCCGCCCGCACACCACACCGCGATCGCCGTGATCACGACCGCGGGGACCGTCGCGGTCGTGGCGACGGCGACCCCCGCCGCGACGACGAGCGCCGCGCCTGCGGGCACCCACGCGGGGTGCACGCCGCGCCGGGCCAGCCGGTCGACGAGCGCGCCCGTCGCCACGGACCCCGTCATCGAGCCGATCCCGACCACGAGGCCGATCAGGCCCAACGCGGTGAGGCCGTAGCCGAACCGCTGCGAGAGAAGCACGCCCACGTAGGTGTACGCACCGAGCCGTCCCGCCTGGAGCAGCAGGGACGAGGAGAAGGCCAGCGCGATCCGGCGGTCGCGCCAGGGCGCGAACAGGCCGCCCCGATCGGGGCCGGCAGCGGTCGGGCCCGCGGACGGCAGGCGCAGGGCGGTCACCGCGGCCACCGCCAGCATCGGCACGCCGATCAACAGGTACGGCGCGCGCCATCCGAGGCCGTGCGCGAGGAGCGCCCCGAGCGGGACGCCGAGGACCTGGCCGCCCGCGTAGGCGGCCGCGCCCAGCGAGATCGCCCGGCCGCGCTGCGCGGGCGCGGCGTACTCGGCGAGGTACGCCCAGATCGACGGTGCGCCCAGCGCCGCGCCGAGGCCGGAGAGCGCACGGGCCGCGACGAGCAGCTCCAGCGACGGCGCGAGGTAGCTGAGGACGTCCGCCACGGCGAAGACCGCCATCCCGGCGGCGATCGCGTGCCGCCGCGCGAGCCGGTCCGAGAGCCGGCCGAAGAGGGGCCCGGTGACGGCGTAGCAGAGGACGTAGGCGGTGACGACGTTGCCCGCCGCGCCGGTCGATGCGCAGAAGGCCCGCGCGATGTCCGGCAGCAACGGAGCGACGAGGTTCATCTCGGCGCCCATGAGGAAGAACACCAGGTAGAGCACGCCGAACGTGCCCCACGGGGTCCTCCCCTGCACCATCTGCACACCTCCTGCCGGAGCCAGATTAGATGATCGAACAATCAGGGGCGACGAGGCGTGACCCGCGCCACCGTCGGGCCGCGGGACCGGGCGTAGCATGGACCGAGTGAGTACCCCGGAGAACCCCCGCAAGCTACTCCGCCTCGAGGTCCGTAACGCACAGACCCCGATCGAGCGCAAGCCGAACTGGATCCGCACGCGCGCGAAGATGGGCCCTGAATTCACCGAGCTCAAGGGCCTCGTCAAGCGTGAGGGCCTCCACACGGTGTGCGAGGAGGCGGGCTGCCCCAACATCTACGAGTGCTGGGAGGATCGCGAGGCCACCTTCCTCATCGGCGGCGAGCAATGCACCCGGCGCTGCGACTTCTGCCAGATCGACACGGGCAAACCCGCGGAGCTGGACCGCGACGAGCCGCGGCGCGTGGCCGAGTCCGTGCAGGCGATGGGCCTGCGCTACTCCACCATCACCGGCGTCGCCCGCGACGACCTGCCCGACGAGGGCGTCTGGCTGTACGCCGAGACGGTGCGCCAGATCCACAAGCTCAACCCCAACACGGGCGTCGAGAACCTCATCCCCGACTTCCACGCCAAGCCGGATCTGCTGGCCGAGGTCTTCGAGTCGCGCCCCGAGGTGCTGGCCCACAACCTCGAAACGGTGCCGCGCATCTTCAAGCGGATCCGTCCCGCGTTCCGCTACGACCGGTCGCTCGACGTGATCCGCCAGGCCCGCGACTTCGGCCTGGTCACCAAGTCGAACCTGATCCTCGGCATGGGCGAGACCCCCGAGGAGGTCACGGAGGCGATGCGCGACCTGCACGACGCGGGCTGCGACATCATCACCATCACCCAGTACCTGCGCCCGTCGCCGCGGCACCATCCCGTGGAGCGGTGGGTCAAGCCCGAGGAGTTCGTCGAGCACACGCAGGCCGCCGAGGAGATGGGCTTCGCCGGCGTCATGGCCGGACCGCTGGTGCGCTCGTCGTACCGCGCGGGCAAGCTCTACGCGAAGGCGATGGCGCACCACGGCCGCCCGATTCCGGAGAACATGGCGCACCTGACCGCCGAGGGTGACGCGGCGCAGGAGGCGACGTCGGTGCTGAGCCGCATGGCCGCCGCCGCGAAGTAGAACATTAAGCTGGGAGACATGGCACAGGACAAGGCAGCGGCCGACAAGCTCAAAGCGCAGAAGGCCGAGGCGAAGCGGGCACGACGGGCCGCTTCGAAGGAACGCCGCAAGCAGATGTGGCAGGCGTTCCAGATGCAGCGCAAGGAAGACAAGGCGCTGGTTCCCATCATGGTCGGCGTCTTCGTCGGCGCGATCGCGCTGTCGATCGGTCTCGGCGTCCTCATCGAACAGCCGTGGTGGATGTTCCTCATCCTCGGCGTGCTGGTCGGCGCGCTCGGCGCGTTCATCGTCTTCACCCGCCGCCTGGAGCGCAGCGTGTACACGAAGAACGAGGGCCAGGTCGGCGCGGCCGGCTGGGCGCTCGACAACATGCGCGGTTCGTGGCGCGTGACGCAGGCCGTCGCGCGCACCACCCACGCCGACGCGGTGCACCGCGTGATCGGCAAGCCCGGCGTGATCCTCGTGGCCGAGGGCAACGAGGGCCGCATCAAGGGCCTGCTCGCGCAGGAGAAGAAGAAGACGGCGCGCGTCGTGGGCCAGACCCCGATCTACGAGTTCACCGTGGGCAACGAGGAGGGGCAGGTCCCGCTGCGCAAGCTGCAGCGCTCCCTGAACAAGCTCCCGTCGAACATCAACGGCAAGAAGATCGACGAGCTGGAGGGCCGCCTCTCCGCGCTCTCCACCCGCACCGGCGGCGCGCAGATGCCGCGCGGGCCGCTGCCGCAGGGCGCGAAGATGCGCAGCGTGCAGCGCACCGTCCGGCGCAAGACCGGATCGAACTGATTCCGCCCTCGGGGCCCGCTACGGCGGGCCCTGAGTCGTCAGCGGGCCCGTATCCGCAGCGGGCCCGTGCCCTCAGCGAGCCTTGACGAGGATCGTGCCGGTGGCACGATCGTGCATGCCGCGACCGTCGACGTCCTGGATGAGCGGCGGCACGATGAAGACGATGAGCAGGTTGCGTGCGAGCGCGCGGACGAAGCCCACCCGCATCTGCGGGTTCTCGATCCGCGCGACGCGCAGGCCTGCGAAGTACTGGCCGGGCGTGAACCCGAACAGGGTGACCGACAGCACACCCACCGCGAACCAGATGCCCAGTGCGAGCGTGTCGAAGGCCGTGGGCTCCCCCGCGAAGACGCGGCTCGGTCCGACGATCGCCACCGCGATCAGCGCGGACGGTACCCAGTCGAGGAACAGCCCCAGGACGCGACGGCCCGATCCGGCGGCGGACCCGGCACCGTCGCGCGGCAGGCCCAGGGCCTGCCCGCGGTACTCGCCGTGGGCGCCCTCCGGCAGGGCCGCGGACGCTCCGGACAGCCATGATCCCGTTTCTCGACGCATGCACCCAGGGTACGTGGGGGTCCGATTCGACGGCCTCCCGGACGGCTCCTCGATGTGTAACACCGATGAAACATTGCGTTAGTTCTCGGGCAACACCTCGTCCATACCGTTCATTCTCGTAACCTCGGTGGTGGTGCAAACGGTACGACCGCGACCGTCACCGCCGGACGACGAAGGAGCCAGTAACAGGTGTTCACTACCAAAGAGGAACTTCTCGACTACCTGAAGAAGGAGAACGTCGAGTACGTCGACATCCGCTTCTGCGATCTTCCCGGCACGATGCAGCACTTCAGCATCCCCGCCGAGGCGTTCGACGAGAGCGTCTTCGAGGACGGCCTGGCGTTCGACGGCTCGTCGATCCGCGGCTTCCAGTCGATCGACGAGTCCGACATGATGCTGCTGCCCGACGTCACCACGGCGCGCATCGACCCCTTCCGTGCGGCGAAGACCATGAACGTCTCGTTCTTCGTCCACGACCCGTTCACCCGTGAGGCGTACACCCGCGACCCGCGCAACATCGCGCGCAAGGCCGAGGAGTACCTGCTCAGCACCGGCATCGCCGACACCTGCTTCTTCGGCGCCGAGGCCGAGTTCTACATCTTCGACTCGGTCTCCTACGACTCGAGCATCAACGGCTCCTTCTACGAGGTCGATTCGGTCTCCGGCTCCTGGAACACCGGTCGC
Source organism: Tsukamurella hominis (assembly GCF_965137015.1). Taxonomy (NCBI): domain Bacteria; kingdom Bacillati; phylum Actinomycetota; class Actinomycetes; order Mycobacteriales; family Tsukamurellaceae; genus Tsukamurella; species Tsukamurella hominis. The sequence goes on along the minus strand of NZ_CBCRZG010000002.1, from coordinate 202,035 downwards.
GCCATCGAGGAGGACGGCACGCCGAACCGCGGCTACAAGGTTCGCAACAAGGGCGGCTACTTCCCCGTCGCGCCGTACGACCACTACGTGGACCTGCGTGACAAGATCTCCACCAACCTCCAGAACGCCGGCTTCACGCTCGAGCGCGGCCACCACGAGGTCGGCACCGGCGGCCAGGCCGAGATCAACTACAAGTTCGACACGCTGCTGCACGCGGCCGACGACGTCCAGCTGTTCAAGTACATCGTCAAGAACACCGCGTGGCAGGAGGGCAAGACCGTCACGTTCATGCCGAAGCCGCTCTTCGGTGACAACGGCTCGGGTATGCACGCCCACCAGTCGCTGTGGAAGGACGGCAAGCCGCTGTTCTACGACGAGGCCGGCTACGGCGGTCTGTCGGACATCGCGCGCTGGTACATCGGCGGCATCCTGCACCACGCCCCGTCGCTGCTCGCCTTCACCAACCCGACGATCAACTCGTACAAGCGCCTGGTGCCGGGCTACGAGGCCCCGATCAACCTGGTGTACAGCCAGCGCAACCGCTCGGCGTGCGTGCGCATCCCGATCACGGGCAACAACCCGAAGGCCAAGCGCATCGAGTTCCGCTGCCCCGACTCCTCGGGCAACCCGTACCTGGCCTTCGCCGCCATGATGATGGCCGGCCTGGACGGCGTGAAGAACAAGATCGAGCCGCACGCCCCCGTCGACAAGGACCTCTACGAGCTGCCGCCCGAGGAGGCCAAGGGCATCCCGCAGGCCCCGACGCAGCTCTCCGACGTGATCGACCGCCTCGAGGAGGACCACGAGTACCTCACCGCCGGCGCCGTCTTCACCGAGGACCTCATCGAGGAGTGGATCTCCTACAAGCGCGAGAAGGAGATCGCCCCGGTGAACCTCCGCCCGCACCCGTACGAGTTCGAGCTCTACTACGACGTGTGATCCGTAGCGCCGCGATCTGATTCGGCCCCGCACCTGCTTCCTGGGTGCGGGGCCGTTTCACGTCCTCCTGGCCCGACGGTGTGCTCCCCCGTCGGGCAGGGCGTCGCGCACGCGCGCGACCGTGACGGGCAGCGAACCCGATGCATCGATCCGGACAGCGTTCGGCCGCGACGCGCGCAGCGGTTCCAACGACGCCACCAACGCATCGGCGTCCGCGGCGCCGACCAGACGATTGTTGACCGCGTGCTCGGGGCGGTCGGGGGCTGCCGCCCGCGCCTCCAGTCTGGCCGCGAGTTCCTCGGCGTCCAGGTCGAGGACGATCTCCGCGAAGCGTGCACCGCATCGGCCCGCGAGTCGTTCCAGTGCCTCGATGAACGGCGTCCGCGCGAGGTACTGCCCCAGCACCACGTCGAGGCCCGCTCGCAGGTGCACCTCAGCGGCGTCGAGGGCCTGCTCCCGGGCGCGGATCCCCGACTCGATCGGGGCCTTGTCCCAGTCGGGCATGGCGTGCTTCAGCCGGTCGACGTCGAGCACGACCATCGCCGGGTCCTCGTCGGCAAGAGCAGCGGCGATCGACGACTTGCCCGAGCCGGGAGCGCCGTTGATCAGAATCAGTCGAGGCGAATGCACGCCGCCGAGCGTAACGTCGGTGGAGAACAGGAGGCGATGATGTTCGAGACCAAGCTCAAGGGGAACGACGTGGTGGACCGTTCCGGCGCCGGTTCCGGCCCGGCCCGCCCGCGCGTGAGCACGACGCTCCCGGACGGTGAGGTGCTCGTCATCCCCACCGCGGACATGAGCCGGCAGCACGACGCCAAGGACCTCGGCCGCAGCTCCGCCCGGCCGGATCCGGCGTAGCGCTCACCGCACCCGCGGATACAACCTCGCCGCCAGCGCGGTCTTCCGCGCGACATTGGCGCGACGGTCCGCCTCCGGGAACCCTCCGGCGTCGGGCCGGGCGGGGATCGGCGAGGCGTCGTCGACAACCGTCCACCGCGACCCGGCGTCCACCAGCGAGCCGTGCTTGATGTCGTAGTACTCCCGCTTGGGCACCACCGCGACGCCACTGTCCCCCGCCGCGGCGGCGAGCAGGTGCGGGTGGAACCGGGAGCTGATCCAGGTGCGGCCCTCGCCGACCGGCAGCCCCGCGCGCCAGACGTCGAGGAACGGGATGATCCGCGCGCCGTCGATCCTGTCCCCCAACAACTTCGGGACGGTGTAGTCGTGCCCGGGGATGCCCTCGACCACGGTGACGCGATCGCCGGGCACGCCCCAGGCGTCGAGCATGTCGCGGGCGAGCGCGGCCAGGGCCGGGGCGCCGGAGAGGCCGTCCCGGACGAAGCCCTCGGACAGGTCCTCCTGCATGCACAGCACCACCTCGCCGGGCCGCGCCGGAACGGTCGGCGCCCGGCCGAATCCCGGTGCGGCGCCGGGCCGTCCGGCGACGGCGCCCAGCCCGAGCCAGACGTCGTCACCGGTCAGCGACGCGCCGGACACCCCGCGCAGCGCGGCGTAGGAGGGGCGGTCCCGCACATCGAACACCGCGAACGCCGCAGCGTCCGCGAGGAACCGGTCGAGGTCGGCACCGTCGGGCAGCGGGAGCAGTCCGAGCCCGGTGGCGTACGCGGCCGCCCCGGTGCGCTCCGTGACGGCGGCGACCGCCGAGATCACCGGGAACCACTGGGGCCACTGCCGGTTCACGTAGCCGCCGCCGATGACGTGGATGCTGGAGGCGCGCAGCAGGTGATCGACGCCCTCCGCCAGCCCCGGCGCGATCCGCATATCGGTCGCGGCACCCGCGACCCAGTCCTGCGCGGCCGTCCCCGACTGCAGATCGGGGTTCTCGTCGGCGGCGCGGGCGAGCCGCCACAGCGTGTCCACGAAGACCGCGCGGGGATGGTCGCCGGCGAACAACAGCGCGGCCTCGCCGACGTGCGCGACGTCCACCACGACGGTGGCAGTGGGCCGGACCCGCGCGAGGCGCCGCAGCCAGATCCGCAGCACCAGTTCGTCGCCCAGGTTGGGATGCCCGGCGACGCCGATGAGGTAGACGATCTCGCCGCGCCCGAGCCCGCCGAGCATCCGCTCCGCGGCACCGACGGCGCGGCGCGCGGCACCGTCGAGACGGGCGATCCGTGTCAGTTCCGCCACCGTCCCACGCGTTCCCACTGCCACACGCTACCCAACGTGCATCCCCTGTCCGCTCAGCCGAGCCTGGGACCTTGCTGTGAACCTCCGGCGAGACGGTAGGTTCGATCCCATGCGTGCCACCCGCCCGACCCTCGTCGTCGCCTCCGCCGTCCTCGCGGCGGCGTCCCTCACCGCCTGCAGCACGCCGGAGGCCTCCGCGGCCTGCCCCACGGGCGCCCCGAGCACCGCCAACTCCCCCGACTGGACCTACCAGGGGCAGACCGGCTCCATCGTGGTCACCGGACCGTCGGACACCGCGTCCCCGCAGATCACCGTCGAGAAGCCCTTCTCCGTCGAGCAGACGCACGTCCAGGCCTTCAACCCGCCCGGCGACGGTGCCGTGGTCGGCGACACCGCGACGGTCTCGGTCTGCTACCTCGGTGTGAACGGTCGCACCGGGGAGCGCTTCGACAGCACCTACGACCGCGGTAAGCCCGCCTCGTTCTCGCTGGACGGCGTGATCCCCGGCTTCAAGAAGGCCATCGCGGGCCAGAAGGTCGGCACCGCCGTGGGCGTCGCCGTCACCTCGGCCGATGGCTACCCGTCGGGCACGCCGGACGGGCAGATCCAGGCTGGCGACACGATCATCTTCGCGATCAAGATCCTCTCCGCCTCGTAGCCCGCGCGGACGCGGCTCCCGCGAGCCGCGGATTCAGGGATCGCCCTGATGTGCGGCGGCGCTCGCACCGCCAGACTGGGTTCACCCGATCCCAGGAGGCGTCATGCGCGTGCTGTCAGTCGTCGTCGGAGCCGTCGTGCTCCTCCCGCTCGCGGCCGTCGCCGTCATCCTCGCCGGCATCCGGTTCCGGATCCGGCCGGTCCTCGACGTCGTGCGTCGGTTCAACCGGGACTTCACGAACCCGCGCGCCGTCCACGACGCCGAATCACCCGACTCGACCCGCACCGTGGTGCGGCACGTCGGGCGGCGCAGCGGCACGGCCTACGAGACGCCGGTCGACGCGTTCGCGACGGACCGCGGCACGCTCGTCATCGCGCTGCCCTACGGGCCGGACACCGACTGGGTGCGCAACATCCGCGCGGCGGGCACCGTCGACCTCCTGCGGCACGGCGCGACGCTCAGCGCGACCGAGCCCCGCGTCGTCGCGACGACCGACGTCATCGACGAGATCCCTGCGGGCGCACGCCGCACCCTGCGGCTGTTCGGTGTGGAGAGCTGCCTGGAACTGACCGTGGCCTGATCGCCGGCCGGCGGCAACTCAGCCCACCCGGGCGAGCAGCGCCCGGTGATCCGCCCCGGGCACCTCGTGGCCGCTGACCTCCGCGGCGCCGAGCCCCCGCAGGAGGACGTGGTCGATCCCCACCACGGGCGGATAGGTCTTGTCCGTCGGATACGTCGGCAGCCACCCGGCGCCCGCGAGCTGTCCCGCGTCGCGGTAGCCGCCCGTCAGCAGGCTGCGGAAGCGCACGTGGTCGTAGGTGGCGTTGTAGTCGCCGAGGGCGACGACGGGACGGCCCTCAGGGACGCCCTGCAGCAGAGCGCCGATACGGCGCAGCTCGGAGTCCCAGGTCTCGGGGTCCAGGGGCGGCATCGGGTGGAGCGCGAACAACTGCACGTCGCCGCGGCCGGGGACGGTGGCGACGGCGGTCAGCGCGTTCATGACGAAGCCGGGGACGGTGCCGGTGCTCTTGAGCGGGTGGCGGCTGTAGAGCGCGGTGCCGTCGGCGAGCGCCGCCGGCCGGACGATCGAGTGCGGCAGGTCGGCGGCGATGCTCGACGCGGCGATCCGCCGGGCGGCGTCGTCCGTCACCTCGAGGACGGCGAGCACGTCGACGCGGTTCTCCCGCACCAGCTTCGCGAGCGCGTCCGCGTCGCCCGCACCCACCTGGATGTTCGCGCTGAGCACGGTGAGCGTCGGGCCGGCGGGCGCCGGCTCGCCCCGCCACAGCGGCGCCTGCACCCAGACCCCCGCCGCAGCCACGGCCGCCACCAGCACGAGGCGCAGCAGCGCGCGAACGTACAGCAGGCACACCGCCGCGATCGCCACGCATGCCAGCCAGAGCACCGGCGAGACCGCGGCGGCGGCCACTGTGACCTTGTCGGTGCCGGGCCAGAAGTGCAGCACGAGCGCCAGGACCGCACCCAGCAGCGCCGCGGTCCCGACGATGCTCGCCGCCATCCGGAAGAAGATCCTCATGCGGCCATCCTGCCCGCTGCGGCGCTATTCGCCCCAGAAGACCCGGTCGACGACGGCGCGCCCGCGCCGGGTGGTGCGCAGATAGTCGTCGAGGTAGTCCAGCGAGCTGCCCCGCCACCCGGCCACGTACGCGACGTTGGAGAGTACCGCGCCGGGCCCCGGCAGCTGGTCGACGGGCTTGCCGCGCACCAGGAACAGGGCGTTGCGGGCGCGGGTGGCGGTGAGCCACGCCTCCCGCAGCAGCTCGACGTCGCTCGCGGGGAGCAGCTCGTTCGCCTCGATCGCGTCGAGCGACTCGAGCGTCGAGGTGTTGCGCAGCGCGGGAACGGCGCTCGCGTGCCGCAGCTGCTCCAGCTGCACCGTCCACTCGACGTCGGAGAGGCCGCCGCGCCCCAGCTTGGTGTGCGTCGCCGGGTCCGCGCCGCGGGGCAGTCGCTCGGAGTCGACGCGGGCCTTGATGCGCCGCAGCTCGTTGACCGTCGCGGGCGAGACGCCGCCCTCGGGGTAGCGGGTCTCGTCCACCATGTGCAGGAACTCGCGGGCGATGTCCTCGTCGCCGGCCACGTGGGTGGCGCGCAGGAGCGCCTGCACCTCCCAGGGCTGCGCCCACTGCTGGTAGTACGCCCGGTAGGCGGCCAGGGTCCGCACGACGGGTCCGTTGCGTCCCTCGGGGCGCAGCCCGGTATCGACCTCCAGGCCGGGGTCCACCGACGGTGCGCCGAGCCGGGTGCGCACGGCATCGGCGACCAGGTTCGCCCAGCGGACCGCGTCCGAGTCCTCGTAGCCCTCGTTGGGGACGCAGACGAACAGCACATCGGCGTCGGAGCCGTAACCGATCTCGTGCCCGCCGAGCCGGCCCATGCCGATGACCGCGATCCGCGCAGGCGCGCCGGGCGGGTACGCGCTGCGGCTGGACTCGCGCTCGACCACGGACGTCGCCACCTCGGAGACCAGCGCCGCGTCGAGGGCCGCGCCCCAGACCGAGGACAGCGCGGCGCACACCTCGGGCACCGTCATCATGCCGAGGATGTCCGCGGAGGCGACGCGGGCGATCTCGCTGCGCCGCATGGCCCGTGCCACCGCGATCGCCCGGTCGCGGTGGTGCGCCCGGCTCACCGCCGCGAGCATCCCGTCGTAGACCGACTTGGGCGAGGGCTCCGTGAGCTTCGGGCCCGCCGCGCCGTCGGCGAAGAGCCGGATCACCTCGGGCGAGCGGGCCAGCAGCTCCGCGACGAAGGTCGACGATCCCAGCACCGTCATGAGCCGCTGCGCCACCACCGATTCGTCGCGCAGCACCCGCAAGTACCACTCCACGTCGCGCAGTTCCTCGGAGAGCTTGCGGTAGTTCAGCAAGCCGGCGTCGGGATTCGGGGTCTCGCTGAGCCATTCGAGCAGGGTCGGCAGCAGGATGGTCTGGATCCGGCCGCGCCGCGAGGAGTCGGCCATCGCCTTGAGGTGCGCCAGGGCGTGCTGTGGCTGGAGGAAGCCGAGCGCGGCCAGTCGCGCGACGATCGCGTCGTCGCTCAGACTCACCGCGTCCGCGTCGAGGTTCGCGATCGAGTCCAGCAGCGGCCGGTAGAAGAGCTTGGTGTGCAGTCTGCGCACGCGCGCCGACTGCCGCTTGAGCTCCGCCCGCAGGACGCCGGCGGCGTCCCGGTCACCGTCGGGCCGGATATGGGCGGCGCGGGCGAGCCAGCGCCACGCCTCCTCGTGGTCGGGCGGCGGGAGCAGATGCGTGCGCTCCATGCGACGCAGCTGCAGCCGGTGCTCCAGCGTGCGCAGGAACTCGTACGACGCGGTGAAGTTCGCGCCGTCATCGCGGCCCACGTAGCCGCCCACGGTGAGCGCCTCGAGGGCGTCGACGGTGCTCCGCTCGCGCAGCGTCTCGTCGGTTCGGCCGTGCACCAGTTGCAGGAGCTGGACGGCGAACTCGACGTCGCGCAGCCCGCCGCGCCCCAGCTTGAGCTCGCGCTCGCGGAGGTCGGGGGCGATGTTCTCCTCGACGCGGCGGCGCATCTCCTGCACGTCCTGCACGAAGTCCTCGCGCTCGGCGGCCTCCCACACCATGGGGCTCACCGCGCTCAGGTATTCGTGCCCCAGGGCCAGGTCGCCGGTCTGCGGCCTGGCCTTGAGGAGCGCCTGGAACTCCCAGGTCTTGGCCCACCGCTTGTAGTACGCCACATGCGAGTCCAGCGTGCGCGTGAGACTGCCCGCCTTGCCCTCCGGTCGGAGCGCGGCGTCCACGTCGAAGAAGGCGGCGGAGCCGATCCGCATCATCTCGCCGGCGAGGCGGGCCGAGGCGCCGTCGGCCGGCTCGGCCACGAAGATCACGTCCACGTCGGAGACGTAGTTCAATTCCCGCGCACCGCATTTGCCCATCGCCACCACGGCGAGGCGGCCCTCCGGGTCGCTCTCCGGGTACACGGTCGCCACGGCGACGGAGAGGGCCGCGGTGAGTGCGGCGTCGGCGAGGTCGGCGAGGTGCGCGCCGACCAGCGAGAAGGGCAGCGTGGGCTCGTTCTCCACCAGCTCGGCGAGATCCCGTGCGGCCAGCACCATCACCAGGTCGCGGTAGCCGTCCCGCAGCGCGGCGATGGCGGCGCCGCCGGTGACGGCGGCGCGGTAGAGCAGGTCGTCGTCGCGGCGACCCGGCACCTTCACCGCGTCGACGGTGCCGAGCATCGCCGCGATCAGGTCGTCGCGCGAGCGCAGCGGCGCCGTATCGCGCAGCAGCCGCCACGAGGCCGGGTGGCTGATGAGGTGGTCGCCCAGCGCGTCGGAGGCGCCGAACAGCCCGAAGAGCCGCCCGCGGAACGTGGTGTCGCCGCGGATCAGGCCGTCGATCTCCGCCCAGTCGTCACCCGCGGACTCGCGCAGCCGCACCACCGCGCGCAGCGTCCAGTCCGGGTCGGCGGAACGGGACAGCGCCCACAGCACGTCGGTGCTCTCGGCGTTCGCCCATCCCAGGGATTCGAGGTTCGCCTCCGCAGTGGAGTCGAGCAGCCCCAAGCGCCCCGCGCTGGGACGGCGGACCTCGCGGTTCGTCGGCGGCACCGTCGGCCTACCTACAGCGAGAGGAAGCGGTCGAGCTCGAACGGGGTGACCACCGCGCGGTAGTCGTTCCACTCGGACCACTTGTTGCGCAGGAAGTACTCGAAGACGTGCTCGCCCAGCGTCTCCGCGACCAGCTCGCTCTTCTCCATGAGCACGAGGGCGTCGTCGAGGCTGGCGGGCAGGTCCTTGAAGCCCATGGAGCGGCGCTCGCGCGCGGTCATCTGCCGCACGTCGTCCTCGGCGGCCTCGGGCAGTTCGTAGCCGCCCTTGATGCCCTCGAGCCCGGCCGCGCACAGGACCGCGAAGGCCAGGTACGGGTTGCAGGCCGAATCGGGCGAGCGCACCTCGATACGGCGGCTGCTCGCCTTGTTCGGCGTGTACAGGGGCACCCGGACCATCGCGGAGCGGTTGGCGGCGCCCCAGGTGGCCGCGGTCGGCGCCTCGTCGCCCGTCACCAGGCGCTTGTAGGAGTTGACCCACTGATTGGTGACGGCGGAGATCTCCGGCGCGTGGTGCAGGATGCCCGCGATGAACGCCTTGCCGGTGGCGGAGAGCTGCAGCTCGTCGTCGGGATCGTGGAAGGCGTTGGAGTCGCCCTCGAAGAGGCTCATGTGGGTGTGCATGCCCGAGCCCGGGTGGGCCGAGAAGGGCTTCGGCATGAAGGAGGCCTTCACGCCCTCGGTCATCGCGACTTCCTTGACCAGGTAGCGGAAGGTCATCACGTTGTCGGCCATGGAGAGCGCGTCCGCGTACCGCAGGTCGATCTCCTGCTGGCCGGGGCCGGCCTCGTGGTGGCTGAACTCGACCGAGATGCCCATCGCCTCGAGGGCCTCGATCGCCTTGCGCCGGAAGTTCGGCGCCGACTCGTGCACGGCCTGGTCGAAGTAGCCGCCGTTGTCGGCGGGGATCGGCATGCCGTGCGGGCCCGACTCCTTCTTCAGGAGGTAGAACTCGATCTCCGGGTGCACGTAGCAGGAGAAGCCGAGGTCGGCGGCGCGGTTGAGCTGGCGCCGCAGCACGTGCCGGCTGTCGCCCCAGGACGGCGTCCCGTCGGGCATCGCGATGTCGCAGAACATGCGGACGGAGTGCATCTCCCCGTCTCCACTGGTCCAGGGCAGCACCTGGAAGGTCGACGGGTCGGGCTTGGCGACGGTGTCCGCCTCCGAGACCCGGGAGAAACCCTCGATCGAGCTGCCGTCGAAGCCGATCCCCTCCGTGAACGCGCCCTCGAGCTCCGCGGGCGCGATCGCCACGGACTTGAGGAAACCGAGGACGTCGGTGAACCACAGCCGCACGAAGCGGATGTCCCGTTCCTCGATGGTGCGAAGCACGAACTCCTGCTGCCGGTCCATGGCTCGACCCTAAGCGAGGAGGTGTTAACTGCGTGTTACAACCCGAGAAGGCCGCAGGCCACCGAACGCCTCCCCTCGGTTCCGGCCGATTCGCACCTGCGAAGGGGATACCGAGTAGCGTCCCGGGCGTGGATGCACCGTTCGCGCGCCTCACCGTCGCCGCCGCGGCGGCCTGCGCCGTCCCCCTCGCGGGGTGCGGCGCGTCGACCGAGGCGCCCGCCCCGTCCCGGGCGACCGGCACGATCGACACCTGCCCCGCCGCGGCGCCGGCCGCGGACGCGAAGACGGTCACCCTGACCGGCGTCACCGGCCGGGCCGTCGTCGTCCCACCGACGGAGCACGCCGCACCGCGGGTCACCGTCGACGCCCCGTACCGGGTCGACCGGTCACAGACCGTCGTCGCGGAGCCCGGGTCGGGCGCGGAGCTGACTGAACGATCGGTAGTCACCGTCTGCTACCAGGGCGTGAACGGCCGCACGGGGGCGGTCTTCGACGACGCCTTCGGCCGCGCGACCTCGGCCGAGATCGCCCTCCCCGACGTGGTTCCCGGCTTCCGGGCGGCCCTCGTCGGGCAGCGTTCAGGCACGACGGTGGTCACGGCGGTCACGGCGGCGGACGGCTACCCCAAGGGCGAGCCGAAGGCCGGCGTCGAGCCGGGCGACACCCTGATCTTCGCGATCCGCGTGCTCGCCGCGAACTGATCAGGCCGTACAGCGGAGACCCGCCGCCGGGGTCTTGAGGTCGCGCAGGTAGGCGGTCACGGCGTCGTCGACGCAGGCGTTGCCCTCGAGCGAGACGGTGTGCTGGCTGCCTTCGAAGCTGATCAAAGAGGCCCCAAGCTGCTCGGCCAGGTTCACCCCGTTCTCGTACGGGGTCGCCGGGTCGTGGGTGGTCGAGACCACGACCAGCTTCGGCGCGCCGACGGCGTTCACCTCGTGCGGCTTGAGGGTCGGAGCCGCCGCCCAGAACGCGCAGGTGCCCTTGGCGCCGCGGCCGGTGCCGCGGCCGTCGTCGAGGAAGGGCGCGGCCTTGCGGATCTCGGTGTCGAGCCGGGCCAGGTCCGCGGGCGCTGTGACGGCGGGGCCGTCGACGCAGTTGATCGCGGTGTTGGCGTCCATCATCGGCGAATAGCGGCCGAGCTCGTCGCGGTTGAGGTACAGGTCGGCGATCCGCTGCAGCAGCGAGCCGTCGCCGCGCTGCAGGCCGGTGAGCGCCCGCCGCAGGGGCTCCCACAGCTGCTTCGCGTACATGGCCTGGATGGTGGCGGTGGTGGCGTCGCTGTAGCTGAGCTGCCGGCCGCCCTGGCCGCGCACCGTCTTGTCGATGAGCGGGCGCACCAACTGCTGGTACCGCGCCGTCGCCTGCGCCGGGTCGGTCCCGACCGGGCACGTCGGGTACTTGGCGCAGTCCTTCGCCCAGTCGTCGAACACCGTCTGGAAGCCGGCCATCTGCTGCACGTTCGCGGTGATCTGGTCCAGCGCGGGGTCGACGGCACCGTCGAGCACCATGGCCCGGACCCGCTCGGGGAAGGTCTCCGCGTAGATGGCGCCGATGAACGTGCCGTAGCTGTAGCCGAGGTAGGTGAGCTTCTCGTCGCCGAGGACCGCGCGCAGCACGTCCAGGTCGCGCACGGTCTGCGCGGTGCCGACGTTGGCGAGGAAGGTCTGCCCCATCTTCTCGGCGCACAGGTCCGCCTGGGACTTGTTGAACGCCTCCTGCTTCGTGATGCCCGCCGGGGAGTTGTCGAAGGCGAGGGTGGAGAGGCGGTTCTCGTCGCGCTGCCGGTCGCTGAAGCACTTCACCGCGGGCGAGCTGGCACCGACGCCGCGCGGGTCCCAGCCGACCAGGTCGAAGCTCTGCGCGATCGCGAACTTGTCGGCCTCCATCGACTTGCCGGCCACCTGCTGCACGCCGGAGCCGCCGGGGCCGCCGGGGTTCATCAGCAGCGAACCCCGCCGCTGCCCGGTTGCCTTGACCCGGGCGACGGCGAGCTTCGTCTCCCCCGCCGACGGATCGTCGTAGTCGATCGGCACCGTCACCCGGCCGCACTCGAGTTTCGTCTTGTCGTACTCGGTGATGTCGTCGGCCTTGGCGATCGCGGCGCAGGAGCCCCACTCGACCTTCTGGCCGTAGTACTTCCCGAGGCTCGCGGGCACGCCCGCGACCGACGTCCGGGTGGGTGTGGCGCTGCCCGGCGCGGACGATCCGCCCGCCGGTTCCGCGGTCCCCCCGATCTGGACCGAGCATCCCGCGAGTACCGCCGCGGCGAGGACCGCGGTCGCGGTCAGGAGGGGCTTGCCTGCCTTCATCCTTCCGATCCTGCCACGCGGCGCTCCCGGTTCCGGGGACGCTAGGGTTGAGCCATGACGCCCCTTCGTGTCGCGGCGTGCCAGATCAACCCCGTCGTGGGTGACCTGGACGCGAATGTCGCTCGGATCACCGCCGCTGCCCGGGACGCCGCGCAGCGCGGCGCGCAGGTCGCCGTCTTCGGCGAGATGGCCCTCACGGGCTACCCGGTGGAGGACCTGCTGCTGCGCCGGTCCTTCGCCGTCGACTCCCGCGAGGCCGTGCACGAGCTGGCCCGGTCCCTGGACGCGGCCGGCTGCGGGGATCTCATCGTGGTGGTCGGTTTCCTCGACCGCGACCCGGACGCGCCGGAGACGAGTACCAACCCCACCGGCGGCGCCCGCAACGCGGCGGGCGTGCTGCACGGCGGCGAGCTCGTCGCGCGGTACGACAAGCACTTCCTGCCGAACTACGGCGTCTTCGACGAGAAGCGGTGGTTCACCCCCGGCGACCGGCTGGTGGTCCTTGACGTCGACGGGGTGCGGCTCGGCCTCGCGATCTGCGAGGACGTCTGGTGGCCCGACGGTCCCGTGGCCGGGCTCGCGGAGCTGGGCGTCGACGCGGTGCTGTGCCTCAACGCCAGCCCGTTCGAGGCCGGCAAGCCCGCGCAGCGCCGCGACGTCGTCGCTGCACGCGTCGCCGAGGGCGGCGCCCCGGTGATCTACGTCAACCTGGTCGGCGGGCAGGACGAGCTCGTCTTCGACGGTGACTCGTTCGTCCTGGGCGCCGATGGCGCCCCCGCGGCCGGTCCGCAGTTCGTGGAGCACACTCAGTTCACAGACGTCGCACCGCTCGGCCGCGAGCGGGCGACGTCCGTCGACGGGTGGAGCGTGACCGAGGTGTCCCTGCCGGCCCGTCCCACCGTCCTGGCCGATCCCACGACCTCCTGGGCCGAGCTCGACGAGCTCGCGCAGATCTGGGCGGCCCTGGTCACCGGCACGCGGGACTACGTCCACAAGGTGGGCGGGCGCACCGTCGGCCTGGGCATGTCCGGCGGCATCGACTCGGCGCTGGTCGCGGTGATCGCCGCCGACGCGGTGGGCGCCGACAACGTGTACGGCGTGGGCATGCCCTCGAAGTACAGCTCGGACCACTCGAAGGACGACGCCGCGGATCAGGCGCAGCGCATGGGGATCCACTTCCGGTTCGAGCCGATCGAGCACATGGTGGAGGCCTTCGTCGGCCAGTTGCACCTGTCCGGCCTGGCCGAGGAGAACATCCAGGCCCGCTGCCGCGGGATGACGCTGATGTCGCTGTCGAACCTCGACGGCCACCTCGTGCTCGCCACGGGCAACAAGAGCGAACTGGCCGTGGGTTATTCGACGATCTACGGCGACGCGGTGGGCGCCTACGCCCCCATCCGCGACGTGGAGAAGTCGCTCGTCTGGGAGCTGGCGCGGTGGCGCAACAAGGTCGCCGTCGAGCGCGGCGAGACCCCGCCGATCCCCGAGAACTCGATCACGAAGGAGCCGTCGGCGGAACTGCGCCCCGGCCAGAAGGACAGCGACTCGCTGCCCGACTACGAGATCCTCGACGACATCCTGCGCCGCTACGTCGAGCAGGACCAGGGCGTCGCCGAGATCGCGGCGGAGGGGAACAACGGCGCCGGCTACGACCCGGACCTCATCCGCAAGGTCGCGCGCCTCGTCGACCGCGCCGAGTACAAGCGCCGCCAATACCCGCTGGGCCCGAAGATCACGACCAAGGCCTTCGGCCGCGACCGCCGGATGCCGATCACGAACCGCTGGCACGACCCGGCCTAGAGACTGCCCGGACCGGAGATTCCGGCTGGGACTGTTGAGATGGAGTGACGAGATGAGCGAGACCCCGTTGTACGGAAACGGATCCGCCGCGGACGGTGCGACCGCCGCGAAACCCCCGCGCAAGAAGGTGCGCATCCACCACCTGGCCGAGCTCAAGGAGCGCGGCGAGAAGTGGGCGATGCTCACCAGCTACGACTTCATGACCGCATCGATCTTCGATGAGGCCGGCGTCACCGCCCTGCTGATCGGCGACAGCGCAGCGAACACCGTGTACGGGTTCGACTCCACGCTGCCGATGGAGCTGGACGTGATGGCGGCGATGGTCGCGGCGGTGCGCCGCGGCACGAAGTACGCGCTCGTGGTGGCGGACATGCCGTTCGCCAGCTACGAGGAGTCCCCCGAGCAGGCCTACCGCAGCGCCGCGACGCTGATGAAGGCCGGCGCCGAGGCGGTCAAGCTCGAGGGCGGCGAGCACATGGCGCCCACCATCGAGTTCCTGCAGCGCCGCGGCATCCCGGTGATGGCGCACATCGGCTTCACCCCGCAGTCGGTGAACTCGCTGGGCGGCAACCGGGTTCAGGGCCGGGGCGACGACGCGGCCCACAAGATCCGCCTCGACGCGAAGGCCGTCGACGCCGCCGGTGCCTTCTCGGTCGTGCTGGAGATGGTGCCCTCCGACGTGGCCGCGCAGGTCACGAAGGAGATCTCGATCCCGACGATCGGGATCGGCGCAGGCAACCAGTGCGACGGTCAGGTGCTGGTGTGGCAGGACTTCTCCGGCCTCAACCGCGGCCGCACGGCGCGATTCGTCAAGAAGTACGCGAACATCGGCGACGAGCTGCTGCGCGGCGCCCAGGAGTACGTGGCGGAGGTCGCCTCCGGCGAGTTCCCCGGACCGGAGCACGGATTCTGATGCGAGAGTTCTATCCCGAGATCGAGGCCTACAGCACCGAGCTGCTGGACGTCGGCGACGGACAGCTGCTGTACGTCGAGCAGAGCGGCAACCCCGAGGGCAAGCCCGTGGTGTTCATCCACGGCGGCCCCGGCGGCGGCACCTCGCCCGACTGCCGGCGGTTCTTCGACCCGACGGCGTACCGCATCGTCGTCTTCGACCAGCGCGGGTGTGGGCAGTCCAGGCCGCACATCGCCGATCCCCCGTCGGGCGAGGGTGATTCGCTCGTCGACCGGCTCGCGGTGAACACCACCGCGCACCTCATCGCCGACATCGAGCGGATCCGGGAGCACCTCGGCATCGACCGCTGGCAGGTCTTCGGCGGCTCGTGGGGCTCCACCTTGGGCCTGGCGTACGCGCAGAACCACCCGGAGCGGGTGACGGAGCTGGTGCTGCGCGGCATCTTCCTGCTGCGTCGCAGCGAGCTGGACTGGTACTACAACGAGGGCGCCTCCCACATCTATCCGGACAACTGGGAGGACTACCTGGCCCCGCTGGACGAGGCGGACCGGGCACCGTCGGCCGACAAGATCGCGGCCTACCACCGGCTCCTGCACGCGGACGACCAGGAGGTCGCGCTGGCCGCCGCCAAGGCGTGGTCGAAGTGGGAACGGAGCACCAGCCACCTCATCAACACGCCGGAGAGCTCGGCCGATGCGGACGACCCGCGGTTCGCGATCCCCTTCGCGCAGATCGAGAACCACTACTTCGTCAACGGCGGCTTCCTCGACGAGGGGCAGCTGCTGCGGGACATCGGCCGCCTCGCCGGCATCCCCGGCGCCATCGTGCAGGGCCGTTACGACGTGGTGTGCCCCGCCCGCAGCGCGTGGGACCTGCACCGCGCCTGGCCCACCGCCGACCTGGTGATGGTGCCCGACGCCGGCCACTCGGCCTTCGAGCCGGGCATCCGATCGGCGCTCATCGAGGCCACCGACCGCTTCGCGAAGGGCTAAGCATGGCCGAGCAGCGTGAGATCGAGACGAAGTACGAGGTCGGCCCCGAGACGGCGGCGCCCTCGCTGGCCGCCGTACCCGGCGTCGACCACGTCTCGACCGACGAGGTCTTCCACCTGGTGGCGGTGTACTACGACACCGACGCCCTGGACCTCGCCGCGAACCGGATCACGCTGCGCCGCCGTACGGGTGGCAAGGACGACGGATGGCACCTCAAGCTGCCCGACGGTGCCGACCGCCGCGAGGTGACGGTGCCGCTGGGCGACGAGGAGGACGCGCCGGAGGGCGCGTCCGCCGACGTGCCCGAGGAACTGGTGGAGCGCGTCCGCGCCGTCGTGCGCGGGCGCGCCCTCGCCCCCATCGCCATCGTCGAGAACGAGCGGCACACCACCTACTGCCACGCGGTCGACGGCGAGCTCCTCGGCGAATTCGTCGACGACCACGTGCACTCGGTGTCCCTCCTGCCCGACGGGCCCGAGAAGCAGTGGCGCGAGTGGGAGTTCGAGGTGCCGGACACCTCGCTGGGTCGGAAGACCGCGATCACCGTCGACAAGGCGTTGCGGGCTGCGGGCGGCGCCGAGCCGGACGCGGCGTCGAAGCTGGCGCGCGCGATCGACGCCGAGGTGGCGCGCGGGCACGTCGACCTGCCGAAGAAGATCGCGCACGCCACGGCCGGGCACCTGCTGACCGCGGCGCTCGCCGCGTACCGCGACAAGCTGCTCCGCGAGGACCCGCGGGTGCGGTCCCGCGGCGACGACTCCGTGCACCAGATGCGAGTCGCCACCCGGCAATTGCGGAGCGTGCTCACCGAGTTCTCCGGCTTCTTCGAGGGGCCCGCCCGCGCCGCCCTGAGCTCGGAGCTCAAGCTGCTCGCCTCGATCCTGGGGGCCGTGCGCGATGCCGAGGTGCTGGCGCAGCGCTTCGCGGAGTTCGATGCGGACGGCGAGGTGGGCGGGGCCGCCGCGGCCCTGGCGCAGCGGCAGCACGCCGCCGAGGCGCGCGGCTGGACCCGCGTCGACATCGCGCTGAACTCGGACCGCTACTTCGTGTTGCTCGACGCGATCGACGCGTTCATCGCCGACCCGCCGCTGCGGGAGCGGGCGGATCAGCCGGCGTTGAAGAGCCTGGCGCCGCTGCTGGACAAGCGGATCCGCTCCTTCGCCCGGCAGTCGATGGTGCTGCTCGCCGATCCGGCGTGCACCGATCACGACGTGCACGCCATCCGCAAGCACGCGAAGCGGCTGCGCTACGCCTCCGCCGTGGTCGATCCCGTGGTGCGGGGCGATCTGCGCTCCGAGGTGAAGGCGCTGTCGAAGGTGCAGACGCGGCTCGGCGAGTTCCAGGATGCGACGATCGCGCGGGATGCCGTGGCCGACCTCGCCGCCGAGACGACCGATCCCGCGATCGCCTTCCGCCTGGGCCGACTGGACGCGGTCGAGGAACTGCGCGCGGCGCAGGCCCGCGCGAGCCTGCCAGGGATGCTGCGCGGCCTGCGCTGACCCCGGTGGCCTCGCCGGCCGTCAGAGCCCGGCGATGCCCGCGAGCCGGCCGCCGATGTCGGCTCCCGAGTACGAGTCGTGCGAGTTGGGGACCGTCTTCGCGAGGTCGCCGGTCCAGTGGCACACCGGGTCGCCCGACGTACAGATGCTCAGGGTGCGGCCACCGATGCGCGGAGCGAGCGGGGCGGGGTTCGCGCCGCTGATCATCGCCGAGGCCTGCGCCATCCCCTGCGAGCGCGGCGCGGAGCCGAGGTAGCGGGTGGTGTCGTTCGGGATCCGGTCCGGGTCCGCGATGAGGGCCGCCGCGGTGATCTGCCTCCGGTCGCCGAGCCGCTGCAGCGCCCGGTGCACCGCGGACGCGCCCTGCGAGTACCCGGCCAGCACGATCTTCGTCGACGGGCAGGCCTTGAGCACGATCTCGACGTCGCCCTGGGTGTTCGCCGCGCCGGTGTTCATGCTGGCGAGGAAGCCGCCGAACTGGTCCACTCGGGTCGGCACCGCCGCCGCCGGGTAGTAGATGGGCCGGATCGCCACCGTCTTGCCCGCGGCGCGGGCCCGGCCGGCGAAGGCCTGTGCGGCGGAGTTCACGGTGGCCCCGAGTCCGCCGGCGGAGTGTCCCTCGCCGGAGCCCGCGGCGCCGATGAAGGTGTAGTCGGCGCATTCCGGGGCCGCCGTGGCCGGCGCCGCGAGAGCGGGGATCAGGGGCGCGAGCAGGGCTGCCAGCGCGGGGATGAGGACGAGGCGACGGCTCATGACCTCACGCTAGCGCCTTCTCGTACGCGAAGGACACCTTTCGGGACGCAACGTCGGCGGTCTCGAGCCGCACCGTGACGCGGCGGCCCTCGGGCGGCCCGCCCGTGCACGGCGCGATGACCGCGGGCTCGTCGAGGAGCACCTGGTCGGCGCGCATCGTGACGGCGGAGAACTCCTCCCCCACTCGGCCCGCGAGGATCACGGCCTCGGTGAGGTCGATGCACGCCCGGTCCACCTTGTTCGCCAGGGTGTTGGTGCGGATCATCGTCTCGGCGACGTCGTCGAGCGCGCCGCGGGCCCAGTCCGGGATCGGGCTGCCCGCGCACGCGGCCATGCACACCTCGGTGGCGTAGCGGTCGGCCAGGCGCCGCAGCGGCGCGGTGACGTGGGCGTACGGCGCGCCGACCCCGGCGTGGCCGCGGTCGGCGGGCGGTTCCGGCGCCGCCGCGGTGCCGAAGGCGGCGTAACCCGAGCCGCGCAGCAGCCGCGCGGCGTCGGTCATCACGGCGAGGCCCGGCGGGGTGGCCACGTCGAGGCCTGCGAGGAAGTCGCCGACGGGGACGTCCCGCGGCCAGTCCTGCCCGAGCGCCGCGGCGGTGCGCCGCAGGTCGGCGACGGCGTCCTCGGGGGCGGCCGGGAGGGTGCGGAGCAGGCCCACCCCGGCGCGGAGCATGATGTCGGCGGCGCACACGCCGGTGAGCAGGGAGATCTGCGCGTTGTGGGCGTCGAAGTCGGTGCGCGGCTCGATCCGGACGGTCCAGCCGTCGCCCCCCTCGACGGCCTCCTGTGCCGGGAGCCGCAGGTCGATGGCGCCGTGCGCGCGGCCCCACGCGGCGCGCAGCTTCCCGACCTCCGGCAGCAGCGCGATGCTCGGATGGACGCGGCCGGCGTCGAAGTCTGCCTGGACGCCCGCGTAGTCGAGCTGCGCGCGGGAGCGGACCAGGGCGCGGCGCACGGTCGCCGATGTAACCTCGCCCGCGGCGTCCAGGTGGATCTCCCACAGCGCGGCCGCTCGGTCCTGCTCCGGCAGGAGCGATCCGGCGCCCTCGGACAGCGGCCGGGGATGCAGCGGCACGGAACCGTCGGGGAGGTACATCGTCTGGCCGCGCCGGCGGGTCTCGGCCTCGAGCGGGCCACCGGGCGCGACGAGTGCACCGACGTCGGCGATCGCGTAGTGCACCAGGTAGCCGTCGCCCTCGGCGGCGATGTGCACCGCCTGGTCGAGGTCCTTGGCCCCGGGCGGGTCGATCGTCACGAACTCGATGTCGCGGCGGTCCTCGCGGCCCTCGGCGAACCGGTCGGCGCTCGCCCGCGCCTCGGCCAGCACCTCGGCCGGGAAGTCCTCGACGAGTTCGAACTCGGCGCGGACGGAACCGAAGTCGACCGCGCTGGACGGGACGGGGCCGCGCATCGGGATCCCGGTCACGCCTACTCCGCCAACGCCTCGACGCTCATGGCCGCGGCGGTGCGGTCCCCGGCGACCAGCCAGGCGTGCACGACGTCGCCCTCGCGGTGCGCCAGCAGCCGCGGCTCGTCCTCGAGCTGCAGCGCCGAGTTGTGCTCGACGATGCCGCGCAGCGGCAGGCGTTCCCGCAGGTCCGGGTAGGTGGCGAGCACCTCCTCGAGCGCCGTCCAGTACACGGCGTTGTTGACGTGCTGGATGATGTCGAGGTCGGCGGCGCGCAGCAGGAAGGGCACCTCGACGGCGTCGGGATGCGGCTTCGGATCCAGCCACTGCTTCCAGCGCAGCACGCCCGGCTCGGCGGCGGCGCCGAAGGTGCTGAGGAACGTCTCGCTCAGCGCCGACGGGGTGAGGGTGTCGATGTTGAAGTTGATCCAGAAGGCCTCGGTCTCGATCCGGGTGCCCTTCTGCCCGTCGATGCCGATGCGCACGTTGCACCAGCGCGAGCCCATCTTGGATCCCCAGCGCTCGACGGTGAGGATGTCGGGCTGCTCGCCGCCCTCGATGATCTCGATGACGGTGCGCCGCACCACCCAGTACGGGTGGATGTCCTCGTAGTCGACGTGGCGCAGGTGGTCCTGCCCCGTGTCCTGCAGGTACCGGGCCACCCCGTCGAACTTGAGGCGGCGATCGGGGCTGACGGCGTCGCCCCGCACGGAACGCTGCGCCGTGTAGATGGCGCCGCTGTCCAGCAGCTCGCGACGACGCTCGGGCTCGGTGATGCGCGGGGGCAGGGGATCTCCGATCACCCGCCCGAGCCTAGTCGACGGTGCGCTTGTTGAAGGCGCGCACGGCCAGGGGCGCGAACACGGCCGTGAGCGCGATCGACCAGATCACGGTGGCGAGCACGGGGTGCTGCAGCGACCACGGCGCCCCGTCACGCAGCGGCAGATCGTTGCCCCACAGCTCGCGCATGGCCTGGACCAGCGACGAGACGGGATTCCACTCCGCGATCGCCCGCAGCCACGGCGCCATCCCCGCCGTGGGGACGAAGGCGTTGGAGAGGAAGGTGATCGGGAACATGGTGGCGAACATGAAGCCGTTCACGGCCTCGATCGACTGCATCATGCAGCCCACGAGGATACCGAACCAGATCATGGCGAAGCCGAACACCAGGAGAACGACGAAGCCGAGCACCGCGTCCACCGGGTTCGTCCGGATGCGCCAACCGATCGCGAGGCCCGTCAGGCACATGACGACGATGCCGATCGACGAGTGCAGCAGGCTCGCGATGCTGCGTCCGATGAGCACGGAGGCGCGGCTGATCGGCAGCGACCGGAAGCGGTCGATGACGCCCTTCTCGAGGTCGGTGGTGAGCCCACCGGCGACCACGAAACAGGTGAAGACCATCGTCTGCCCCAGGATGCCGGGCAGGAGGTACTCGCGGTAGGAGACGCCTTCGGTGGGGATCGCGGAGCCGAACACGAACGCGAACAGCACCGTGAACATGATCGGCTGGATCGTCACGTCGGAGAGCATCTCGGGCATCCGCTTGGTGTGGATCATGCTGCGACGAACCATGATCCAGGACTGCTGCCAGAGGGTGGTCTGATGCGTCTCGACGCCGCCCACCCCGGCGGCCTCGGTGGTGGCGGTCATGCGGAGGCCTCCTCGGCGGCGCTGTCGTCGGCTTCGGTGCGGTGCCCGGTCAGGGAGAGGAAGACGTCGTCGAGGCTGGGGCGGGAGAGGCCGAGATCATCGACCTTGATGCCGCTCTCCCCCAGCAGCGCGCCGGCCCGGTTCAGATCATCAAGCCCGTTGGCGGGGCTGCTCACCTGGCGCGCGCCCTCATCGACGAAGACCTCACTGCCGAGCTGCGCCAGGATGTCGCGGGCGCGAGGCAGGTCGGCCGCGTCGGACACCGTCAGCACCAGGCTGGCGGCACCGGCGCGCTCCTTGAGCTGCAGCGGGGTGCCCTGCGCGATGATCCGCCCCTTGTCGATGACGATGATCTCGTCGGCCAGTTGATCGGCCTCCTCGAGGTACTGCGTGGTGAGCAGCAGTGTGGTGCCGTTCGCCACCAGCGTGCGCAGCACGTCCCACAACTCGGAGCGAGCGCGCGGGTCGAGACCGGTGGTCGGCTCGTCGAGGAACAGCACGGGCGGCGCCGTGAGCAGGCTGACGGCCAGGTCGAGCCGGCGGCGCATGCCGCCCGAGTAGGCCTTGACCTGCTTGTCGGCCGCCGCGGTGAGCGAGAACTGTTCGAGCAGATCCGCACCGCGGCGCTTGAGGGCGGCGCGCGGGATGCCGTAGAGGCCGCCGATCATCGCGAGGTTCTCGCGGCCGGTGAGGATCTCGTCCACCGTGGCGGCCTGGCCGGTGAGGCCCATGTTGCGGCGCACCTCGATGGGGTTCTCCCGCACGTCGTACCCCGCGATGCGGGCCGTGCCCTCGGTGGGTGGCGACAGCGTGGTCATCATGCGGACCGTGGTGGTCTTGCCCGCGCCGTTGGGACCCAGCAGGCCGAGTACGGAGCCCCGAGGGACCTGGAAACTCACCCCGTCCACCGCCGTGAAATCACCGAACCGTTTCACCAGGCCGATGGCTTCGATCGCCCAGTCACCGCTGTCACCGCGTGTCATGGATCACACGGTAGTGGGGACCACCGACAAGTTTCTATCGCTTTTGTACGTGGGCGCGCGCCCGTTCGAGGAGCGCGACGACCTCCGGGCCCGTGGCCGGATTCACCACCGAGACCCACCCCAGCTTGGCGTACAGCGGGTGCGGGATCACGGCACCGTCGGCGGCGTAGTCCCACTCGCCCGCGCGGGCGGCGTGCTCCGCGGGCGGGTAACCGATCAGCTCGGTGAACGCCTCGCGCCCGACGTTGGCGTTGAGCCGGAAGGCGCCGGGCCGGTCCAGGTCGGACTGATCGTCGTCGGGGTAGTTCTTGGTGACGACCGTGAGGTACGGCATGACGCCGGGCTCGCCGTCCGGCGTGGAGTAGACGAAGGTGTCGCCCCAGGCGATCTCGGGGACGGGCGTCTTCCCGTCGGCGGCGATCGCGCCGGGTGCGATGGTGTCGACGGTGGATTCGGGGAGGCTCTGCAGGAGGGCGATGACGGCGTCGCGGGCGCTCGAATCGGTCACCTCTGCACGCTACTCGCCGGCCCGGCGGACCGTCAGGACACTGTCGGACTCCCGCTCGGCGCGGTACGCCGCCGCGCCGCCGTTGACCCCGAACAGGCGCTTGCTCCACACGAGCCACGCGACGGCGGCGACGTTGACCAGCAGCGCGCCGGCGCGCAGTGCGGTCACCTTCTCGGTGATCTCGTAGATCTCCAGCGGGAGGAACGCGGAGGTCGCGATCACCGCGAAGTACTCGCCCCAGCGCTTGCCGAGCCAGAGCCCCACCGCCTCGACGACCTCGATCGCGGCGTAGGCCACGAGGCCGACGGCGATCCAGGCGAGCGTCGTACTCGACAGGCCCAGCGCCGTGTCCACGGTCTGCACGATCCTCGAGTCGGCCACGTTGAAGCCGAGTTGACTCAGCACCGGCAGCTTGGATTGGAACACCTCGCGCAGGTGTTCGTGGGTGCCGCGGAACTGCCACACGACGACGCCGGCGGCCGCGAAGACGATCCCGCGCAGCAACCTCTCGACCGCGAGGAAGCGCATGATCAGCTCGTCGCGCAGCGCCCGGCCCCGGGGAACCGACGGTGCGTGCGCGGCCGGTCCGGAACCGTGCGGCGGGCCGACCACGTAGTCGTCGCAGCGCAAGCAGCGCCACGCCTCGCCCTCGGGGGTGTCCGTCCGGACCCGGGCGCGGAGATCCGCCTCGTCGGGGTCGTAGGTGACGTGGCCGCGGAGACCGCAGGACAGCACGGAGAGGTCCATCGGACCAGGTTAAGCCTCGGTGCGGCGGAACGTCGGGGCGGACGAGCTGACGTGTAAGCCGGATCCTGTCCCCCGCCGCATCGCTGCGCCGGGGTGGCGACCATCCATCTGGACACACCGTCACCGGGTGCCTCGAGCGGTCCACCCGCGCGCTCGGGCGAGCAGCCCTCGATCACGCGCGCAGCGCCACCGTGAGGTGGCGCCTTCGACCTTGCTCCGGGTGGGGTTTACCGAGCCGCGACGGTCACCCGCCGCGCTGGTGCGCTCTTACCGCACCGTTTCACCCTTACCCGGGCCGGAGCCCGGGCGGTCTGTTCTCTGTGGCACTGTCCCGCGGGTCACCCCGGGTTGCCGTTAGCAACCACCCTGCCCTGTGGAGTCCGGACTTTCCTCGGCGCGGGCGTACTGGTCACCCAGCCGTTCCCGACACCGCGGCCGCCCGGTCAGCTCGTCCGCGCGGTACAGAGTACCCGAGCCTCAGAGCCCCGCCGTCCGGTTGACCTGCCGCACGGAGGCGCCGCCGTCGGGGTAGAAGTCGGCGATCGAGATCGAAGCGAGGTCGAGGTGCAACCGGTAGAGCAGCTGCGGGCCGACGTCGAGGGCGATCCGCAGCGCCGTCTTGATCGGCGTGACGTGCGAGACCAGCAGCACGGTCCGGCCGGCGTGCTCAGCGGTGACCCGCTCCAGCAGCGCCGCGACGCGGCCGTGCACCTCGTCGAAGCTCTCGCCGCCGGGCGCCGCCACCGCGGTGTCGCCGAGCCAGCGGGCGTGCAGCTCCGGGTCACGGTCCCGGGCCTCGCCGAACGAGAGCCCCTCCCACGCACCGAAGTCCGTCTCGATCAGGGCGTCCTCGATCTCGACGGTGAGCCCCCGGCCGACGGCCACGGCGTCGGCGGTCTGTCGCGCGCGGTCGAGCGGCGAGGAGAGGACGGCGTCGATCGGCGTGAGCCGCAGCAGTTCCGCGGCCTCGGCGGCCTGCTCCCGGCCGAGGTCGGTGAGCGGCGGGTTCCCGCGGCCGGAGTACAGCCGCCGCACCGATGCCGGAGTCTGCCCGTGCCGCAACAGGATCACGCGGGTGGGTTCGTGCGCGGAGGCGGTCCAGCCCCCGCGCTGCGCTCCCGTCACTCCTCGGGCTTGGGCTGGGGCAGCCCGGACTCGTTGGTCCGCACCAGGATCGCGCCGCACTCGTCGCAGTGCACCACGAGATCGGCGGGCTTGCGGTTCACGCCGTCGAGGAAGCCCCGGTCGAGCTCCAGGCGGCAGGCGCCGCACCGTCGGGCCTGCAGGAGCCCCGCGCCGGCACCGGAGTTCTTGCGGCACCGCTCGTACTCGGCGTAGAGGTCCTCCGGGAGCTTTCCGACGGTCTCCTCGCGGGTGGTCGCCGTACGGGCCTTCGCGACCTCGATGTCCTTGACGGTCTCTTCGCGGCGCCGCCGCACCGCGGCGATCTCGTCGCTCGTCGCATTCACCACGGCCTCGGCGCGCTGCTGATCGAGCTCGACCGCCTCGCGCTTCTCCATGAGCTCGAGTTCCTCGTCCTCCAGGACGGACTGGCGCCGCTCGAGGCCGCGGAGCTCGTGCTCGATCTCGGTGAGCTGCTTGGCGGGAACGGCCCCGGCCGCGAGCAGTTCGCGGTCCTTCTGCTCGCGGAGGCGGGTCTGCTCGACCTCCTTCTCCAGCTTGCTGATGTCGCGGTCCAGGTCCTCGACCAGGATCGAGACCCGCACCGATTCGTCGCGCTCGGTGGTCGCGCGCTTTTCGAGCTCGGCGATCTCGGCGTCCTCGGGCAAGTGGGTGGCGCGGTGGGCCAGGCGGGAGATCTCCGCGTCGACCTCGGCGAGGTCCAGCAGGATGCGTTGGGCGGCCGGATCAGCGTTCATCTGCGCCACTCTACGCATCCGGTGCGGGCGCGGCCCGCACCGTGAACGGATCCGTGGGGGCGTCGTGCACGGCGACGTCGAGGTAGGGCCACAGCAGCTCGGCGACGGCGGCGCACCAGGGGAACTCGGTGCCCCAGTGCCCGGCGTCCACGACGGCGGGCCCGCCGGCGCGCAGGTGCTCGTCGACGGGGTGGTGCCGCAGGTCCCCGGTCACGTAGGCGTCCACGCCGAGGCGCGCGACGGCGCCGAGCAGCGAGTCCCCCGCTCCCCCGCAGACGGCGACGGTGCGGACCACGGCGGCGGGATCGCCCGCCGCCCGCGCCGGCGCGCCGAGCGCCGAGGCGACGTGGGCGGTGAACGCCTCCAGGGTCATCGGCTCGGGCAGCACGCCGACGCGGCCGAGACCCCATTCCCGCTCGCCGCCGACGAGCTCGACGATGTCGTGGGCGGGCTCCTCGTACGGGTGTGCGGTGCGCAGCGCCGCGAGGACGTCGGCGCGACGGGCGCGGGCGGCCACGAGCTCGGCCCGGGTCTCGGTGACCGTCGTCAGCTCGCCGTTGGCACCGATCGCGGGATTCGCGTTGTCGCCGGGCCGGAACTGGCCGACACCGTCGACCCGCCAGGCACACTCGGAGTACTCCCCGACCTCTCCGGCCCCGGCCTCGAACATCGCGGAGAGCACCTCGTCGGCGTGGGCGGGCGGCACCATGACACCCCACCGGTCGAGCGCGAGCGGCGCGTCGAGGTGTTCGACGGGGTCGGTCACCTCCAGCCCGAGGGCCGCGGCGAGGGCGTCGTTGACGCCGCCCCGGGCGCGGTCGGCGTTGGTGTGCGCGGTGAACAGCGCGCAGCCGCCGCGGATGAGGCGGTGGATCAGCGCGCCCTTCGGCGTGCTCGCCGCGACGGTGTCCACGCCGCGCAGCAGCAGCGGATGGTGGGCGATCACCAGCTGCGCGCCGCGGGCGAGCGCGGCGTCCACCACGTCCGCGGTCACGTCCACGCAGACCAGGACGTGCGTGACCTCGGATTCCGGGTCGCCGCACACGAGCCCGACGCTGTCCCACCCCTCCGCGAGCCTGGGCGGATACGCCTGATCGAGCACCTCGATGACCTCTGCCAGCTTCATGGCTGTCAGCGTAGATCCGCCGGGACCATCTGGAGCCGAGGCCGCCCGCTCACCCGCTATGAAATCGTGACCGCCAGTGACACGATTTCATAGCCGGGCGCGAACGGCATGCGCTCCGTCACCGTCGATCGGGTGCGGCGGCCTGGTCCACACCGTTTCGGGCAAGATGGAGGGGTGAGTACTCCGCTGCATGTCACCTTCGTGTGCACCGGCAACATCTGCCGTTCGCCGATCGCCAAGATCGTCTACGAGCAGTCGGTCGCCGACGCCGGACTGGCCGAGGCGGTGCGGGTCACCAGCGCCGGCACCGACGGCTGGCACGAGGGCGGTGCCGCGGACCGCCGCGCGCGGGACGTGCTCGCCGAAGCGGGGTACCCCACGCAGCACACCGCCGCCGAGCTCACGGACGACCACCTCGCGGCCGACCTGGTCGTCGCGCTGCATCGCTCCCACGTCGCGCCGCTGCGGCGGCGCGGCGTCCCCGCCGACCGGATCCGGCTGCTCCGCAGTTTCGACCCGGACGCCGCACACGAGAGCGTGCCGGATCCGTACTACGGCGATCACGAGGACTTCCGGGTGACGCTGTCGCAGGTCGAGGACGCGATGCCGGGCCTGATCGAGTGGACGCGAGCGAACCTTGCCTAGCTGGATCAAGGTCGTCTTCCAACCGCGGTGGATCGCGCTCGCCATCGCGGCGATCGCCTTCACGGCGCTGTGCTGGTCGGTGCTCGCGCCGTGGCAGCTGGGCAAGAACTCGTCGACCAGCCACCGCAACCAGCAGATCGCCGATTCCGTGAACGCCGACCCGGTGCCCGCGGCGCAGGTCCTCGGCGGCCGCGCCGACGTGCCCAAGGACGCCGAGTGGCGGCGGGTGGTGCTCACCGGGCAGTACCTCGCCGACAAGCAGTCCCTCGCGCGCCTGCGGAATCAGGACGGCAAGCCCGCCTACGAGGTGCTGGTGCCCTTCGCCGCGAACGACGGCGCGACCTACCTCGTCGATCGCGGCTTCGTCCAGACGCCCACCGGCGGCGTCGTGCCGGAGTTCGCGCCGCCACCGTCGGGCACGGTGACGGTCCAGGCCCGCGTCCGCGCCCCGGAGAAGACCGATCCCGCCCGCGGCCCCCGCACGGAGGGCGGCTACCTGCAGGTCTTCGCCATCGACCCCGCGGCGATCGGACCGGCCCAGGGCGTCACGTTCGCCCCCGGCTACCTGAACCTCGACGAGGGCCAGCCGGGCGGCCTCGACCCGATCCCGCTGCCGATGCTCGACGCCGGTCCCTACCTCTCGTACGGCCTGCAGTGGCTCGCCTTCGGCATCATGGCGCCGCTCGCGATCGGCTACTTCGTGTGGTCCGAGGTGCGCCGGCGCCGCGAGGACAAGGCCGTCTTCGACGCCGGTACCGCGGACTCCGCGGACGCACCCGAGGACGAGGCGACGCCGGAGGTCACGCCCGAGGCCGCCCGCGCCGCGCGGCTCGCCGACCGGTACGGACGCAAAGGGCAGTAGCGGCGAGGGCGCCCAGCTCGACCGCCAGCGACAGCCGCGCCGCCCGTGCCAGGTCGCGCGGCTCCGGTGCCCGCCCGTCGCCCAGGGTGGGCCGCAGTTCCACGCCGTGCGCGTACTGCGTGCGCCCGCCCAGCTGCAGGCCCAGCGCGCCCGCGGCGGTCGCTTCCGCCACCCCGGCGTTGGGGCTGGGGTGCTTCGCCGCGTCCCGTCGCCACGCCCGCGCCGCGTCCGACGGTGTCCCGCCCACGGCCGGCGCGAGGGCGACGGTGACCGCGCCCGCGAGCCGGGCGGGGACGTAGTTCAGGGCGTCGTCGAGGCGCGCGGACGCCCAGCCGAAGTCGGCGTAGCGGTCGTTGCGGTAGCCGACCATCGCATCGAGGGTGTTGGCCGCGCGGTACGCGAGCAGGCCGGGCAGGCCCGCGACGGCGCCCCAGAACAGCGGCGCGACCGCCGCGTCGGAGGTGTTCTCGGCGACCGACTCCGTGGCCGCGCGGGCGAGTCCCGCGGTGTCGAGCACCGACGGATCGCGCCCGCACAGGCTGGGCAGCAGGGTGCGCGCGCCGTCGAGGTCACCGCGCTCCAGGTCTGAGCCCAGGGTGGACCCGACCTTCCGCAGGCCCGCTCCCCCGACCACCGCCCAGGTACCGACGGCGGTGGCGCCGGGCACGTTCCGCAGCGTGTATCCGAGCGCCGCGGCCCCGCCCACGAGGATCGCGGTGTAGGCGGCGCCCCTCAGCTTCGACGGCGCGTACATCCGTGCCTCCAGCGCCTGCGCGACGGTGCCGAAGCCCGCGACCGGGTGGTACCGGCGCGGGTCGCCGAAGACCTCGTCGGCGAGGACGCCGAGTGCGAGCTCGGTGGAACGGTTCACGGGGCTCGACGCTACCGGTCGAGTCGTGCGAGGCACGATCGCGCCATACGCTCGGGTCATGGACCGGCACGCCCTGATTCAGTCGCTGGAGGTCGAGTTGCACCTGCCGGACGTCCGCAGGGACGCAGCCCTCGTGCGTTCGCACCTCCACGACGACTTCGTCGAGATCGGTCGCTCGGGACGGCTGTGGACCGCCGACGACATCGCTGCGTCGATCGCCGCATCCCCTGAGCGATCAGAACCGCCCGTTGCCGACGAGTGGCGGTTCGTCGACCTGAGCGAGACGCTCGTCCTCGTCACGTACCGGCTGAGGCTCGACGCCCGATCGAGTCGGCACTCGTCGCTGTGAGAGGTTGTCGCCCCGCGGCCACTCCTCCGGTTCCACCAGGGCACCGTCGTCCCCGGGTGAATTCACTGCCAGACGAAGCCGTCGGGGTCGGTGAGGGATCCGAGCGCACCGTCGATGCGAAGGCGGTGCGAGCCGCTCCCCTCCGCCGGCACCCCGGCGTCCTTGGCCGCCGACTTCCGCCCGTAGAGCGCGAGTTTCACCGCGCCGGGCGCGGCGTCGAACTCGACGTACTTGCGGCCGAAGCTCTTCGCGACCGTGAGCCCGCGCTCGGTGTAGAAGGCCTTGGTGGCGGCGACGTCGTCGACGCCGAGGAGCAGCACGATGTCGTCGATGGTGCGCAGCGGCGCTCCGGTGTTCTTCTTCGACGAAGACGCGATCTTCCGGACGGTGCCGTCGGGCGCACGGAAGACGACGCCGTAGCCCCAGAAGGACTTCCGGGCGGGCTTGATCTCCGTCGCGCCCGCCGCGAGGGCGGGCGCGACGAAGGAGTCGACGACAGCGGGTTCCGCCACGACGAGGGAGACCACGAAGCCGCGGAAGCCGTCGGACGGGCCGTCGGCGGGCGCGGATCGGAGCCGCGGGTCGGGGCCGAACGCGGCGTCGTAGAAGGCCTGGGCGGCGGCCGGGTCGGCCGCCGCCAGGGTGAGGGACCGGACCGGGGTGGTGAGCGAGGTTGTCATGCCGACAACGCTATGAGCTGCGCTTTCGGGATGCTTCTCGATTCCTGACCGATCCGGCCCCGCCCGTCAGTTCCGGTACCGGAAGACGATCCGGCCGCGGGTGAGGTCGTAGGGACTGATCTCCACGAGCACGCGGTCGAGCGGGACGATCTTGATGTAGTTCTTCCGGATCTTCCCGCTGAGGTGCGCGAGGACGACGTGACCGTTGTCGAGCTCCACCCGGAAGGTGGCGGCGCGGAGCCCTTCGATGACGGTGCCGGCGGCCTCGATGCCGCGCGAGGTCTTCGTCATGCCCGCACCAGCTCGACGGTGGTCTCGACCGCGATGCCGCCGGCCTGCTCGATCACGGCGACGGCGGCACCGTCGGCGGGATCGGCCTGCGCCGCCAGGAAGGGCGCGACCCCGGGCGCGGAGCGGACCCGCCACACCCCGGGCGGAGTGACGGCGGGCGGCGGGTCGAGCGGGATCCGGTACAGCGTCTCCCGCCGGCGCGGGGCGAAGCCGTGCCGGCGCCAGGCGGCGAGCAACTCATCGTCGCCGTCCGCCACGAGGGTGAACAGCGGTGGCGGCAGCTCGGCGAGGAGCGCTGCGGCGAGCAGGTCGAAAGCCGCCGCGGTCCAGGCGTCGACGCTGATGAATCCGGCCCGTCGTGACGGTCCGGCACGGCCGATGACGCGGTCCTCGGCGTCGATCGCGAGCCAGTCGCCGTCCTCGGCGCGCACGAGAGTGAGAGGAGAATCGTTCATGGTGATGCCTTCCAGGAATGCCTGCGTGCGGCGCTCCTGGTGGCGACACCTAGGTCGACCGTGAGAACGGAGGGAGCACCCACATGCGTGAAACGTTCACGGGTCTCACCTCCTCAGGTCCTGTCACGGTTACCCCCAGCGTATCCCCCGGCCTCGACCGTCCGCATCCCCTTTTCACGGGCCCGCCACCGGCGGACGTACGGTGATCGAAGGAGGTGCGCCATGGACGAATTCGACGTGGTCGTGATCGGCGGCGGGCCGGTGGGCGAGAACGTGGCCGACCGCGCGGTGCGGGGCGGGCTCACCGCCGCGCTGGTGGAGAGCGAGAGGTTCGGCGGCGAGTGCTCGTACTGGGCGTGCATGCCGTCCAAGGCTCTGCTCCGCCCCGGGCAGGCGCTGCGCGAGGCGCAGCACGTCCGCGGAGCGCTCGCCGGCGAGGCGGCGCTCGATCCGTCCGAAGTCTTCGCCCGACGGGACGCCGTGGTCAGCAACTGGGACGACGCGGGCCAGGTGCGATGGGCACAGGGCGCGGGCATCACCACGATCCGCGGCCAGGGGCGACTCGCCGGTCCGCGCAGCGTCATCGTCGTCGGGCCCGACGGCGCCGAGACCACCCTGTCCGCGAAGCACGCCGTCGTCCTCGCGCCCGGCACCGACGCGGCCGTCCCGGACATCCCCGGCCTGCGGGCCGCGCGCCCGTGGACCAGCCGCGAGGCCACCAGCGCGAAGGCCGCTCCGCGCCGGCTCGCGGTGATCGGCGGCGGCGTGGTCGCCGTCGAAATGGCCACGGCCTATGCGTCTCTCGGCTCGCAGGTGACGTTGCTCGCGCGCAGCGGGCTGCTCACCGGGCTGGAGCCCTTCGCGGGCGAGGCGGTGGGCGACGGGCTGCGGGCGCTCGGCGTGGAGGTGGTGACCGGCGAATCCCCGACCCGGGTCACCCGCGCGGACGGCGAGGTGACGATCGAGACCTCGGCCGGGCGGACCGTCGTGGCCGACGAGGTGCTGGCGGCCACCGGGCGCGCACCGCGCACCGTCGACCTGGGGTTGGAGACCGTCGGACTGGAGCCCGGGGCGTGGCTCGCCGTGGACGACACGCTGCGGGTCGAGGGCTTCGACTGGCTGTACGCGGCGGGCGATGTGAACCATCGGGCCCTGCTCACGCACCAGGGCAAGTACCAGGCGCGGGCGGTCGGCGACGCGATCGCCGCCCGGGCGCGCGGAGCGGCGGTGGACGACGCGCCTTGGGGCGCGCACGTCGCGACGGCGGACCACACCGCGGTGCCGCACGTGATCTTCACCGAGCCGGAGGTCGCGGCCATCGGCGTCACGGAGGCGCAGGCGCGGAAGGCCGGAATCGACGTGGCGGTGGTCGACTACGACCTCGGTTGGGTGGCCGGCGCGACCCTGTACGCCGACGGCTACCAAGGCAGGGCGCGGATGGTGGTCGACGAGGGCCGCGGCGTGGTGATCGGCATGACGCTGGTGGGGCCCGCGGTCGCGGAACTGCTGCACGCGGCGACGATCGCCGTGGTGGGAGAGGTGCCGATCGCGCGACTGTGGCACGCGGTGCCCGCATACCCCACGATCAGCGAGGTGTGGCTGCGCCTCCTGGAGGCCTACCGGGACCGGTGAAGGGGGTATCCCGGATCTAGCCCTCCGGGTAGAAGACGAACAACGTGCACCCCTGTTCCGATTGAGGAACATGCCAGGACCGGGCCGGGGCGTGCATGAAGGTTCCCTCCGGATAGTCGCGTTGACCGTCGTTGAAGACTCCCGACACGACGTACACCTCTTCGGGGCCCGGGCTGTGCACGTCGTCCTTGCCCCACTTCGCGCCGGGGGCGATCCGAACTACGGCGGCCGTCGCCCCGTTGTCGCCTCGCCAGAGGACCTGGATGTGAATCCCTGGGAAGACCTCTTGTGCCGCGACGTCGGTAGGACGGACGGCCACGTAGCCGGGAGCGTTGTCCGCGAACAGGGACGGATCGTTCTTCGCAGTCACGATGCGACGATAGCGCTGACGAGGGCGTTCGACCGGGCAAGCGCCATCGGCGCACTGGGATTCACAGCGGGTGGTGGTGCGCACAGAGGGACTCGAACCCCCGACAACCGGTGTGTAAGACCGGGACTCTAACCAACTGAGCTATGTGCGCTTGCCGGTCGAAGATAGCGCAGCGAGGGCGTCTTCCCAAAGCGACTGATCGCGGGGCACGCCGGGCTCGTTCATCTCGGAGAACCGGATCACGCCCTCGCGGTCGATGACGAAGGTCCCGCGGTTCGGGTAGCCGTTCTTGCCGTTGAGCACGCCGTACGCGTTCGCCACCTCGCCGTGCGGCCAGAAGTCCGAGAGGACCGGGAACAGGTAGCCCTGCGAGCCCGACCACACCTTGTGCGTGGGCGGCGGGCCCACGGAGACGGCGAGCACGGCGGCATCGTCGTTCTCGAACGACGGGAGGGAGTCGCGGATCCCGCCCAACTCGCTCTCGCAGGTGCCGGTGAAGGCCAGCGGGAAGAACACGAGCAGCACGTTCTTGCGGCCGCGGTACGACTCCAGGGAGACGGGGCGGTTGTTCTGATCGCGCAGCGTGAAGGGCGGGGCCTCGGCCCCGACCGGCAGCGGACCGTCGAGCTGGGGCGATGTCACCTCTTGGCCACGCGGCCGGACTTCGGCTGCACGAGGCGCGAGCCGATCCACGAGCCCAGGTTGGTCGACGAGGTCTGGGTGAGCCCGGCGGTCGGTGCGGCCTCGGCGATCTCGCTGGGCTGCACGTGCCCCGGCTGGCCGGTCTTGGGGCTGAGGACCCAGACGTAGCCGTCGTCGGAGAGCGGGGTGATGACGTCCATGAGGGTGTCGACGAGGTCCCCGTCGTCGTCACGCCACCACAGCACGACCACGTCGATCACCTCATCGGTGTCCTCGTCGAGCATCTCCGCGCCGGTGAGTTCCTCGATGGCGAGACGCAGGTCGTCGTCGGTATCCTCGTCCCAACCGATCTCCTGCACGATGTTGCCGGGCTGCAGGCCCATCTTCTGGGCGAATGACCCATTCGTGGACACCGGTGGGAGCCTCCTCGCGTCAGCGCGGGCGGCCCGTTGCCACCCGCATACAGCTGTTCGGTGTCAACTTACGGCACCTGCGCCTGCGCGCAAGCGGGGTACGCGGAACTCGCGCGGCGGACCTGCCGAATTCCACGACGCGGAATACGACTGTCGAGTAACTTTCCAATGCGGCAGGATGGGATCTGCGACACACCGCAGACCTACGCACCGCCTTCGCGACCCGTGAGGAGCACCAGTGACAGACTCGATCGCCACCACCCCGGCAGCCGCCCCAGGACAGGGACCCGCACCGTCGAACGACGGTCGCCCGGACCGCGTTCGCGTGATCCGCGAGGGGGTGGCGTCCTATCTCCCGGACATCGACCCGGACGAGACCGGCGAGTGGATCGAGTCCTTCGACGACCTGATCGCGACCCACGGCCCCGCCCGTGCCCGCTACCTGATGCTGCGCCTGCTCGAGCGCGCCAGCGAACAGCGCGTCTCCATTCCGTCGCTGACGTCGACGGACTACGTCAACACCATCCCCACCGATCTCGAGCCCTGGTTCCCGGGCGACGAGGAGATCGAGCGCCGCTACCGCGCCTACATCCGCTGGAACGCGGCGATCATGGTGCACCGCGCGCAGCGGCCCGGCGTCGGCGTCGGCGGCCACATCTCCACCTACGCCGGCGCGGCGTCGCTGTACGAGGTGGGCTTCAACCACTTCTTCCGTGGCAAGGAGCATCCCGGCGGCGGTGACCAGGTCTTCATCCAGGGCCACGCCTCTCCCGGCATCTACGCCCGCGCCTTCCTCGAGGGCCGCATTCCCGCCGAGCGCTTGGACGGCTTCCGCCAGGAGAAGTCGCACGAGGACAAGGGCAAGGGCCTGCCCTCCTACCCCCACCCGCGGCTGCTGTCGAACTTCTGGGAGTTCCCGACGGTGTCGATGGGCCTGGGCCCGATGAACGCCATCCAGCAGGCGCGGTTCAACCACTACCTGCACGACCGCGGCATCAAGGACACCTCCGACCAGCACGTCTGGGCATTCCTCGGCGATGGCGAGATGGACGAGCCCGAATCGCGCGGCCAGATCCAGATCGCCGCCACCGAGGGCCTCGACAACCTCACCTTCGTCGTGAACTGCAACCTGCAGCGCCTCGACGGGCCCGTGCGCGGCAACGGCAAGATCATCCAGGAGCTCGAGTCCTTCTTCCGCGGCGCCGGCTGGAACGTGATCAAGGTGATCTGGGGCCGCGAGTGGGACGAGCTTCTGCACAAGGACCGCGACGGCGCGCTCGTCAACATCATGAACAACACGCCCGACGGCGACTACCAGACCTTCAAGGCGAACGACGGCGCCTTCGTCCGTGAGCACTTCTTCGGCCGCGACCCGCGGACCAAGGAGCTGGTCCAGGACATGACCGACGAGCAGATCTGGGGCCTGCGGCGCGGCGGCCACGACTACCGCAAGCTGTACGCGGCCTACAAGTCGGCGATGGAGCACAAGGGCCAGCCGACGGTGATCCTCGCGCACACCGTGAAGGGCTTCGGCCTGGGTCACAACTTCGAGGGCCGCAACGCCACGCACCAGATGAAGAAGCTCACCCTGGACGATCTCAAGGGCTTCCGCGATCACCTGCGGATCCCGATCTCCGACGCGGAGCTCGAGAAGGACCCCTACCTCCCGCCGTACTACAACCCGGGACCGGAGTCGAAGGAGATCCAGTACATGCTGGATCGCCGCAAGCAGCTCGGCGGCTTCGTCCCGACGCGCCGCACGCAGGCCCAGGTGCTCAAGACGCCCGGGATCGACGCGGTGAAGGTGATGCTCAAGGGCTCGGGGAAGCAGGAGGTCGCGACCACGCAGGCCGTGGTGCGCATCTTCAAGGAGCTCCTGCGCGATCCGGAGGTCGGGCCCCGCATCGTGCCGATCATCCCCGACGAGGCGCGGACCTTCGGCATGGACAGCTGGTTCCCGACGCTGAAGATCTACAACCGACTCGGCCAGACCTACACGGCCGTCGACGCGCAGCTGATGCTCGCGTACAAGGAGAACCCGCAGGGCGTCATCCTGCACGAGGGCATCAACGAGGCCGGCTCGACCGCGTCGTTCACCGCGGTGGGCACCTCGTACGCTACGCACGACGTGCCGATGATCCCGCTGTACATCTTCTACTCGATGTTCGGCTTCCAGCGCACGGGCGACGGCCTGTGGGCGGCCGCCGACCAGATGGCCCGCGGCTTCGTGCTCGGCGCCACCGCCGGCCGCACCACGCTGACCGGCGAGGGCCTGCAGCACGCCGACGGCCACAGCCACGTGCTCGCGTCGACCAACCCGGCGGTCGTCGCCTACGACCCCGCGTTCGCCTACGAGCTGGCGCACATCGTGATCGACGGCCTGCGGCGGATGTACGGGGAGAACCCGGAGAACATCTACTACTACATCACCGTCTACAACGAGCCGATCCACCAGCCGGCGGAGCCGGAGAACCTGGACGTCGACGGTCTGCTCAAGGGCCTGTACCTGTTCAAGCCCGCCGAGACCGCGCACGAGAAGAAGGCGAACATCCTCGCCTCCGGCGTTACGATGCCCGACGCGCTCAAGGCCCAGCAGATGCTGGCCGAGGAGTGGGGCGTGTCCGCCTCGGTCTTCTCGGTGACCAGCTGGGTCGAGCTGTCGCGCGACGGCATCGAGTCGGAGAAGGCGGCGCTGCGCGACCCGGGCGCCGAGTTCCGCACCCCGCACGTCACCAAGATCCTCGGGGATACCGAGGGCCCGACGATCGCGGCGTCCGACTTCATGCGTGGCACGCAGGACCTCATCCGGCAGTGGGTACCCGGCACGTACGTCACCCTGGGCACCGACGGCTTCGGCTTCTCGGACACGCGCCCGGCGGCCCGGCGGTACTTCAACGTGGACGCGGAGTCGATCGTCGTGGGCGTTCTCCTCGGGCTCGCACGCGACGGTTCGCTCGATTTCTCGGTCGCCGCGGAGGCCGCGAAGCGGTACCGGATCGACGACGTGCTCGCCGCCCCGAAGCAGACGTCGGACCCCGGCGTAGCCTAGGACTCCATGACCGCTGATACGGGCTCGTTCCCCCTCCCCGGGAAGCCGGGAAAGGGGAGCTTCAACCGGAAGCGTCCCGAGCCTCGCGACGTGCTGCCCGAGGCGATCCTCGCCAGGATCCGCCAGTACTCGGGCCGCGTCGCGACGGAGGCGGTGCGCTCCATGGAGGAGCAGCTCCCGTACTTCGCGGACCTGGAGGCCAGCCAGCGGGCGTCGATCCAGCTCGTCGTGCAGACGGCGGTGGTCAACTTCGCCGAGTGGATCGACAACCCGAGCAACGTCGAGTACACGGTCGCGTCGTTCCAGACGGTGCCGCAGGACCTGGCCCGCAAGGTCTCGCTCCTGCAGACCGTGGAGATGGTCCGCGTGGCGATGGAGTTCTTCGAGCGCTGGCTGCCGCTGCTGGCCCGCAACGAGGACCAGCTCATCGCGCTCACCGAGGCGGTGCTGCGGTACGGCCGGGAGATCGGCTTCGGCGCCGCGTCGATCTACGCGTCCGCGGCGGAGGCCCGGGGCGCGTGGGACTCGCGGATGGAGGCGCTGGTGGTCGACGCGGTGGTCCGCGGCGACACCGGCGCCAACCTGCTCTCCCGCGCCGCGGCGTTGAACTGGGATCCGGTCGCGTCCGCCACTGTCATCGTGGGCAATCCCCCGCCGGATCAGAACGTCTCCGTCGCCGGATCGGTCCACGACACGGCCCGATCGCACGGCCGGTCGGCGCTGGCCGTTGTGCAAGGCACCAAATTGGTGGTCATCGTCAGCGGCGCCGTCACGACCGGGGACCCCTTCGCGGACGCGCTCATGCTCCACTTCGCCGACGGTCCCGTCGTGATCGGGCACACCACGCCCACGCTGGAGGACGCCCACGCCTCGGCTGTCGAGGCCATCGCGGGCGTCAACGCCGTCGCGGGCTGGCCCGGCGCGCCGCGCCCGGTGCACAGTTGGGAGCTCCTGCCCGAGCGCGCGCTGATCGGCGACACGCACGCCGGCCGCACTCTGTACGAGCTCCTGGTGAAGCCCCTCGAAGAGGCGGGCTCGGCCCTGTCGGACACCCTGGACGCGTACCTGGACTCGGGCGGCGCGGTCGAATCGTGTGCCCGCGAGTTGTTCGTCCACCCCAATACGGTGCGGTACCGCCTGAAGAAGATCGCCGAGATCACCGGGCGTGATCCGCAGGACCCGCGCGATGCCTTCGTGCTGCGTGTGGCAGCGACGATCGGGCGTCTCGCGGCGGCCAATCCGGACCGCTTCACCCCCGCCGCTATGACGCGAATCACAGACATCTCGTTGAACTAATCCAGTCACACATAACACTCTGGTAACAGCCAGGACTCGCTGAGCAGCACTTTTGTGGAAACCCCACAAATTCGATGAGTCAGGTTCTCAGGCTCCAACACCTTCTTTTCAGGTTCCCGGGGTGTTTCCTGGTACACGTGATTGCACTGCTCGCACCCGGACAGGGTTCCCAGAAGCCCGGCATGCTGACCGCATGGCTCGATCAGCCTTCTGCCGTGGAACGTCTCCGCGCTTGGTCCGAGATCGCCGAACTCGACCTGGTCCGCCTCGGCACCATCGCCGAGGCCGACGAGATCACGGACACCGCCGTGACTCAGCCCCTCGTGGTGGCCGCCGCACTGCTCGCCTTCGAGCAGATGGGCGTGCAGCCGTCGGACACGGTCGTCGCCGGCCACTCCGTCGGTGAGCTGGCCGCCGCCGCCGTCGCCGGTGTCATCACCGCCGACGACGCCGTGCGCCTGGCCGCCATCCGCGGCCGTGCCATGGCCGCGGCCTGCGCGCTGGTCCCCACCTCGATGACCGCCGTCCTCGGCGGTGACGAGGCGAACGTGCTCGCGACCCTCGAGTCCTTCGACCTGGTTCCCGCCAACATGAACGCCTCCGGGCAGATCGTGGCCGCGGGCACCGTCGAGAACCTGCAGAAGCTGGCCGACAACGCCCCCGAGAAGGCGCGCCTGCGCCCGCTCGCCGTGGCCGGTGCCTTCCACACCGAGTTCATGGCCCCCGCGCAGGAGGCCGTCGCGGCCGCCGCGCAGGCCATCACCCCGCGCGACCCGCAGCTGACGCTGCTGTCGAACCGCGACGGCAAGCCCGTCGTCTCCGGCGAGGCCGCCCTGGCGCAGATCGTCGCGCAGGTCACCCGCCCGGTCCGCTGGGACCTGTGCACCGCCACCATGCGCGAGGCCGAGGTCTCCATGGTCGTGGAGCTGCCCCCGGCCGGCGCCCTGGTGGGCATCGCCAAGCGCGAGCTCAAGGGTGTGCCGCAGGTGGCCGTCAAGACCCCGGCCGACCTCACCGAGCTGCTCGCCCCCGCGCAGTAGCCTCGAGACCACCCGACGGGCCGCCCGGCACCGTCGGACCCCCGCGACGCCCGCCGTCGCACGGATAGACTCCCGTCTCCGCGAAATCGCGGGTCGGGTCACACAAGGAAAGGGACCCACTGTGGCCACCAGCCAGGACGAAATCGTCGCCGCCATCGCCGAGATCATCGAAGAGGTCACCGGCATCGAGCCCTCCGAGGTCACCCTGGACAAGGCGTTCATCGACGACCTGGACATCGACTCGCTGTCGATGGTCGAGATCGCCGTGCAGCTCGAGGACAAGTACGGCGTCAAGGTGCCGGACGAGGACCTCGCGGGCCTGAAGACCGTCGGCGACGCCGTCGCGTACATCCAGAAGCTCGAGGCCGAGAACACCGAGCTCGCCGCTGAGCTCAAGGGCAAGTACGAGGCCGAGAAGGGCAAGTAAGCCCTTGTCTTCGCTGAGGAGTTTCTCGACGCGCGGTGGCGACTTCCCGAGTGTGGTCGTCACCGCTATCGAGCTGACCACGTCGATCGGCGTCGATACCGACGCCACCTGGGCGGGTCTGCTCGAGGGTAAGAGCGGCATCCGTCCGCTCGAGGGAGATTTCATCGGCGTGCAGATCCCCGATCTGCCGGTGCGGTTCGGCGGCCAGCTGCTGTCGGACCCGTCGGACGACGTACCGGAGCGGCCCGACCGCCAGTACGCCGGGGACATCAGCAAGCAGCATGTGTCGAAACGGCGCATGTCCTACGTCGAGCAGGTCTCCCACGTGATGACCAAGCGGCTGTGGGACAAGGCCGGTCGGCCCGATGTCGACCCGACGCGCCTCGCGGCCGTCGTGGGCACGGGCCTCGGCGGCGGCGAGACGATGGTGGAAGCCGTGGACGCGCTACGCGATCACGGCGTCCGCAAGGTCTCGCCGTTCGCCGTGCAGATGTCCATGCCGAACGGCGCGTGCGCCGTGTCGGCGCTCGAGATCGGTGCCCGGGCCGGCGCCATCGCGCCGGTCTCGGCCTGCTCGACGGGCAACGAGGCCATTGCGCACGCCTGGCGCCAGATCGTGCTCGGCGATGCCGACATCGCGGTCTGCGGCGGCGTGGAGGGCCGGATCGACTCGCCGCCCATCGCCTCGTTCGCGATGATGCGCGCGCTGTCCACCCGCAACGACGATCCGCAGGCGGCCTCGCGCCCGTTCGACAAGGACCGCGACGGCTTCGTCTTCGGCGAGGCGCAGGCCCTCATGATCATCGAGACCGAGGAGCACGCCCTGGCGCGCGGCGCGAAGCCGATCGCCCGGCTGCTCGGCGCCGGCATCACGTCCG
Organism: Tsukamurella hominis; assembly: GCF_965137015.1. Taxonomy (NCBI): domain Bacteria; kingdom Bacillati; phylum Actinomycetota; class Actinomycetes; order Mycobacteriales; family Tsukamurellaceae; genus Tsukamurella; species Tsukamurella hominis. Next base: position 161,873 of record NZ_CBCRZG010000002.1, on the reverse strand, counting down.
ACGGCTATCACATGGTCTCGCCGGACGTGGAGGGCGGCGGAGCCGCTCGCGCGATGAAGCGCGCGATGGAGACGGCCGGCCTGTCCCGCTCCGACATCGACTTCATCAACGCGCACGCCACGGCCACGCCGATCGGCGACACCGCCGAGGCCAAGGCCATCAACGCGGTCGTCGGCACGGACGCCGCGATCTACGCGCCCAAGGGCGCGCTGGGCCACTCCATCGGTGCCGTGGGCGCGCTCGAAGCCGCGCTGACGGTGCTCTCGATCCGCGACGGGATCATCCCGCCGACCCTGAACCTGGAGAACCAGGATCCGGAGATCGAACTGGACGTCGTCCACGGTGCCGCCCGCACGGGCGACATCTCCTACGCGCTGAACAACTCCTTCGGGTTCGGCGGCCACAACGTGGCGCTGGCGTTCGGCAAGTACTGAGCTTTTCTCCAGAAGCCGGTCGTCGAGGATCTCCTCGGCGGCCGGTTTCGCGTTTCCCGACGGTGCCGGCCGAGTAGTCCGTACGGCGCGTCGCTCGCAGTTCGAGTAGTCCGCTACGCGTGTCAACGCCCAAGGCGCGCCGCCATTCTGATCCGGCAAGCAGTTCCCCGAATCAGAAGGACCGTCCCATGAACACCACCGCCAAGCGCGTGGCCGCCACCGCGGCCTCCCTCGCCCTCGTCTCCGCCGCCGGCGTCGTCGGTACTGGCGCCGCCAACGCCTGGACGACCGTGACCTTCAGCAATCCCGTCGCCGCCTGGGCCGGCGCCCGGGTGACCGTCCGGAACCAGACCTATGGCGACGCGGGCTGGTGCACCTACCGCTCGCGTCCGTCCGGCTGGAACTTCGACACCGTCACCATTCCGTTCCCCTTGCCGGGCAAGGCGGTTCGCGAGGTGATCGTGCCCGGCGCCCAGCCCACCGGGAAGTGGTACTGGGTGCGGGTCACCTGCAGCAACGCGCCCACGACGGCGCGCTGGGTGAAGTACTGACCGTCGCCCGACGGTGCCGGGCGGCCCCGGCACCGTCGGGCGATCACATCGTGAGGTCGGCGCCGAGCCAGTGCTCGGGCTCGAGGACCACGGTGAGATGCTCCCCCAGCTGGCCGAAGGCGAACTCGAGATAGCCGTCGAGCGCGGCGCCGGAGAGGTAGCGGGCCGCCATCGCGCGGACCTCCTCATCGGTCGACGGCCGCGATTCGGCGACGGCGCCCTCGACGCTCACGTACATCGTGCGCGGTTCGACGGTGTCGACCATCAGCGAGAACCGGCCGGCGGCCGCGAGCGCCGTCGCCTTGCGGGACCCTGGACCGATGGTGATCCAGGGCTTGCCGCCCGGCTCGTAGGCGTACCAGACGGGCACGGTCAGCGGGCCGCGGCCCGGCTCGGCGACGGAGAACGCCGCGACGTGCGGTTGCGCGAGGAATTCCTGCTTCTCGGACGTGGAGAGTGCCATGTCCCGATGGTGGCAGATCGGGCCGACAACTTTCCGCGCTCGAGGAATCGCAGTGCATTCCCCACCCGTGTCCCGGTCCCGGCGGGGCGCCGTCGCCGCAGCGCCGCGCTCGCCCGCCAGGGCCGGGTTTCAGGCAGGTCTCAGCCGACGGCCTGGGAGAGCCAGGTGACCTCGGCGCCCTGGCCACCCATGCGGAAGGGCTCGAGCGCCTCGTCCCAGGCGGTGCCCAGGAGCGAGTCGAGGGACGTCTGCAGGCCCTCGGGGCCCTGGTCGAGCATCATCGAGCGCAGCTGCGCCTCGCCCAGCAGGGTGTCGCCGGACGCGCTCATGGTGCCGCGCCACAGCCCCAGCCCCGGGGCGTAGCAGAACCGCTCACCGTCGACCCCCTCGGAGGGGTCCTCGGTGACCTCGAACCTGAGGGAGTTCCACTCCCTCAGGGTGTTCGCCATCCGCGCACCGCTGCCGACCGGGCCCACCCAGTCGACGACGGCACGCTGCATGCCGGGGACGGCCTCCTGCGCGGACCACTTGAGGGTGGCCCGGGCGTCGAGGGTCCTCGACAGTGCCCACTCCACGTGCGGGCACAGTGCAGCAGGTGCGGCGTGAATCCAGACGACTCCCGTCGTCACCTCTGCAAACTGACTCAGCTGCTGCATGGTTGCCACCTTCTTCGTTTCGACGAGGACGTCTTCCCCAAGCCACCTGTCGAAACGTGCCGGCTACCAGCTGCGCTTTATCACATCGATGTAGTTATGAAGCCATTGTGCACCATGATGCGCGTGTTGCGCCAGTTACTCGCCTTGAAGTTCCTGAGAAATCAGCCGATCGTTGAACTCGGACCACAACGGCTTGGCCCAGGCCCCGAAGGGCCGGTCAGTGAGGACGACTGCCGCGAGCCGCAGATCGGGGTCGAACCACAGGAACGTCCCCGCCTGTCCGAAGTGCCCGACGGTGCGCGGCGAGTTCCGCGTGCCTGTCCAGTGCGCCCGCTTGTCACCCTTCACCTCGAAGCCGAGCCCCCAGGTGTTGTTGGCGAACTTCCCGTAGCCGGGCACGAAGCCCGGCAGGCCCGGGAAGTGAACGGCGCGCGCACCGTCGACGGTGCCCGGGTCGAGAAGCGTGGGAGCGGCGACCTCCGCAGCGAACCGCGCCAGATCGGACACCGTGGACCTGGCGCCGTGCCCGGCCGGCCCCGCCAGTTCCGAGTTCCCCATCCCCAGCGGCTCGAAGACGGCCTCGCGAAGATAGTCGGAAAAGGAGATGCCGGTCTCGGTCTCCACGGTCCGCGCAAGGAGTTCGTAACCGTATGAGCTGTATATACGTTGGGTGGCCGGTTGTGCCTGCACAGCGGGCGAATCGAAGGAAACGCCCGAGGCGTGCGCCAGCAGATGCTCGACGGTGCTCCCCTCCGGCCCCGCCGGCTGGCGCAGCGTGATCGCCTCCTCCTCGATCGCCACCAGGACACCGTAGGCGACGAGAAGCTTGGTGACGGATGCCAATTCAAATGCGTGGTCGACATCGCCGTGCATCTCGACCGCGCCCGGGGCGTCGGTCCGCAGAAGTGCGCCGGCGGCGCTGTCGACGGGCCACTCGGACAGCTCCGCGAGACTCATCGGAATCCTTTCGGTCGTTGCCGTCACCCTATCGCGGCACCGAAAAGGAAGGCGGGTTCCGCCGCCGGTGCGGACGACAACTCCTGACGCATTGCTCCCCAATTTTGCTGTGACACAAAGGGTGATCTTCAAGACTTCAACAGTCTTATCCTCAGCGCGGATGCGCGATTGCGGCATCTGCATTTCGTCCGAGAGGAACCTCCCACCATGAGTGCGAAGCATCGCAAGGCCTCGAAGCTGGCCGCCAAGCGCACCGCCGTCGCCGCGACCGCCGTCGGCGCCACCGCGGCCGTCGGCCTGATGAGCGCCCCGGCGCAGGCGGCCACCACGCCGCCGGACTACAGCAAGGCGATCAGCGACTACTCGCACGCGCTGGACAACTTCCTCAACGCCTCGAACAACGTCACCAACAGCGCCGGCTCCGTGTGGAACCCGATCGCGGGCCAGACCGGCGGCATCCTGCCGGTGTTCAGCTCGTCGTACAACAAGGTCGATGTCACCAAGATCTCGAACCTGCCAACGGTGCTGCGGAATCTTGCAAGCCTGAACCTCCCGACAGGTGTCCCAGGCGTCGTGCCGAATGTGGTATTGCCCGGCGGCACGCAGCTCGATCTGTCGAAGATCCTCCCTACGTCTATGCCGGGAAGTGGTCTGTTCAACGGAGCCGCGGGGCTGATCGACACTGTCCTGGGAACACCGATCGTCGGTGACGCCGTGGCGGGTCTCCCCCCGTTGAGTTCGATCATCCTTGGACTCGAGGCGACTCAAAGCAAGTACACCAGCAAGTACACGTGGCCGTTGTTGGGAATGGCAGGCCAGACGAACTTCCTGAACACCTTCGTCAAGACCCCGGATGGCTTGACCATCATCCTGCCGAAGACAGTGAATATCGGAGGCCTGCCCGTCGTTGTCCCCGGTGGTGGACTCCCGTTCAACCTCCTTCCCGCTGGCAGCCTTCCGTCCGGCACGGTGTGGATTCCACAGGCCGACGGCACGTACACCTTCCCGCTGGGCGCGAAGGCGGGCTTCTGGGGTGCTGCTCCCACCGCGGCGCTGAAGATCCCGGGATGGCTCGGCGGTTCGGAGACCGTGGTCTCGGTGCCGATCGGTGCGGCCGGCGTGGAGCTGCCACTCGGCCTCGCGAAGGCCGGCGTGCTCGGCGCGAACGTGCTGCTGCCCACGCAGAACGGCGTCTACTCCCCCATCGGCCTCACGATGACGAACGTCAACACGATCCTGCCGGTCGGTTTCACCAACATCAACGTGACCACCGGGAACTACGTCGGCACCAACGGCATCAACGTCAACAACGGCCAGAACCTGCTGTTGCTGCAGAACCCGCTGGGCGTCCCGCTGCCGATCCTCTACGGCCTGGGCGGATTCAACGTCGGTGTCGAGGGCGCCGGACTCACGTCGCCGTCGCTCTTCGGAGTCAAGCTGTTCTCCGACAACCTGCTCCAAGTCGGCAGCCAGACCGGCCCCAACTCCAGCGCGGGCCTGATTCCCGACGGCCTCCTGCCGACCGACCCGCTGAGCCAGATCATCACCGGCGTCACCTCGCCGCTCGGCGTCAGCTCGCTGACCCAGCTCCTCGGCATCGACACCTTCATCACGCCCGTGATGACGGCATTCGGCCCCGTCTACCAGGCGATCTCGGCGGTCACCCTGAAGCCACTGTCGGACTTCGCCACCAGCCAGTACGGGCCGTTCATCAACGGTTCGGCGTCGTCGCTCCTGGACTTCTCGAAGACCCTGTCCGAGCAGTCCGCGAACCTGCCCGGCGCCCCGGCGCAGTCCGCCGCGGACTCGAATGCAAGCGCGCGGTCGACGACCTTCGCCGCGACCGGGCAGGAGGCGGTCTCCGCCAACACGCCCGAGGTCGCCGTGCCCGACACCGGCGGCGACCACAGCCTCGACAAGGGCGGCGAGCCGTTGCCCGACCTGCTGGCACGGCTCCAGGGCGACAAGGACAAGGGCAAGGGTGACGACGGCAAGCCCACGCCGACCACCCAGACGCCGGCGCCCGACCCGACGCCGGCGGGAGAAGATCCCGCAACCGAGCCTCCTGCAGCGGATCCCGTGACGGCTCCCGAACCGGCCGCCGCAGAGACGGATACAGCGACCGCACCGTCGACCACCGACACCACGACGACCACGGACGACGGAACCACCGACGCCGGGAACGCCGGCGCGGACAAGGCCGCGTAACCCGCGGACACGGTCACCGGCCCGGCGCCCCTCCGGACCGGTGACCGTGCTACCGCACGGGGATTCCGGTCGGGAAGCCGTCGATGCTGTGGGTGTTGCGCTCGCGGTGGTACCGCTCGATGCCCTCGTCGCCCTTGTTCTCGGCCCACGAGTCCATGAGCGTGCGCTGCCCGTCGTACTCGTAGAGCGGCACGCCGAAGCCGCACGACGTCTGCACCAGATCGACGGTGACGTCGAAGACGTTGCGGGCGCCGCGCATCGGCGGGAACAGCGCGATCAGCTCACCCCAGTCCGCGTCACCGTCGTGGACGGCCCGCGCCGTGCCGTACAGCCGCAGGATGAGCGGCTTGCCCTCGAAGGCGCAGAACATCACGGTGATCCGCGGGTTCCGCAGCAGGTGCGCCGCGGTCTCGTTGCCGCTGCCGGTGCCGTTGAGCCACGCCACACGGTTCGGGCCGAGCACGCGGAGGGAATCGAGTCCCTTCGGAGACACGTTGACCCGCCCGTCGGGCGCCGCGGTGCCCACGAAGAACATCTGCTGCCCCTCGATGAACTGTTGGAGCCGATCGCTGATCCGGTCGTACTGCGTCGCCATGCACCCCAGTATCGCGCCGGCGGCCCCGCCACCCCAATCGATTTCTACCACCAGTCGCCGGGAGCGTGCCGAGACAAACCGGCGTCGGCAGACTGGTCTCAGCGCACGAGCTCGTCCGGAACACGAAGGTCAGCGTGTTCGTAGAGCGATGCGACAGCGATTGTGTCGTCCGTGGCACAGACTTCGGCGATCTCGTCGAGGAGGGCATCGTAGTCGGGCCCCGTCGCGCCGTCGTACGCCTCGGTCATCCGACCCCACTCGTCCCACGGCAACATCTCGACCTTGTTCAGAGCGGCGAGATCCTTGACCACATTGCCGCGGATCTCCGCAGGTCCCCAGTTCGCGGTCCCATGTACACCGAACCGCGACGCGTCGATCGCACCTCGACGGTAGGCCATCCACGCCTCACCCCCTGACAAGAACTGACCGGCCACAAGGTCGTCCGGATTCCCAACGACCTTCTGCCCGAGAATCTCCGGATCCAGGCGTACCCAACGATGAGTATCGATAGCGCGATACTCAACGATCCAGTGATCCACCGCCCTATCGCGCTCGAAGTATGTCGCGAAGCCACAGCGGACCCGGGCTGCAATACCTCGATACCGAAGCAGGGCACAGGCGAGTACAGCGAAGTGGCGGCACGTACCGACCACGCGGTGCAGCGGCTCTCGAGACTCGGCAAGCGACCTCGATTCCAGGCCCTGGAGAAGGACGACCAAATCGGCAGCGGGTCGGATCTGATTCTCCCCCAATCGATCTTCGGGGAAATCGCGAGCCTCCGCGTCACCGGGCTGAATGACCAACGCGTGAACGGGCGCGCAGATGTCCACCGGCTCGGTACCCAGACCCTCGAGCAGCCCGGAAGGTACCGCAACCAGGTCGGTCAGGGCCCCTGGCAGGCGATAGTCGATCGTCACCCCTGTCAGCGTAGACACATGGGCACCCGGGTGGCGTTCGCGGCCGATTCGCCCGTCAGCCGACACCACCGGTTATCGCGCTCCTACCGGTCGCTTCCTACGACCAGTCGCCGGGTGCAGCACCGACGACCAGGCGCGATCCGGTGCCGAGCAGGGCCGTGGCGCTGAGCCCGAACATCGCGAGGAAGGCGTCGCTGAAATGCGACGGTGAGGCGAACCCCGCGTCGGCCGCGGCCCTCGTGAGATCGGCGCCCGCGGAGATCGACTCGGCGGCGCGCAGCATCCGCACCCACAACCGGTACCGCCGGAAACTCGTGCCGGTCTCCCTGCCGAACACCCGGAGGAAGTACGGCGTCGACAGGTGCTCCGCCTGCGCCAGCGCCGTCGCGGAGCAGCCGGCCGGGTCCGCCCGCACCCGCTCGATGGAACGCCGCACCCTGGGCTCCGGCGATGCCCCCGCACCGAACGCCGCCGCGACCAGCGCCGCGCCCGAGGGATCGCGCTCCTCGCACAAGCGCAGCAACTCGGCCTCGGCGCGGTGGCCCGTCGCGAACTCCCCTGGCTCTGTCATCCGAGTCGTCAGGTCCCGCGCGCGCACCGCGGTGGCGTCGTTGTAGCAGAACAGGATCCGGGCTCCGGGCTCGGCGACCACGCGGTGCACGGTCCGCGGCGGCACCAGGATGCTGCGGGCCGACACCGTGCGGGAACCCACCTGCACGTCGAGCGGACCGTCGACCCCGACCACGAGGCAGTGCACGGACGTCGAGTGGGCCGCGAGCCCCAGCGACGGCCCCAAGTACAGCGCGGTCGCCGGCGAGACCCACAGCACGCCCGGGACTGCGCACGTTTCCGGAAGCGCGGTGGTGGTCACCTCACCGAAGCTAGGAGCATCACTCCCCGACCACCGGAGGTTCCACCCGTGACCACGCACCGCATGGCCGGCGCGCTCCTCGCCGCCGTGGGCGTCGCGCACCTGCTGCCCGCCACCGCCGTCCTCTCCCGCGATCGCGTCGAACGCGCCTACGGCGTAACGGTGCCGGACCACGACACCGAGCTCCTGCTGAGGCACCGCGCGACCTTCTTCGGGATCCTGGGCGCCGCCCTCCTCGCCGGCGCCGCGGACGAACGCTTCCGGTGGCCCGCGATCGCCGCCGGGACCGCGTCCGTCGGCTCGTTCCTGGCCCTGGCGGGCGCCGCCGAGGCCCCCAGCGCGCAGCTGAGGCGGGTACAGCAGGTCGACGTGGCACTGCTGGCCGCCCTGGGTACCGCGGCCGCCTGCGAGGCGCTGGGCGCGCGCCCCTCCGCCTGAGCGGTCGCGCGGCTATCGTCGCGCTGTGTCCACCTACGACTGGCACGCCGCCGACTACGACGCCACCCGCGGCGGCGCTCCCCGTGCCTCCGCCGCTGCGGAGGCGATCAGCCCGCTCCTCCCACAGGGAGACACGGTGCTGGACCTCGCCACCGGCACGGGCATCGTCGAATTGGAGTTCCGCCGCCGAGGACACGCGGCGACCTGCCCACCGACATCGCCCTACGGACGGCGGACCTGACGGACTAGGGTTGGTTCCGCCGACAGAGCGAGTATTGCGCGACCGCGTTGCGGCACGTACGCCGCCGCTTCGGCATCCCCACTGCACACCTCAGCCCGTTCGACGCGATCCGGTTATCGGTTCGTGAATCGCAACGTGGATGGGTCGATAGCCCCCTCCAGAAGGTAGGAGTGCTCCTGATTGAGCATTTCGACCCATTCGTCGCGGTCACGTTCAGTCGGGTGAGTGGTCATCGGAAGTCTGCTCAGGACGTCACGCATGTCAGCACGGTTAGCGGAACGGCTGTAGCGAATCCACTCCGTCGCATCACCCCAGCCCTCCGCATCGGCAAGGTGCGGTCCCAGACTGACGTGCGACGATCGCGTCGAATGCAAGATCCACAGAAACGGGTAGAAGCACACCTCGGCCAGCACGTCGTACATCTGTCGAGCTCCAACCACCCTCATCATCGAGTAGGCACTTGAAATCCTGCACGCGCAGGTATTGACCCGCGCCACGCTCAACCGGAGCCCTTCGGGGAGCCTGAGTGAGTCGTCGTCAAGGATGAGCGATGCCAGGAAGTCGTCGTGCATCAAGCTCATGGACGGAGCGAGGGCGACCATTCCGTGCAGAACTGACCGGGCAACCCGACCGGGTGCCACGCTGATCGCGGGAACTGTTCCATCGCCACCGTGGGGCAGGACCACTCGACCGGTGAGCCGATTCGCGACGTCTATCCGGCGTGCGAGGTCTCCGTATGCCGGGTCGTATTTACTCGCGAGGTTGTTGCAGTCCTGGCATATCGTCCGCAACCACATCCCCCCGTCCTTGGGACTGCTTTGCCGCATGACCTCGTCCTGAATGTATGGGCGCATTCGTTTAACGGCCGCCTGGCGGTTGCCCGCGCACTGTGGGGGTATGTGCGCCTTACTCAACCTGGTGGCGCTCCGGCAGAGCAGACACTGGATAGCTTGCTCGGGCGCGGCGCCGATGTAGTTGCGCTTCATGAACTGATGATCCCGCGCCCGACTGACAGATCGACGAGGGGCGGGGCATCTCTTCTGGCACGTGTGTTGGCACTCGGCACACCTTGGATAGCAAGAAGCCCGCAGTGACCTGCGGGCTTCTTTGCTCCCCCAACTGGACTCGAACCAGTAACCCTTCGATTAACAGTCGAATGCTCTGCCAATTGAGCTATGGGGGATTGAACTTTGACCGAGAAGAGACTCTAGCGCATACGCGCTCGGGGAGACCAATCGGCAGGTCAGAGGGCCTGCCGGAGGTCTCCCCGAGGGCGTCGGCGATCAGTTACCGGTGGTGCAGGTACCCGCCTCGACCTGAGCCGGGGTGCAGGTGGGGGTCGTCGCCGGCTTGGTGGCCGTCGGCGCCTGGGTCTGCGTCCGGGTCGCGGCCTGCGGGGTCGCGGCCGGGGTGGTAGTCGTCGGCTGAGCCTGCGTCGGCTGCTGCGTCTGCGTCTGCGTCGGCTCCTGGGTCTGCGTCTGCGTCGGCTGCTGCGTCTGCGTCTGCGTCGGAGTCGCCAGGCGCTCAGCCGGCTTGGTGGTGGTCGTGGTGGCCGCACCGGCACCGCCGGTCACGGTCGCACCCGCGCCGCCGGACACCGTCGCACCGCCGCCGGGCACCGTTGCGCCCGCGCCGGCACCCGCACCACCGGTGACGGTGCCGTTGCCCGCTCCGGCGCCGCCGGTCACGGTCGCGCCCGCACCGGCGCCGCCGGAGACGGTCGCGCCGACGTTGCCGCCGACCGAGACCCGGTTGCCGTTGTCGGCGCTGGGCTTCGCGACGGTCGCCTCGACCGACGTACCGACGGCCTCGTTCAGCGACGCGGTGGTGCCGGCCTGGATCGTCGCGCCCTTGAGCGCGGCGGCGGTCGGAACGGTCACGTTCGCATCGAGGTTCACGTTGCCGGTCACCTTGGCACCGGGCACCGCGGTCACGGGGGTCACCGTCGCCGACGTCGGCAGCGGGGCGAGAACCGTGCCCGGGAAGACGGGCGCCGTCGTGGTGGTGGTCGTCGTGGTCGTCGTGGTGGTGGTCGTGGTCGTGTAGATCGGCGCCACGACGCGGGCCTGGTCACGGACGTCGATCACACGGCCGGGCGTGACGGCCCACACCGGGTAGTACGGCTGATCCCAGGCCGGGTTCACGCGACGGTACGGGTTGTTGCCCAGGTTCAGGCTGATCGACACCGAGATGATCGGCTGCGGGCGCGGCTGGGTCCAGTTCTTGGGGTAGACCCAGAAGACCGGCACGTCGACCTTGAAGTCGGCCGAGAACCACGGCTTCGGGTAGTCGGGGCGCTGCCACGGCTTCGGCTGGCCCGGATGCCACGGCTTCACGCCGAGCTGGCGGCCGTACAGGGTGTAGCAGGTCTGGGTCTGGACCTCGATGCCGGCGCGGTAGTTGTTCCAGGTGCCGGTCTCGCAGATCTGCTGGTAGACCGCGATCTCCTGCGGGGTGTAGTTCCACGGCTTGTAGTTCGCCGGGCGCACCATCGGCGCGGGCGGCGCCGGCTGGGGGGCGACGCGCAGGCCCGGGATCGCCGGGGCCGGCGGGTAGTACACGGTGGTGTTGTTCGTGGTCGAGGTGATCGTGCCCTGCGGCAGGCCGGAGTTGGCCACGGCCTGTGCGGCGACGGTGTTACCCACCATCGTCACGTCCTTCGGCGGCACGGCGATGCCGTCGGTCTGGAAGGCGCCCGGGTTCGCGGTGAACTGGTCGCCCGTCACGGGCGAGAAGGCGACGGGGCTGTCGCCCTCGGTCGACTTGCCACACCCGGCGAGGAGGCCGGCGGCGGCCACGACGGCGAACGACGCGGCTCCGATCTTCTTCGTATTCATCTGGTTCCCATCCTTGGAAATGGAGACGGGGCACGAAGGCCGCCGCTGGACTCTAGGACTCAAGTCACACGCTCTATAGGGACCGTGCCACGGTTCGTTACAGCCCGAGTCAGGTATTTCGGGAAGTTCAGGGGAAACCCGGAGGTTCAGTACAGCGGGCGCACAGAGAACACCTGTAGCTTCTGGGGCGCACCCTTGGCCTTGAAACGACGGGGTCGCACCTGGTAGCGGCCCTTATCGGCGATGGTGAAGACGGTCTCGGACGCCAGCACCTCGCCCCCGTTCGCCGCTTCCGCGACCCGCGCCGCGATGTTCACGTCGACGCCGATGAGGTCGCCCTTGACGCGCCTCGGGGTGCCTGTGTGCAGGCCCGCTCGGAGCGTCGGCCGGTACCCCTCGGCCACGTCGATCGCCCCGACGGCCTCGATCACCTCGTACGCCGCCTCGATCGCGGTCTCGCCGTCGAAGGCGACCAGGGCACCGTCGCCCATGGTCTTGACAACGACACCGCCGTGCCGCCCGACGATCTCCGCGGTCGTCCGGTTGACGGCGTGCAGCAGCCGCACGATCTCGTCGTCCGTGCGATCGAGGGCCCACGTCGAGAAGGCCACGAGGTCGGTGAACAGGATGGTGATGGGCTTCGGTGGCAGGTAGTCGCGGTCGCGGCGGCTGATCATCGCCTGCCAGGTCGCGGTGGCCAGGTTGCCCAGTTCGCGCGTCACTGTCGGCTCGTCGCCGACGATGCGGTCGAGCAGGCTGGCGAGTCGCTCCGTCGACTCGGCATCGGGTTGGAACAGGTCCTTCTTGGGCCCGCCGGGCAGGTTCTCCCGCGCGGCCCGCACGAGGCCCGTCATCGCCGCGCTGCGGTTCGCACGGTGCGCGGCCTCCGCACCCCGGGCCAGCAGTTTCCGCCCCTTACCCGGGTCGGCCGCGGCACCGTCGTCGTCGGGCAGCTGGCGTGCGTCGTCGGCCATGCGACCGAGACTAGCCGTGCGGCCGTGGTGCTACGACGGTGCCCAGCGCTCGCCGTGGGCGCCGTGTCGCGCCGCGCAGACGTAGACGTCGAGTTCGGCGGCGGAGTTGAGCACCGCCTTCACCACGCGCCACACCCCCAGGCCCGCTCGCCGACCCGCCGGCGGGCGGATTCCCAGCCTGAATTCGCCGCCACGCACGTCGTAGTGATCGAGCACTCCGACTCCCCTCGTCCGATTCGAGTGACCTGGGCCACACGTTAGGCCTCGTTCTCGTGCCGCGAGAGGAATTGGCGCACGACGCGCCGAACGGCGGCCGGTCAACGCTGCTGGTTGCAGCCCGGATCATCGGCGCGGTCGAGGTAGATATCCGTCGACGAGACCGTGGGGGCGAGGAACCGCATGTGCTGGATCAGCGCATCGGGGAGCGACTGGATCGGCTGGGCGTACGTCGTGCCGTCGTAGGTGCTGCGCGCGTACAGCGTGAAGACCGTCGAATGGTCGGCGTTGAAGCCTCCGTACACCTGCAGAGCCCTGGCCACCATGAGCTGGAACGGTGTGAGGCCGAACCTGCTCAGGTCGAGGGTCGGATCCAATTGCAGTCGGGTGCCCTGCGGTATCCCGTCCGACACCGTGCCGTCGGTCCGCGTGCCCGGGTAGACGAACTTCTGCGCGCCGAGCGGCAGTGCGTACCGGAGCGCATGGTCGATCACGCCGGACTGGACGTCCTGGGGCGTGATCAGGCCCGCGAGGTAGGAGAACTCTCCTCCCGCATGACCGGCTCCCGCGACGTGCCCGCCCGATCCGGTGTACACGCGATAGCTCGCTGACGCGTTCGCTGAGAGCATCACCGGATTGAAGCTCTGGAACTCGTACAAACAACCGGTTGCGTCGTCGATCACCGCCACGTGCGAATCCGCGTCCTGTGTCGGGCGGTACGACGACAGATACGGGATGGTGAGCTTGCGCTTGCTGTTGACCATCAAGATCTCAGCTGTGGGCGTGCCGGGCGGCGCGTTGTAGATCGTGGTCGTCCACTCCCGACTGTTGATCGACACACGGGAGTTGCCCGCATCCAACCTCGCGACCCATCCGGCGCTCCGAGAATCGACCGCGGCGTTCGCCGGGACCGGCTGGTTCCAGAAGGAATCCGCGGCGAAGTAGTTGCCGTTGTTCGATGGTGCGCTCGGTGTCGCGCGAGGGAAGGAGACTCCGAATTGTGCGATCCCCGACGTATGGGCGTATTGCACTCGCACGCGATGCTGCCCCGCCGTCACGGTTCGCAGCGTGTTGAAGGTGCCCCACTGGGGGGTCGGCTTGTCGAACACCAGCGCGTCGTCGATCCAGATCCGAGCACCGATGTTGCCGACGGTCGCCGACACGACGTATGTCGTGGTCTGCGGGAAGGTGAGGACACCGTTGTAGTCGACGGAGAAATTGTCGGCGTTGACCCCTGCCAGCGGCGCGCCGGTGAACAGTCCGCCCGGGGCGTTCTCGCACTGCAACACGGCCGGCGTCCCCGTGGCGGTCGTGTTGTTGAAGTACCTCGCCTGGAACTGATTCGCGGGGCACCCCGTCGCCGGAACCGTCGTCGTGGGAGTCGGCGTCGGCGTGGGTGTCGGCGTAGGGGTCACCGCGCCGTCCCGAACGGCCACACTCGCGATGTACAGGTTCCGATCGCAGAACCACCACCTGTAGTCGTTGGTGAACTCCAGGGTCACGGGACTCGAGCCCGTCTGGGCACCGAGCCCGACGGAGTAGGTGTTCCATCCGGACGCGAGGGTGAGCGTGGCGAGGGTGACGCCGGCGCGCTTGACCGCCATCACGGGCGCACCACGACAGATCTCGCCGCGCGCGCGGACCTCCAATTTCCCGCCGGGGTTCGCGGTGACGACGGGGATCGAGACGCCGCCGTTGCTCCAGATCTTCATGACGGTGCCGGCACGCCAGTCGGAGACCTGGCCGCCGGCGCCGGACGGGGTCACGGTCATGCCCGAGGGGCCGACGGTCGTGTCCGCGCTCGCAATCGAGGCGAGGCAGGTCGTGGTCAGGGCCGCGACGAGCGCGGCGATCGTGATACGGAAGGACCAGCTTCTTCTGGTCATGGCGGACTCCTCAGGGCGCTCGCTGTCTTGAAGCATCATCGGAGGCCACTGGATCACTCCAGCCACATCCGCCCATCGAAGAGCATTGAACCACAATTGCATCAATCGTAACACTCGGGATTGTCGATCCACTGCGCCTGCAACCACCCATCGCGGGCCGGTGCAACGATCGGATACGCCGGGTGCTAATGTATTCGCGCTGGTCAGGGCTTGTTCTCAACGAGAGACCCGTCGCGCGAACAACGGACGGCCGGCGAGGGGGCAGTAGCTCAGTCGGTTAGAGCCGCGGACTCATAATCCGCTGGTCGTGGGTTCGAGCCCCACCTGCCCCACCACCGTGAGCGGGCATCCCGAAGTCGCCCGCCAGCCGCGCTCTCACCATCGCCCCGGTGGCTCGCTGCATGCTCAGCGCATTGCATAATGATGGGCGTGACGCAACAGCTGGAGCCCGAGTCCCCGTCGACCTCCGCGACTGCCGATGGGCATCGCGGCGCGTACGACAGCCACCGCGACGCCTGGGTCGCCCGTGAGGAGCAGGCCGAGCGCCTCATCCCCATCATCGGCCGGCTCTACCGCCAGCACGGTGTGGTGTCGTCGATCCACGGGCACCGCCTGATCAACCTCTCCACCTCCGCGGTGATCTCGGCGCACGAGCGCGCCGAGGAACTGGGCCACCAGGCCCTCACCCTGTCGCAGACGGAGAAGGTGCTGCGCGGCCTGCTGGAGATCGCCCCCGAGCCCGCGTCGATCGACATCGCACGCCTCGCGATCCTCGCCGCGGACCTCGAGTCCGACGAGGCCGTCCAGGAGCTCCTCCGCGCCGAGATCGCCAAGCGCAACGTCCCGGTCTCCGACGGTGACGGCGCCGACGTCGTGCTCTACGGCTTCGGCCGCATCGGCCGCCTGCTGGCCCGCATCCTGATCAGCCACGCCGGCAACGGCCACGGCCTACGCCTCCGCGCGATCGTGGTGCGCCGCAGCGTCAAGAACGACCTCGAGAAGCGCGCCAGCCTGCTGGCCCGCGACTCGGTGCACGGCCCCTTCGCCGGCTCGGTCTCGATCGACGCCGAGAACGACGTGATCATCGCCAACGGCACCCGCATCCAGGTCATCTACTCGGACGACCCGTCGACCATCGACTACACCGCGTACGGCATCAAGGACGCGCTCATCGTCGACAACACCGGCAAGTGGCGCGACGAGGAGGGCCTCGGCCTGCACCTCAAGAGCAAGGGCGCCGCGCGCGTGCTGCTCACCGCGCCCGGCAAGGCGCCGCTGAAGAACATCGTGCACGGTATCAACGACAGCACGATCGAGGACGCCGACAACATCCTCTCCGCCGCGTCGTGCACCACGAACGCGATCACGCCGGTACTGGCGGCCCTGGACGAGGCCTACGGCATCCAGCGCGGCCACGTCGAGACCGTGCACTCGTTCACCAACGATCAGAACCTGATCGACAACCTCCACAAGGGCGACCGCCGCGGCCGCTCGGCGGTGCTGAACATGGTCATCACCGAGACAGGCGCCGCGAAGGCCGTCTCGAAGGCGCTGCCGCAGCTCGAGGGCAAGCTCACCGGCTCGTCCATCCGCGTCCCCACCCCGGACGTCTCGCTCGCGATCCTCAACATCACCCTCGAGAAGCCGACCAGCAAGGACGAGGTCAACGACTACCTCCGCCGCGTCTCGCTGCACTCCAAGCTGCGCCAGCAGATCGACTACATCGAGTCGCCCGAGGTCGTGTCCACGGACTTCGTCGGCTCGCACCGCGCCGGCATCGTCGACGGTCTCGCGACCATCGCCGACGGCAAGGACCTCGTGCTCTACGTCTGGTACGACAACGAGTACGGCTACTCCTGCCAGGTGGTCCGCGTGCTCGAGCGCATGTCCGGCGTGCACCCCGTGGTCATCCCGGCCCGCGCCGACGTCCGCGTCGAGGCCTAGGAACCGAATCCGTCACCGCCCCGGTGGAAGCCGTTGCTTCCGCCGGGGCGGCGTCGTTTCACGAACAGTCGCAGCAGCACCCGTCGCCGCAACAGCAGTCGCCGTCGCAGCAGCAGTCGCCCGCGTTCTCGCCCACATCGACTGATCGACGGCCCAGCTTCTTCTTCGATTTCTCGGTCATCGGCGGGCCCTGGGCAGCGAGAACCGTGGCCATCGCGGTGAGCAACAGCGGCCGCACGAGCCGGTCGTCGCGCAGCTCGATCCGGCCGAGCCGGTCGATCACGATGTCGCGCAACGCTTGCAGCCGCGCGACGGCCGAGTCCACGGACGTGCCGGTCGCATCGAGCGGGTTGTACTCGCCCCGTTCACGGTCCCGCGGCAGGTCCTCCAACGCGTCCGCGAGGTGCGCGAATTCGCCGTAGGCGCGCCCCAGCTCGCCGAGCGCCTCCTCGTTCTCCGGGCATCCCGCGAGCCCGCCCGACGCCGCGAACATCGCCCCCACCGCCGCCGCCGTCGGCGCGGTCACCTCGGCGAGCTCGGTCGCGCGGGACTCGATCCGCGCCTGCTCGGCGAGCCCGGCGAGGACGTCGGGAACGCGTGCCGCGGCGGCGACCGTCGCATCGGCAGCGGCGCGGCGCCCGACCCGTCGCTCGGTCACCCGCAGCAGCCCGACGGCGCCGCGCCCCGCGACTCCGGAGCCGCACAGGCCCGTCTCCCGCTCGGCGGCCCGATCACCGATCTTCGCCGACGCCAGCGTGAGTGCGGCGGTGGCGCCCAGCCGCACCCCGAGCTCCGCCGGTGCGATCACCGCGGCGCGCCGCATCCCACGCAGCGCGCACGGGCCGGCCGTGCGGGTGGCGGCGGGCTGCGACTGTTGCGCCTCGACGAGCGCGGAGAGCAGCGCGGCGTCGGTGTTGGTGAACGCCCGCGCGGGCTGCCCCGCCGTGTCCCGCAGCGTCAGGCACACCCCGCACAGGTGCGCGCGCCAGAGCCACCGCACCGCGGGATCGAGGTGACCGGAACACAAACGCACGAGACCGAGCACGAACCCTCCCGAGGTCAGTCGTCGAAGACGAAGCCGTCGGCCTCCGCAGCGGCGACCACCTCGCGCACACGCGCGGGATCGGTCGCGATCCGGGCCATCTCCGAACCCAGGATCACCAGGGTCTCCTTGTCGCTCCGCGCGCTGAACATCCCCGCCTCGCTGTCGAACCGGATTCCCGCGAGCATCTGCTCCGGCAGGATCCGCTCGGCGACGCCCTGCCAGAAGTAGCCGTTCGGCTCGTGCCCGAGCGCGACGACGGCATCGTCGGACGGGGTGCCGCCGACCACGAGGATCAGTGAGTACTCGCCCGGAACCATCTCGACCAGCTGCAGGGGCGCGATCCCGCCGGCGCGGCCGTCGCTGCGCTTCGCGATCACCCTCCGCAGGCCGCGCCACACAGCGAGCACGGCGACGGACCCGAAGAGGATCGCCGGGTACTTCAGCCACGGGTTGAGCGGTTCGAGCAGCCAGAAGAGCACGCCGAGCGCCACGACGACCGCCAGGAGCTCGGCGATGTCGGCGACGGTGAACTGGCGGTCCTCGTCATCGGTCAGCACGAGGGGAAGATTACTGCCCCTCGGGCCAGTAATGACTGTCGGGCAGCGCCCGCGAGCCGAAGATCGCCTGGCCCACCCGCACGCACGTCGAGCCCTCCTCCACGGCGATCTCGTAGTCGCCCGACATCCCCATCGACAGCTCCACCGCCTCGGGCCACTCCTGCACGGCCCGGTCCCGGACGTCCCGGAGCCGGCGGAAGCAGGCGCGCACCCGCTCCTCGTCGGAGGAGAACTCGGCGAGGGTCATGAATCCGCGCACCCGCAGCGAGGCGAAGACGGGCAGCTGGGCGAGGAAGGCCGGAACCTCGGCGGGCGGCATGCCGTACTTCTGCTCCTCGTCCGACGTGTTGACCTGCACGTAGACGTCGAGACCGCGGCCCAGGGCCTGCAACCGGCGGTCGAGCGCCTCCGCGACACGCACGCTGTCGAGCGCCTGGAACTCGGCGGCGACGGCGGCGACGTCCTTCGCCTTGTTGGTCTGCAGGTGCCCGATCACGGCCCACGAGACGTCCAGGTCGGCCATCTCCGCGCTCTTGCGCTTGGCCTCCTGCGGCTTGTTCTCCCCCAGCTCCCGGCAGCCCGCGGCGACGGCGAGTCGCAGCCGCTCTTGCGGCACCGTCTTGCTGACGGGCAACAGCCGCACGTCCGACGGTGACCGCCCCGCCCGGGCCGCCGCGGCATCGATGCGGCGCATCACCTCGGCGATGTTCGCCTCGAACTCGGCGACGGTCTGGGCGGGCGGGTACGAGCTCATGGATCGAGCCTATCGGCCGGGGACCGCCCGCCGGAGCGGGGCCGCGGCCGGTACAGTGGCGGCATGATGCGACTGGTTATCGCCGCAGGTGCCGGCTACGTGCTGGGCACCAAGGCCGGACGCCGCCGGTACGAGCAGATCAACCGCACCGCGAAGGCCATCGCCACCAGCCCGGCGACGAAGAAGGCCGTGGAGATCGGGCGGCGCAAGCTCGCCGAGCAGCTCAACCCCGATCCGAAGATGCGCACGATGCGCGAGATCGACGCGCAGACGGTGATCTACTCCCCCAAGACCGACCTGGACTAGAAGGCCGACCCGGATCAGAACGCCGAGTCACCGACGGCCATCTTGAGCAGGCTCTGCCGGTAGCTCTCGAGCGCCACCAGATCGCCGAAGAGGCGGTTGTAGTCACCGTCGGAATTGGGCGACATGCGGCGCAGCTTCGACTTGAGGTCGGCCACCTGCGCCCCGACCCAGACCTCCTGCAGTCGCGCCATCACGGATTCGACGTACCGCGGCGACGGGTCGCCCGCCACCTGCAGGGGCTCCACCGCGAGCTCGGTGACCAGTGGCTCCAGCACGGGGCCGTCGACGTGGCGCACCACGGTGTCCACCCATTCCGGGCCGCCGAGGCCCGCCGCGATGCCGCCCGCCGCCTCGATCGCGAGCCGCACCTGGCGGTAGGCGGGGTCGGTGAACATGTCGTCGGAGAGCGCGTCGAAGACCATGCCCGCGAGCGCGGGCACCTGCAGCGCGGCCTTGAGCACCTCGCGCTGCACCCACAGCACCGGGTCCGCGGGGTTGGGGCGCTGCGGNCCCGTCGGGCGGGGNGCCGGGGCCTCNGGAACCATCTCGCGAACCCGGTTGTTCGACGGTGCCGGCGCGCCCGGACCGGGGCGGCCCTCCCCGCGGCGGATCCGGGCGGACTCCTCGCGCACGCGGCGCAGCACCTGCGTCACGTCCTCCCAGCCGACCCAGCCGGCGAGCTGGCGCGCGTACTCGTCCCGCAGCGCCATGTCCTTGATCCGCGCGACCACGGGCACCGAGCGGCGCAGGGCGTGCACCCGCCCCTCCGCGGTGTCGAGGTCGAACTCCGTGATCAGTGTCTTCACCGCGAACTCGAACATGGGAACGCGCTGCGCGATGAGGTCGCGCACGGCCTCGTCGCCGTGTTTCTGCCGCAGCTCGCAGGGGTCCATCCCGTCGGGCGCGACGGCCACGAAGGTCTGGCCCGCGATCTTCTGGTCGCCGTCGAAGGCCTTCATCGCGGCGGCGCGGCCGGCCTCGTCGCCGTCGAAGGTGTAGATCACCTCGCCGCGGAAGTAGCTGTCGTCCATCATGAGCCGCCGCACGAGGGAGACGTGCTCCTCACCGAAGGCGGTGCCGCACGACGCGACGGCGGTCTCCACGCCCGCGGCGTGCATGGCCATGACGTCGGTGTAGCCCTCGACGACCACCACCTGGTGCCCCTTGGCGATGTGCTTCTTCGCGTGGTCGAGACCGAACAACACCTGAGACTTCTTGTAGAGCATCGTCTCGTTGGTGTTCATGTACTTGGGGAGGTTGTCGTCGTCGTACAATTTGCGGGCGCCGAAGCCGATCACATCGCCGCCGAGGTTCTTGATGGGCCACAGCAGGCGCCGGTGGAAGCGGTCGATCGGGCCGCGCTGCCCGGGCTTGGTAAGGCCGGCGGCCTCGAGCTCCTTGACCTCGAAGCCCTGCCGCAGCAGCGCCTTGGTCATCGTGTCCCAGCCCGACGGGGCGTAGCCGCAGCCGTAGAACCGGGCGTCCTCCTCGGTGAACTCGCGATCGGTGAGGTACTTGCGCGCGGTCTCCGCCTCCGGGGTGCGCAGCTGCTCGGCGTAGAACTTCTGTGCGGCTGCGTTGGCGGCGACGAGCCGCATGCGGGTGCCGCGGTCCTGCTTGGGGCCGGGGGCTCCGCCCTCGTAGGAGATCTGGATGCCCACCTTGTCGGCGAGCTGCTCGACGGCCTCCACGAAGGGCACGTGCTCGATCTTCTGCAGGAAGGAGATGACGTCGCCGCCCTCGCCGCAGCCGAAGCAGTGGAAGAAGCCCTGCGTGGGGCGCACGTGGAAGCTGGGGGTCTTCTCGTCGTGGAACGGGCACAGGCCCTTCATCGACCCCACGCCGGCGGGGCGGAGTGCCACGTACTCGCCGACCACGTCCTCGATGCGCGCACGGTCGCGGATCGCCGCGATGTCACGCTCCGGGATTCTGCCGACCACGAGTTCGAGTGTACTGCCGCTCAGCCCTCGAGGGCCTTCTGGTCCAGCCGCTCGAGCCGCGTCTCGGTCATCGACGCGATCTGGTCGACCACCACGCGCAGGCGGACGGCGTCGGAGTCCGCGGCGAGGTAGGCCGGGGAGTACAGCGGATCGATGTTCGACGGTGACGCGCCCATCAGGTAGTCGGCCACGCGCAGGATCCGGTCCCGCTGCCCCTGCTGGATCGCCAGGTGCATCTGGTTCGAGTAGATGTACTGCAGCGCCATCGTTTTCAGCAGGATCACCTCGGCGCGCACGGACGGCGGCACCTCGACGTCGGCGTCGTACCGGCACACCGGCTCGTTGCCCGTGGCGGCCCGGGTCGCGTCGATCGCGGCGGAGGCGAAGCGGCCCACCAACTCGCTCGTCATGCGCTTGAGCGCCACCGAGGAGGCGAGGCCACCGTCGTACTTCGCGGCCGCGGCGACCACCTCGAAGGAGGCCAGCCGGGCGCCGGCCTCCTCCAGCTCGGCGGCCTCCGCGCCGCGGAAGCTGCTGGCGCCGAAGCCGGAGAGGCTGCGCACCTCCGCGGGCGAGGAGAGGGCGCGCAGGTCGAGGCGGCCCGACAGGACCCCGTCCTCCACGTCGTGCACTGAGTAGGCGACGTCGTCGGACCAGTCCATGACCTGCGACTCGAGGCACTGCCGGGTGCCGTGCGGGCCGTCCTCGCCGCCGCGCATCCAGTCGAGGACGTACGCGTCGTCGTCGTAGACGCCGAACTTGCCGCCCGGCTCGCGGCGCAGCCACGGGTACTTGGTGGCGGCGTCGAGCGCGGCGCGGGTGAGGTTGAGGCCGGCCGACTCCCCCGCGGCGTTCAGCACCTTGGGCTCGAGGCGGGTGAGGATGCGCAGGTTCTGCGCGTTGCCCTCGAAGCCGCCGATGCTCGACGCGACCTCGTCGAGGGCGCGCTCACCGTTATGGCCGTAGGGCGGGTGCCCGATGTCGTGGGCGAGGCCCGCGAGGTCGACGAGGTCGGGATCGCAGCCGATACCGAGGGCGATGCCCCGGCCGATCTGGCTGACCTCCAGCGAATGGGTGAGCCGGGTGCGCGGCGTGTCTCCCTCGCGCGGGCCCACGACCTGGGTCTTATCGGCGAGGCGGCGCAGCGCGGCGCTGTGCAGCACACGTGCGCGATCCCTCGCGAAGGCGGAGCTGTGCCCCTCCCACCGCAGGGCCTCCCACTGCGGACCCGAGAACAGTGTGGGCTCCGTATCCGCTTCGAGCCCCGCCGTTTTGGGCTGCTCGGCGACGAGGCGTTCGACGTCGGCCGGCTGGTAGGCGGCCGGCCCGGGCAGCAGCGGCACCTACTCGGTGACCCAGCCGCGCGCGAAGGCGAAGTCCGCGATCCGCTGGCGGATCGCGATGATCTGGCCGGCGGTCAGATCGTCCGAGGAATCGAGCAGCAGCTCGGTGAGCTCGTCGACGAAGGACTGCATGTCCAGCGCGCCGGCCGCCGCGCGCGGCGCGGCGTCCCGGCGGGGCGCGTGGTCGCGCCGGTCACCGCGGTCGCCACGATGGTCGCGCTGATCGCGGTTGTCGCGACGGGGCGCAGCGGCGGGTGCACCACCGACGACGGCGACGTTCACGGCCTTGAGCCCCTTGTCGCCCTTCTCCACTTCGAAAGTGACCGCGGTCCCCGGGCGCAACGCCGACTCGTCGAAGTCGATGTCGTTCACGTGGAGGAAGACGTCCTCGCCCCCCGCGTCCGGCGCGAGGAAGCCGAAGCCGCGCTGCGTGTCGAAATGGACCACCTTGCCGTTCGTCATGCGTCGAGTATCCCATAGCGAGACGGCGCGACCCGGTTGGTGCGGCGCGTCGGACCTGCCGCGATCCCCCGGTACGGTGATCGCATGAAGAAAGCGGCAGTCGCCCTCGCGGGCGTCACCCTGGTGGCGCTCGCGGCGTGCACCTCCCCCAACATCGACTCCAGCACCGTGGTCGAGATCGACGGCAAGGCCGAGAGCGACGCCGAGTACGTCAACGCCGGGTGCTCGCGCACCGGCGACTCCATCACGGTGGGCTCGGGCAGCGTCCAGACCGCCCGCGGCATCGGCGCCATGCTCACCGAGGGCAATCCGCCCACGGTGAACAGCCTGTTCATCGCCACCGGGGGCAACGTGATGACGGTGCTGAACACGCCCGTGGGGAAGGTCGGCTCGGCCAAGGCCTCGAAGGCGGGCAATCGCTACACGATCACGGGCGAGGCCCGTGCCGCGGACCTGAGCACCAAGAAGTTCCGCGTCGAGATCACCTGCGGCTGATATGCGTCCGCCCGTCCGGTCTCGCGACCGGACGGGCGGAGCCGTCGATGTCGGAGGTCAGCAGCCGGCGAGGCGCGCGGCCAGGTACTGCTGGATCTCCGCGAGCGGCACGCGCTCCTGCTCCATCGTGTCGCGCTCGCGGACGGTCACGGACTCGTCTTCCAGCGTGTCAAAGTCGACGGTGACGCAGAACGGGGTGCCGATCTCGTCCTGGCGGCGGTAGCGCTTGCCGATGCCCTGCGCGTCGTCGAAGTCGACGTTCCAGTACTGGCGCAGCTGCGCCGACAGCTCGCGGGCCTTGGGCGAGAGCTTCTCGTCGCGCGAGAGGGGAAGCACGGCCACCTTGACCGGCGCCAGCCGGCGGTCGAGCTTGAGCACCACGCGGGTATCGGTGCCGCCGTTGGCCTTCGGCACCTCCTCCTCGGTGTAGGCGTCCACGAGGAAGGCCATGAGCGAGCGGGTCAGGCCGGCCGCGGGCTCGATGACGTACGGTGTGTACCGCTCGCCCGACTGCTGGTCGAAGTACTCCAGCGACTCGCCCGAGTGCTCCGTGTGGGTGCCGAGGTCGAAGTCGGTGCGGTTGGCGATGCCCTCGAGCTCGCCCCACTCGCTGCCGGCGAATTCGAAGCGGTACTCGATGTCGACGGTGCCCTTGGAGTAGTGGCTCAGCTTCTCCTGCGGATGGGTGAACAGGCGCAGGTTCTCCGGGTCGATGCCGAGATCCGTGTACCACTTGAGGCGGTAGTCGATCCAGTACTGGTGCCACTCGTCGTCGTCGCCCGGCTTGACGAAGAACTCCATCTCCATCTGCTCGAACTCGCGGGTCCGGAAGATGAAGTTGCCGGGCGTGATCTCGTTGCGGAAGCTCTTGCCGATCTGGCCGATGCCGAACGGCGGCTTCTTGCGCGCCGTGGTCATCACGTTCTTGAAGTTCACGAAGATGCCCTGCGCGGTCTCGGGCCGCAGGTAGTGCAGGCCCTCCTCCGACTCGATCGGGCCGAGGTAGGTCTTGAGCATCATGTTGAAGTCGCGGGGCTCGGTCCACTGCCCCTTGGTGCCGCAGTCGGGGCAGACGATCTCCGTCATCGGCACGGCGTCCGGGTCGATCTCCTCGCCCTTGGCGGCGCGCTTCTCGGCGTACGCCTCCTGCAGGTGGTCCTGACGGTGCCGCTTGTGGCAGTTCAGGCACTCCACCAGCGGATCGTTGAACACGGAGACGTGGCCCGAGGCCACCCACACCTGACGGGGCAGGATGATCGCGCTGTCCAGGCCCACGACGTCGTCGCGCGAGGTGATCATGTTGCGCCACCACTGCTTCTTGATGTTCTCCTTGAGCTCCACGCCGAGCGGCCCGTAGTCCCAGGCCGACTTCGTGCCGCCGTAGATCTCACCCGACTGGAAGACCAGTCCCCTGCGCTTGCACAGGTTGGCGACGGTATCGACTTTGGTTGCTTTGGCCACGGCGCGCTTCATCTCCGACGGGTTGTGAGACCAGAAAAACGTACGCACCGACTCTACCGTTCGCACCTGCGACCGCGGCGCGATGGGACGCCTCCCGCCCGCCGCTTGACGTGGCCGATCTCGCATATGAAAATGATTGTTGATAAGAGGAGGCCCCCATTCCCACCGACATCGTCCCGACCGCCGTCGTCGCCGACTGCCCCGTCGACCCCGAGGACCCGCCGCGCAACCAGCCCGATCCCGAGGTGCTCACCGCCACGGGCGACCTCCTGCGCGCCCTCGCCGCCCCGGTCCGGATCTCCATCGTGCTCGAGCTCATGCACTCCGAGCTGTGCGTGCACCAGCTGGTCGACGCCCTCGGCGTGACCCAGCCCCTCGTCAGCCAGCACCTGCGCGTGCTCAAGTCCGCCGGCGTCGTGCGCGGCGAGCGCAACGGCCGCGAGATCGTCTACCGGTTGGTCGACGACCACCTCGCGCACATCGTCGTCGACGCCGTCGCCCACGCGACCGAACGGCCGGGGGTGTGACGGTGACCGTCCACGCCACCAAGGGCACGGGCGTCCGCGCGACCAAGCAGCGCGGCGCCATCACGCAGGCACTGCGGTCGGTGTCGGAGTTCAAGTCGGCGCAGGAGCTGCACGAGCAGCTCCGCGCGGACGGCGAGTCGATCGGCCTGACCACCGTCTACCGCAACCTGCAGGCGATGGCGGACGCGGGCGCCGTCGACACCCTGCGGACGGACAGCGGCGAGGCCCTGTTCCGGCTGTGCTCGGACGAGCACCATCACCACCTGGTGTGCCGCGAGTGCGGGCGCACCGTCGAGGTCACCGACCGGACCGTCGAGGCGTGGTCCGCGCGGACCGCTGCGGCGCACGGTTTCACCGACGCGACCCACACACTCGAGATCTTCGGCCGCTGCGCCGACTGCTCGCGCCCCTGACCCGATCGAGCCCGCGCGCGGGTCAGCTGCGAACGGCCTGGGCCAGGAACGGCGAGAGCACGGCGGCGACCTCGCGCGCCGCCTCCTCGGGGCCCTCGATCGGCATGGTGAGGTGGCTGAACGCGAGCCGCACGAGCACGCCGGCCGCGATCTGCGCGTCGGCCCGGCGGACCTGTGCCCAGCTCATGGCCAGGATCTCCGCGAGGCCCTCGGCAGCGCGCTGCATGATCGGCGTGCCGTCGATGGTGACGATCCCCATGAGGTCGCGGTGGGGGTTCGGTCCCACGATGTTGATGACGACGGGGTCGCCCATCCCGATCTCGAAGACGCCGCGCATGGCGTCGTCGACGGCGGCGTCGATCTCGCCCGGGTGCGCATCGATCCGCTCCTGCACATAGGCGAGGAGGCCGTCGACGAACCGGGTGACGTAGGCGACGGCCATGCCCTTGCGGGAGCCGAACTCGTTGTACAGGGTCTGCCGGCTGACGCCCGCCTGGCGGGCGACGGCGGCCATGGTGACCGCCGACCACTCCCGCCCGCTCAGGACGCCGCTGACCGCGTCGAGCGCCTGATCCCGCACCGTTTGCTTCGGCGCGGCATCAGCGGCATCGCGCCCGACGAGGACGGTCATCGTGCGACCGCCGCCGCGATCTGCTCGGACAGCTCGCCGCGGACGGCCCGCAGCTCCTTCGGCCGGCCCATCGCCACTGCGCCTGCGAGGCTGCCGCCGCGGTGGCACCGCGCGAAGAAGGGATCACCGCTCGCCGTGTCCATGGGACCGTCCACCTCCAGCTCGTCGTCCGCCGCGGGCCATCCCGCGAACTGCAGTACCGCCCCGAACTGGTTCGACCAGCCCCACGGGACCGTGGGGGCGGGCGCGCCGCCGAGGAGCACCTGCGCGACCGCGGTGCCCTGGTCCTGCGCCGCCGACCAGTTCTCGGCCCGGTAGCTGCCGTCTTCCAGCGGATGGGGCACCCGCGCGCAGTCGCCGATGGCGTAGACGCCCTCGGCGGACGTGCGGTACTGCTCGTTCACCAGGATACCGTCGTCCACGCGCAGGGCCAGACGCTCGGCGAGGCCGGTGTCGGGGCTCGAGCCCACGGCCACCACCAGCAGGTCGGCGACGAGGGCGCCGCCGCCGGGCAGCGCGACGGAGACCTGGTCGGGGTCGACGGTGATCTCCCCGGGCCGGACGCCGAGCAGCAGGTCGACGCCGGCGTCGCGCTGCAGGCCGGCGAGGCGCTCCCCGATCGACGGGGGCACGACGCGGGCGAGCGGCAGGGCGGCCGGTTCGACGACGGTGACGGCGGCGCCCAGCTTCGCGGCGGCGGAGGCGACCTCGGAGCCGATGAGTCCGGCGCCGAGCACGATGACGCTGCCCGCGCGGCCCAGCTCGTCGCGCAGCGCGGTCGCGTCGGCGAAGTCCCGCAGGTACTTCACCCGGGGCGCGGGCGGCAGGCCCGGCAGCTCCCGGGCCGCACCGCCGGTCGCGAGGACCAGCGAGCCGTAGGCGAGCTCGGCACCGTCGGACAGCTCCAGGGTGCGGGCGGCGGTGTCGCCGCCCGTCGCGGTGACCCCGGTGCGGACCGCGACGCCGATGCCCTCCCAGTGCGCGGCCGGCTTGAGGAGCGCCTTCTCGACGGGCATCCCCGCCAGCAGCACGTCCTTCGACAGCGTGGGCCGCCGGTACGGAAGGTGCGGGTCGCGCCCGAGGAGCGTCACGGCCCCGTCGTATCCGCCGGTCCGCAGTGCCAGGGCCGCGGTGGCGCCCGCGACGCCCGTGCCGACGATCACCACACTGTCCGTGCTCATGCCCGGGACACCTCGACCATCTCGAAGTCGGCCTTGGCGGCGCCGCAATCGGGGCAGGACCAGTCGTCGGGGATGTCGTCCCAGCGGGTGCCGGGCTCGATGCCGTCCTCGGGCCAGCCCTCGGCCTCGTCGTACTCGAAGCCGCACTGGAGGCAGCGGAACAGCTTGAAGGGTGCGTCGCTCATGGTCGGTTCCTTTCTCGTCAGGGGGGATTCGGTAGGTCAGACCGGCTCGAAGTCGATCTTGTCGCGGACCCCGCAGTCGGGGCAGTTCCAGTCGTCGGGGATGGAGTCCCAGAGGGTGCCGGCCGGCCAGCCCTCGCGGGGCGCGCCTGCCGCTTCGTCGTACACGTAGTCGCAGACGGGGCACTGGAAGGAGCTCATGCGGCGGCCTGCTCTCCGGTCGTCGTGGCGCCGTACTTGGCCAGAACCTTGTCGCGGACGCGGGGGTGGATGTTGACCTTGGTGATGTCGCCGTCGTAGTGGTCGAGGACGCGGTGGTCCATCAGGCGGCGCCACAGCGGCGGGAAGTAGGTCAGGCCGATCAGCGTGGCGTAGCCCTGGGGCAGCGACGGCGCCTCCTCGAAGGACCGCAGCGTCTGGTAGCGGCGCGTGGGGTTCGCGTGGTGATCGCTGTGGCGCTGCAGGTGGTACAGGAAGACGTTGGTGATGATGCGATCCGAGTTCCAGGAGTGCTTCGGGGCGCACCGCTCGTAGCGGCCGGAGGCCAGCTTCTGGCGCAGCAGGCCGTAGTGCTCGAGGTAGTTCACGGACTCCAGCAGGCTGAACCCGTACACGCCCTGGATGATCAGGAAGGGCAGGACGTACCAGCCGAAGACCGCGGTCAGACCACCGAACAGCACGACCGTCATGAGCCAGGCGTTGAGCACGTCGTTCTTCAGGGTCCAGGGGCTCTTGCCGAGACGCTGCAGGCGGGTCTTCTCCAGCTCCCACGAGGACTTCAGGCTGCCCCACACGCTGCGCGGCAGGAACTCCCAGAAGGTCTCGCCGAAGCGGCCGGACGCGGGATCCTCCGGGGTCGCGACGCGCACGTGGTGGCCGCGGTTGTGCTCGATGAAGAAGTGGCCGTACATGGCGGGCGCCAGGGTGAGCTTGGCGATCCAACGCTCGTTCTCGGGCTTCTTGTGGCCCAGCTCGTGACCGGTGTTGATGGCGATGCCGGCGACGACGCCCAGGCTGAGGGTGAGGCCGATCTGGCTGATCAGGCCGAGCCCGCCGCCATTGGCGTACACGCCGCCCAACCAGGTCAGGTTGTCCGCGGTGAGCAGGTAGCACATCATCACGAGGGAGGCGAGCTGGAACGGCAGGAAGATGAACGTGAGCCACTTGTAGTACGTGGAGTTCTCCAGCGCCTCCATCACCTCCTCCGGCGGGTTCTCGCCGTCGTCGCCGGCCTTGATGTCGACGATCGGGAGGATCACGTACAGCAGGATCGGGCCGATCCACCACAGCACCGGGGCGAGGTACATCAGGGGCGTGCTGCCGATGCCGAGCAGCGCGATGAGTCCCATGGCGAAGAACAGGGCGGTGGGGACGAACAGGCCCCACAGCCAGAGTCGCTTCTTGTGGTCGGTCCAGACGGCTTCCTTGCCGTCCGCGTCGATGTAAGCCAGGCCCTTCACGGTGCCCTCCTAAATCTGTTCGCCCCCGACGGGGGCTGTGACTGAGGTCATACGCTCTAGACTCAGTATTTGACAGCTTCCGCATATTTGTCAAGTAATTCGTGGACAGATCAACACGTTCTGTAAACCTGCAGGTAGACAGGTCGGCCCAGTTCGTCCAGTCGCGAGATTTTCAGTTGTGCGCAATTGAATTGTGTGCCATCATCATGGGGTGGAAGCGAACCGGACCCTGGACGAGCAGCTGTGCTTCGCGCTGTACTCCGCCGCGCGGGTGGCGTCGAACGCCTACCGCGAGGAGCTGTCGACGCTGGGCCTCACCTACACCCAGTACGTCACGCTCCTCGCCCTGTGGGAGCGCGACGGCGTCACCGTCTCGGCGCTGGGCGAACGCCTGCGCCTCGACAGCGGCACCCTGTCGCCGCTGATCCGGCGGCTCGAGGGCGCCGGCCTCGTCGAGCGCCGCCGCGACCAGGCCGACGAACGACTGGTCACGGTCCACGTCACCGACGCGGGGCACGCGCTGCGCCCCCGGGTCGACGCCGCCCGCAGCCGGGTCTACGAGGGCTTCAACCTGCCCGTCGAGGACGCGGTCGCGCTCCGCGACCTGGCGAACCGCTTCTGCGCCGCGCACACCTGACCATTCCCCGACGTTCCAGGAGGAACCCCCGACATGAGCACCGTGTACACCGCCGAGGCCATCGCCACCGGCGCCGGCCGCGACGGCCGCACCCGCACCGACGACGGCCGCGTCGACCTGCAGCTGGCCATCCCGAAGGAGATGGGCGGATCCGGCGACGGCGCCAACCCCGAGCAACTCTTCGCCGCCGGCTACGCCGCCTGCTTCCACTCCGCGCTCCAGATGGTCGCCCGCACGCAGAAGGTCGCGCTCGGCGACTCCAGCGTCGGCGCCCGCGTGGGTATCGGCCCCAACGGATCCGGCGGCTTCGGCCTCACCGTCGCGCTCGAGGTCGTCATCCCCGACGTCGAGCAGGACGCCGCCCAGGCCCTCGCCGACGCGGCGCACCAGGTGTGCCCGTACTCGAACGCCGTGCGCGGCAACGTCGACGTCACCGTGACCGTCGCGAACGACTGAACTCCCCCACCACTTCTCACAAGGAGACATCCATGCGTGCACTCATCCAGGACGAGTTCGGCGACCCCGCGAGCGTCCTGTCGGTCCGCGAGGTCCCGCTGCCCGAGCCCCGGCCGGGCCAGGTGCGGATCCGCACTCTGCTCGCCCCGATCCACAACCACGACCTGTGGACCGTGAAGGGCGACTACGGCTACAAGCCCGCCCTCCCCGCCGCTTCCGGCTCCGAGGCCGTCGGCGTGATCGACGCTCTCGGCGAGGGCGTCGAGGGCTTCACCGTCGGCCAGCGCGTCGCCACCGGCTCGGCCTTCGGCACCTGGGCGGAGTACTTCGTCGCCGGCGCCGCCGGTCTGCTTCCGGTCCCCGGGGAGATCTCCGATGAGGCCGCCGCACAGCTCTTCTCGATGCCCTTCAGCGCGATCAGCCTCCTCGACTACCTGAACGTCCAGCCCGGGCAGTGGATCGTCCAGAACACCGCCAACGGCATGGTCGGGCGCCTGCTGGCGCAGCTCGCCACCGCCCGGGGCATCAACGTCACGGGCCTGGTCCGACGGTCCGCCGCCGTCGACGAGCTCGCGACCTTCGGCGTGACCAACGTGATCGCCACCGACAGCGAGGGCTGGCGCGACCGCGCCAAGGAACTCGCCGGCGACGCCGGCTACGCGGCCGCCGTCGACTCGATCGGTGGCGCGGCGAGCACCCAGCTCGCCCTTCTGCTCGGCCAGCGCGGCACGCTCGTCTCGTTCGGCGCGATGAGCGCCACCAACCCGGGCGAGGGCGCGATGCTGGAGATCCCCGTCAACGTCGCGATCTTCAAGGAGATCGTGGTCAAGGGCTTCTGGGGACGCACCGTGAGCCAGGAGATGGCGCCCGCCAAGCGAGCCGAGCTCATGGGCGAGGTCGTCCGCGGCGTCGCCTCCGGCACCCTCGCACTGCCCGTCGACGGGGTGTACCCGCTCGACGAGATCTCCTCCGCCGCGGCGGCGAGCGGCCGGCCCGGCCGCGTCGGCAAGGTGCTGCTGCGCCCCTGAGCGATCCGCTGCGCCGCGTCTGTGGCGCGCGCCGTCAGCCGACGAGGCGGCGGCGCGCGTCGACGCCCTGGGCCAGCACGAACAGCACGAACTCCCGCAGCGCGTCGCCCGCGAGAGTGCCCGCCGGGAAACTGTAGTGCAGCACCAGATCCGCCGAGACCTCCCGCTCCATGAGCCGCAGCGATCCGAACTGCACACCCTCCGCCACCGCCCGTACGTCGTCGCGGAGCTCGTCGGTCAGAGCCAGGTCCCACGCCACCACCTGGGTCAGCGAGTAGACGTCCACGTCGCGCGCGAGCTCGAAGACCTGCACCGATGCCGGGGTCTCACCGAAATCGACCAGCACGGCCTGATTCTCGTCGCGGCGCAGCACCACCCCATCGGCCAGCGCGGACTCGAGCCGGGAGCGCAGGGCGTCGAGCCGGGGGTCCTGCGCCGTCACTGGGCGCCGCCGAACCGGCGGTCGCGCTTGGCGTACTCCAGGCAGGCGTCCCAGAGGTTCCGGCGGTCGAAGTCCGGGAACAGCGTGTCCTGGTAGACGTATTCGGCGTAGGCGCTCTCCCACAGCAGGAAGTTCGAGCTGCGCTTCTCGCCCGACGGCCGGAGGAACAGGTCAACGTCGGGCATGTCCGGCTGGTACAGGTACTGCTGGAAGGACTGCTCGGTGATGCGGTCCGGATTGATCTCTCCCGCCGCCGCACGGCGCGCGAGTTCCCGTGCGGCGTCGACGATCTCCGCCCGGCCGCCGTAGTTGACGCACATCGTGAGCGTCATGACGGCGTTGTCCTTGGTGAGCTCCTCCGCGACCTCGAGCTCCTTGATCACGCTGGCCCACAGGCGCGGCCGTCGCCCGGCCCACTTCACCCGGACGCCCATCTCGTGCATCTCGTCGCGCCGGCGCCGGATGACGTCGCGGTTGAAGCCCATGAGGAAGCGCACCTCCTCCGGGCTGCGCGACCAGTTCTCCGTCGAGAAGGCGTACGCCGAGAGCTGCTTCACGCCGATCTCGATGCACCCGCAGACCGTGTCCATGAGCACGGCCTCACCGCGCTTGTGCCCCTCGGTGCGCGCCATGCCGCGCTCCTTGGCCCAGCGGCCGTTGCCGTCCATGACGAGGGCCACGTGGTTCGGCACCAGCTCCGCGGGGATCTCCGGCGGCGTCGCCCCGGAGGGGTGCGGGTCCGGGGGCCGGACGGTGACCGGCGCCGTCGGCACCGTCGTCTTGGACCTACCCCGCCGCAGTCCCGGCACCGTCGACCTCCCTCTCACCGGCCGCGAGGGCCGGGCTGTGCGGCGCGTGCCGCTCGATCATGGGCAGCGACCGCAACTGCCGCCCCACGTGCCACTGTAGGTGCGCGGCGGCGAGCCCGTTGGCCTGCCTGCGCAGCCGCTCGCCCGTGGTCTCGGCGAAGTCGAAATCGGCGCGGGCGAGCGCGGCCATCAGATCCAGCACGCCCTGCCCCGGCACCGCGGAGCCCGACGGCCGGCAGTGCACGCAGACGGCGCCGCCCGCGGCCACGTGGAAGGCGCGGTGCGGCCCCTCGTCGCCGCAGCGGGCGCAGATCGTGAGCGCGGGCGCCCAGCCCGCCGACTCCATCGCGCGCAGCAGGAACGAGATCAGCACGAGGTCACGGTCGCGCACGCCGGCCGCGATCGCCCGCAACGCGCCGACGGTGAGCCGGTGCAGTTCCAGCGCCGGGGCCCGCTCCTCGCCCGCGAGCCGCTCCGCCGTCTCGATCACCGCGCAGGCCGTGGTGTAGCGGCCGTAGTCGCCGGCGAGGTCGCCCGAGTAGGCGGCGATCGAGTGCACCTGCGTCACCATGTCCAGGTTGCGGCCGGGGTGCAGCTGCAGGTCGACGTGCGCGAACAGCTCCAGCCGGGCGCCGAACCGCGAGCGCGGCCGGCGCACCCCCTTCGCGACCGCGCGGACCAGGCCGTTGTCCCGAGTCAGCAGCGTGAGGATGTAGTCGGCCTCCCCCAGCTTGTGCTGCCGCAGCACCACAGCGCTGTCCCGGTACGACCTCATACCCTCCATCATCCCACCCCGCGCCGACAACCAGCGCCATCGACGCACCTCACCCTTCGCCACCATGATGTACTTGCCATGTGGTAAATCGAATTCCGGAGCGCGCCCTGCCGGTAGTGATCGACACGTGGGACATCGAAGTCGGCGCGATCGTCCCTCCCGCCGTCGGCGACATCGGCGAGTACCCACTCACCTTCGAAGCGACGAGATCCCCGGACGACACCGCGGTCGTCGACATCGTCGCGAAAGTGGCCGTCACCGGCAGCTCCTACGTCGCCGACGACGGATTGCGCCGCTGGCCTACGGTCTATTCCGGTGCCGGATGGAAGTACGAGATGCACGAGACCGCTCCACAGAACGGCACAGTTCGATTGCACGGAACGTTCCATGCTGACCACATCGGTGCCCCCGGCGTGCGGGGCAGGGTCATAGCGGTGCGCATCGAATCGGTCGAGATGCGCCTCATCCGCTGGCCGGATCAACCCGACGGTAGACAGGTCTGGTGCCCGATTCCGGGGACGATCCTCCACCGCGATGTCGCCACGGCGCCGCGGAGGTACGACGACGTAACACCCACTCCTCGTGGCCGACGCTCCGATTGGGCGGTCATCGTCGACCTCGATCTCACCGACCCCGGCGAATCCGGATCGGCGTCGTGACGGAGCCCGCTGCCTCTGTGCCGCTACGCGTCAGCATTGCGAGCTGGATGCTGGGCGACGGATCACCGCCACCTCCGGTGGTCGGCGAGATCGGCGAGTACGTGATCGGCTTCCGCGAGGAGGTCGTTCCGGACCCTAGCGACGCGGGGGTCACAGAGCTCTCCGCCGAGGCGATTCCCCGCGGTGCACCGTCTGTCACCGGCCGTGACGATGACCGGCGCATGCGGTGGCCGACCACGCTGCGGGGCATGGGGTGGGAGGTGTCATGGGGCGCTCCTCGCCCGATGATCGGGCCAGTCCGCGTGCGGGGCACCGTCTACGCCGACTACGTCTACCACCCGAATCCGATCCGAGTGCGGGGCCGGATCCTCCGCGTTCGGGTCGCATCCGTGCTGGCTCGACGGACCACCGACTCCGAGCCCTTCGTCCATGTCCCCGGCACGTACGAATACCGCGATGTCACCGCCTGCCCGCAATGGCTCGATTCATCCGCAGGTGACGACCACGAGCATCGGTACGAGTTCGCGGCCGTCGTCGACCTGGACCTCGCGGACGCGCCGCTCACGGCACCACAGCCGCGCATCCGCCCGGATTCCGTAGCCGTCGACGGTGATCGGGCCTGGGTCGTCGACAGCACGCTGCCGATCGTCGCGGAACTCGACCTCTCCGGCGACCGGACACCGCAGGAGCATCTGCTGCCCGGCGCGGTGACGCCGAAGCAGGACTACGAGATCCCCACCGTGTGGGCCGCCGCTGGCGCGTGTTGGGCGTTCCGCTCGGATGGCGTCTTCCGCATCGCCGATGGGGCGGTCACACTGGTGACGACCTCGCCGGTGGACTCGGTCGTGCCCGGCGACGGGACTGCACTGGTCGCCCTCCGCGAGGAGGGAAACACCGTGCGGTTGCATCTGATCGAGCCCGGGGACGTCACGCTCCGCGAGCCCGTGCACACCGGCGATGCGCCGCGCTGGGGTATCGCGACCGACCCCGGGTTCCTCCTGCTGACCTGCAACGGCGAGATGGCTCCCGAGGACCGGACCCACCGTCTGGTGCGCGTGGGCGAGGCGGGCGAGGTCACCGTCGGGCCCGTGCTCGACGACGTCGGCCCCAACCCCGACGGCTTCGGCGGTGCGCCGCCGCGGGTCTTCACCGGGGGCATGATCGGCGACCCGATCGCCCTCGACGTGCGCCCAGACCTCACCATCACCCGCAGCGCCCGTACCGCCCCACGCTTCGGAAGCGTGCGGACCGTCGGAAACGACCTGTTCGTCGTCTGTCATCGGCCCGACGGCACCGGCGCCGCCGGCCGGTGGCCGCTCGACGGACCCTGCGAGTACCGGAGCGAGGAGCAGTTCTGGCTGCTCGTCCGCGTCGACGGAGACACCCTCGAACCGGTCGCCGTCGCGCCGATCCACACCACGCAGGTGTCGGTCGCGCGCCACGGCGACGAGCTCCTTATCGCAACCGGGTCCGGCCTGTACTGGTGGCGCGACACGGGCTACTCGGAGCTCGAGGAGATCCCGCTCGCCGCACTCCTCGATGAACATTCCTGAAACCTGTCGGCGGTCCGGTGCACGATGTCAGCAGCATCGGATTTCTTCGGCGGGGGGGAGAGGTCATGACACCGGGATGGGCCACGATCATCGTGG
Organism: Tsukamurella hominis; assembly: GCF_965137015.1. Classification (NCBI taxonomy): domain Bacteria; kingdom Bacillati; phylum Actinomycetota; class Actinomycetes; order Mycobacteriales; family Tsukamurellaceae; genus Tsukamurella; species Tsukamurella hominis. The sequence continues at coordinate 126,473 of NZ_CBCRZG010000002.1, read as the reverse complement.
GCACGGCCGCCGCGGTCATCGCGATCGTGACGATCGGTCAGAAACGGCTCGCGGACAACCGCAAGGAGTGGTGGACGCGGTGCCAATGGGCGCTGGACGCCACCTACTCCACCGACGAGCCGAGCCGGAGGGACGGATGGGCGATCATCGATGATCTGTTGAGGTCGTCGCTCGGCACCAGAACTGAGCGAGGAATCTCGATGCACATGGCGACGATCAGGTATCGCGAGGATACTGAGGACCGTAGGCGGAGTACGGGAGGCCGACATGAGTGACGCGACGAGGGATCCGGTGTCCATCGACGAACGCCGGGACATGATCCGCGTGGTCGTGAGTGGACTTCGCGCGTTCAAGGATCCGGTGCCCCAGCAGATGATCGACTTCGTCGAAGGCAGAACGGACGACCCCGGGCCGCTCCCGGACACCGAGAAGTATCGGAACGCGCGCCCCACCTGGTGGCAGCGGATGCTCGGTCGCTGACCGCCCGGGCTCTAGAAGCCCAGGCGGCCCAGTTGCTTCGGGTCGCGCTGCCAGTCCTTGGCGATCTTCACGTGCAGGGACAGGAAGACCTTCCGCCCGAGCAGCTTCTCGATCTCGCCGCGCGCGGCGGTGCCCACGGACTTGAGCCGGGCGCCGCCCTTGCCGATGATGATCGCCTTCTGCGAGCTCCGCTCGACGTAGAGCAGGGCATGCACCTCGAGCAGGCCGGGCTTGCCGGTCTTCTCCTGCGCGGGCGTCTTCTCCCGCTCCACGACCTCCTCGATCACCACGGCCAGCGAGTGCGGCAGCTCGTCGCGGACGCCCTCGAGCGCGGCCTCGCGGATGAGCTCGGCCATCATCGTGTCGTCGTCGGTGTCGGTGATCTCGTCGTCCGGGTAGAACGCGGGGCCGGGCTTCATCTTCGACGCCAGCAGCTGCACCAGGTCCTCGACCTGCTCCCCCGACGTCGCCGACACCGGGATCACGTCGCTGTTCTCGCCGAGGAACTTCGACACGGCCAGGAGCTGCTCGGCGACCTTGTCGCGGCCCACCTTGTCGATCTTGGTGACCACGCCCATCAGGGGCGTGCGGGGCGCCATGTGCCGCATCTGTTCGAGGATGTACTTGTCTCCGGGGCCGATCTTCTCGTCCGCCGGGATCGTCAGGCAGATCATGTCGACCTCGGAGTAGGTGTCCCGCACGAGGTCGTTGAGGCGCTGCCCGAGAAGGGTGCGCGGGCGGTGCAGGCCCGGAGTGTCCACCAGCACCAGCTGACAGTCCGGCCGGTTGACGATGCCGCGGATCGTCGAGCGGGTGGTCTGCGGGCGCGAGCTGGTGATCGCCACCTTCGTCCCGACCAGCGCATTGGTCAGCGTGGACTTGCCCGTGTTGGGCCGCCCCACGAAACACACGAAGCCGGACCGGAAGTCCTCGGGGGTCTGGATCTCTTCGGTCACGTCAGGGCCTCTCCCCGTGCGTCGAACAACAGGACCGGTGCCGCGGTGGACACCTCGTGCAGGGCGGCCACGCCGGCGTCGGCACCGTCGGCGGAGCCCACCAGGACGGCGGCCTCGAAGCCCTCGGCCCCGGAGCTCAGCGCCGTCGCGACGGCCACCTGCAGCCCCGTCAGCGTCAGGGAGGTCAGGGCGACGGGGGCACCGGCGTAGGTGCGCCCGTCGAGGTCCCGGACCGCGGCGCCGTGCGCGGCGCCCGCCCGGGCCATCGCGCCGCGCGCGAGGGTCACCAGCTTGCGGTCCTCGTCGGATGTCTCGGTCACGCCGGCTCCTTCTCGTCGTTCGCGGTCGCGTCGTCGTCCGACGGTGCCGCCTCCTCGCCGTCGGCGCTGCGCACCAGGACCGTGGAGATCCGCACGCGGCCGCGCCGGTCGGTGGCGCCCTCGGCCTCCAGCAGCAGGCCGTGCGCCTCGACCTCCGAGCCCGGCAGGGGCACGCGGCCCAGCGCCAGGCCGAGGAGGCCGCCGACGGTGTCGACCTCGTCCTCCTCGATCTCCTTGTCGAAGAGCTCGCCGAGCGTCTCCAGGTCGAGCCGGGCGGACACCCGGAACACCCCGTCGCCGAGCTCCTCCACCGGCGCGACCTCGCCGGAGTCGTACTCGTCGGTGATCTCGCCGACGATCTCCTCCAGCACGTCCTCGATGGTCACCAGGCCGGCGATGGAGCCGTACTCGTTGACCAGGACGGCCATGTGGTTGTTGGTGTGCTGCATCTCGCGCAGCAGCGCGTCGACGGGCTTCGAGTCGGGCACGAAGACCGCCGGTCGGGCCATGCGGCCCACCGCGATGGCGTGGCGGTCGGCACCGTCGGGCAGGGCGACGAGATCCTTGAGGTAGACGACGCCCCGCACGTCGTCGACGTTCTCCCCGATGACGGGGATGCGGGAGTGCCCGGAGCGGACCGCGAGCCGGGTGGCCTGCGAGACGGACTTGTCGGCCTCGATCCACACCATCTCGGGGCGCGGCACCATGACCTCGCGCGCGGCGGTGTCGCCGAGCTCGAAGACGGACTGGATCATCTTGCCCTCGTCCTCGTCCACCACGCCGCGCTGCTGCGCGAGATCGACGAGCTCGCGGAGCTCGACCTCCGTGGCGAACGGGCCGTTGCGGTAGCCGCGGCCGGGCGTGATGGCGTTACCGAGCAGGATCAGCAGGCGGGTGATCGGGCCCATGAGGATCGCGATCGCCTGCAGCACCACCGCGGCCGAGCAGCCCAGCGTGTACGCGTGCTGCCGGCCGAGGGTGCGCGGCCCGACGCCGATCAGGACGTAGCTGACCACCGTCATCACGGCCGCGGTGACGACCGCCGTCGACACCGTGGACAGGTAGCGGTCGAGCACGAGGAAGACGAGGACGGTGGCCAGGACCTCGCACGCGGTGCGCAGGAGCACCACGAGGTTGACGTAGAGGGGCCGGTTGACGAGGACGCGCTGGAGGCGCTTCGCACCCGGACGGCCCTCCTCCACCAGGTCCTCGACGCGCGCCGGGGACACCGTGATCAAGGCGGAATCGATCGCCGCGAACAGACCGCCCAGGAAGACCAGGGCCACGACGCCGACGATCAGCAGGATCGACGAGGACACGCTCAGTCCCGCCGCCCCAGGAAGCCGGTGCGGCCGAGCAGCTTCTCGTCGCGCGCGGATTGGCGGGCGCGACGCTCCTGGTCGCGCTGCTGCGCGTAGTACTCGGCGAGGATGCTGTCCTGGAGCGCGAACATCTCACGCTCCTCGTCGGGCTCGGCGTGGTCGAAGCCCAGCAGGTGGAGCACGCCGTGCACCGTGAGCACGTTCAGCTCGTGGCCCGTGGAGTGCCCGGCGGCGGTCGCCTGCTCCGCCGCGAACTGCGGGCACAGCACGATGTCGCCGAGCGTCGCGGGGCCGGCCTCGACCATGTCCGGGCGGCCGCCCGGGGTCAGCTCGTCCATCGGGAAGCTCATGACGTCGGTGGGGCCGGGCAGGTCCATCCACTTCACGTGGAGATCGGCCATGGTGTCGAGGTCGACGGCGAGCATGTTCAGCTCGGCGCCCGGGTGCACGTCCATCGCGGCGATGGCGAACGCCGCCACCGCCACGACCTCCGCCTCGTCGACGTCGAAGCCCGACTCGTTGGCGAATTCGATGCTCATCGGCGTCCCGGGATGCGTCGCGCGCCCAACTGCGGGCGCTTGGTGGCTTCGAGCTGCTCCTCGAACTGGGCGTAGGCGTCCACGATCTCGGCGACCAGGCGGTGGCGCACCACGTCGGCGCTGGACAGCTCGGCGATGTGGATGTCGTCGATGCCGCGCAGGATGCCCACCGCGGCGCGGAGGCCGCTGGTGGCGCCGCCCGGCAGGTCGACCTGCGTCGCGTCGCCGGTGACCACGATCTTCGAGCCGAAGCCGAGGCGGGTGAGGAACATCTTCATCTGCTCGGCGGTGGTGTTCTGCGCCTCGTCGAGGATGATGAACGCGTCGTTCAACGTCCGGCCGCGCATGTACGCCAGCGGCGCGACCTCGATCACGCCGGCGGCCATGAGCTTCGGGATCGCCTCGGGATCCATCATGTCGTGCAGCGCGTCGTAGAGCGGGCGCAGGTACGGGTCGATCTTCTCGTTCAGGGTGCCCGGCAGGAAGCCGAGCCGCTCGCCCGCCTCGACCGCGGGGCGGGTGAGGATGATGCGGCTGACCTGCTTGGACTGCAGCGCCTGCACGGCCTTGGCCATCGCGAGATAGGTCTTGCCGGTGCCCGCGGGGCCCACGCCGAAGACGATGGTGTGCTCGTCGATCGCGTCGACGTACTTCTTCTGGTTGACGGTCTTGGGGCGCACCGTCTTCCCGCGCCGGGAGATGATGTCGAGGGTGAGCACCTCGGCCGGTGACTCGCCGGAACCGTCGGTCATCATCCCGACGGAGCGGCGCACCTCCTCGGGACTGACGGCGACGCCGCTGCGCACGGCGGCGAGCAGCTCGGCGAGGACACGTTCGGCCAGCGCCACGTCGGCGGGACGGCCGGACAGGGTGATCACGTTGCCGCGGGCGTGGACGTCCGCGTCGAGCGCGCTCTCGAGCGCCCGGAGGTTCGCGTCCGCGGGGCCGAGCAGTCCGAACGTCAGCTCGATGGGGATCTCGACGGTGGACCGCGCCGGCGTCACTGCCTGGGCGGGGCTGTCGGAACTGGTGGGGTCTGGCACGCGGTGCGTCAATCCTTGTCTCGGCGGTCACCGCGCCTGACGGTGCGGATACGCCCAGTTTAGTACCGCTCACCCCCGGAAGGCCCGTGGGTTTCGCCCGGGGCGGATCCGCCCCGGCACGGCGTCACCGCGCGGAGAGCTCCTCGATCGCCGCGAGCGTCGCCTTGTGGCCCTTCGAGCCGGGCTCGAGGAAGTCGTCGTGGCCCTCGCCCTCGATCATCGTGAGCGTCGCGTCCATGCCGTTCTCCTGCGCCTGCGAGAGGAACCACTCGGACAGCTGGTAGGGCACCTGCTCGTCGAGCCGGCCGTGCAGGGCGCGCACGCGAGTGGTGAAGGGCATCGCCGCGACGGGGCTGGCCTGCGCGAAGGTCCGCTTGATCAGGCGCTGGTTGGCGTTCGGGGCGAGGTCGAACAGCAGGCGCATCGACTGGTCGCCGTCGCCGCGCTCGATGAGGTCGAGGACGCCGCCGCGGGAGATCACGCCCAGCAGGTCGGGGCGCTGCGCGGCGGCCCACACGGCCAGGGTGGCGCCGGCGCTGTGGGCGGCCACGATGTGCCCGGCGCCCTTGGCCAGCTTGTCGGTGCCGTAGTCGATCGCCGCGAGCACGTCGTCGCCGAGGATCGGCCAGACGACGCCCGGCTCGCCGACGCGGCGGTACTCGACGTTCCACACCGGGTAGCCGCGGTCGTTGAGGTCCTTGGCGACCTTCGACTCCATCGTCATCGAATACAGGTTCCGCCAGTAGCCGCCGTGCACCAGGGTGATCAGGGGCTTGTCGGCGTCGCCCGGGTAGAAGTGCCCGTGCTGCGATTCCTCGCTGCCGTAGAAGATGCGACGCGCCATCGTGTCCGAGCACTCCTTCGTCCCAGCCGCCGGCCGGCACCCCGCCGGTCCGGTCGATCAGTCCGGCGGCGTGCCGGACCATCTGTCGGTCATCACTCCCAGAGCACCCAGGGCGACGGCGGCGGCGGTGGAGGTCCGCAGCACCGTCGGGCCGAGGAGCGCGGGCTGCGCACCCATCCCGACCAGGGCATCCAGTTCCTCGGGGCTGATTCCGCCCTCCGGCCCCACCACGATAACGATGGTTCCGGTTACTGAGAAGTCAACCTCGCCGAAAGGGACCGCCGAACCCTCGTGCAAGACAACTACATTCGCATCCATACTGGTGAGTAACGGAACGAGTTCCCGCGTGGTCACCAGGCCGTGGACCTCCGGAACATACGCTCGCCGTGCCTGTTTCGCGGCCGAGCGGGCCACGGCGCGCCAGCGGGCGACGCCCTTCTCGGCCTTGCCGGAACCCTTGCCGCCGGACCCTCCACCGTCCCACCGGGAGACGCAACGGGACGCCTGCCACGGGATGATCGCGTCGATCCCCGCCTCGGTGGCGAGCTCGACCGCCAGCTCGGAGCGGTCCGACTTCGGCAGCGCCTGCACCAGCACCACGCGCGGCGAGGCCGGGGGCACCGTCCAGGTCTCGACGCAGCGCACCGTCACATCGGCCTTGCCGACCGCGATCGCGGTGCATCGGGCGAAGCCGCCGGCACCGTCGGAGAGGACGAGCTCCTCGCCCGTGCGGACGCGCCGCACGGCCGCGGCGTGCCGGCCCTCGTCGCCGGAGAGGAGGTACTCCTCGCCCGGCCCGGGCAGCGACTCCGCGAGGAAGACGGTGGCCGCCACCTGCGGCTACCGCCCGGCGAAGGTGTCGCGCAGGCGCGAGAAGATGCCGCCGCCCTGGTCCTGGCCGCCGCGACGGGCGGCGTGCGGGCCCTCGCCCGGGAAGAGCGCCTTGAGCTCGCGCAGCTTCTCGGTCTGCTTCTTGTCCAGCCGCGCCGGGATCGCCACGTCGAAGTGGACGACGAGGTTGCCGCGCACCTGCGAGTTGACCTGGGGCATGCCGTGGCCGCGCAGCACCGTGGTGTCACCCGTCTGGGTGCCCGCGGGCACGTCCACGGTGAGCTCGCCGTCGATGACGGTGGGCACGGTGACCTCGGCGCCCAGCGCCGCGTCGAACATCGGCACCCGCGCGGTGACGTGCAGCGTGCTGCCGTCGCGGGTGAGGTACTCGTGCTCGGTCTCGGTGACCTCGACGTAGAGGTCGCCGGCGGGGCCGCCGCCGGGGCCCACCTCGCCCTGCCCCGCGAGGCGCACGCGCATGCCGTCGCCGACGCCGGCGGGGATCTTCACGGTCAGGTTGCGGCGGGTGCGCACGCGGCCGTCGCCGCTGCACTTGCTGCAGGGGTTCTCGATGACCTCGCCGGCACCCGAGCAGGTGGGGCACGGCCGCGAGGTCATGACCTGGCCGAGGAAGGACCGCTGCACGGACTGGACCTCGCCCGCGCCGTGGCAGGTGGGGCACGTCGACGGCTTGCTGTCGCCCTCGGTGCCGGCGCCCTGGCACTTGTCGCAGAGGATCGCGGTGTCGACGGTCAGCTCGCGGCTCACGCCGTTCGCGCACTCGTCGAGGTCCAGCTCCATGCGGATCAGCGCGTCGTTGCCCTCGCGGACCCGGCCGCGAGGGCCGCGTCCGCCGCCGCCCATGCCGCCGCCGAAGAAGGCCTCGAAGACGTCGCCGAGGCCGCCCCCGCCGAAGCCGCTGAAGCCGCCGCCGCCGAAGCCGCCGCCACCGGGCGAGCTGTCGAGCGGGTCACCGCCCATGTCCACGACGCGCCGCTTCTCGGGGTCGCTGAGCACCTCGTAGGCGTCCGAGACGTCGCGGAACTTCTCCTGCGCCGCGTCGTCGGGGTTCACGTCGGGGTGCAGCTCGCGGGCGAGCTTGCGGTACGCGCGCTTGATCTCCTGGTCGGAGGCCTTCGAATCGACCCCGAGGATGCGGTAGTAATCACGTGCCACTGCGGCGAATCCCTCTAACGTATGGACGACAATCAGCGGACCTGCTCGGACCGCGCTCAACCCATGATTCCACCACACCGCCCGATCGGACCATTCGCGCAGGTCACCCCGCCGCGAATCATGCGCGGACCGGCATCAGCGCTCCCCGAGCACCTCGCCGACGTAGCGCGCGACCGCGGCGACGGAGGCGATCGTGCCCGGGTAGTCCATGCGGGTGGGCCCCAGCACGCCGAGCCCGCCGAAGACCGCGCCGGGCGCGCCGTAGCCGGTGGAGATCACCGACGCGCCGCGCAGATTCTCGTCCTGGGTCTCCGAGCCGATCGCGACCGACACCGTGCCGGGCTGCTGCCGGGCGGTGAGCAGCTTGAGGACCACCACCTGCTCCTCCAGCGTCTCGAGCACGCTGCGCAGCGAGCCGGAGACGGCGTCGAAGTCGGCGGCGTTGCGGGTGAGGTTCGCCGTGCCGCCCAGCACCAGCCGGTCGTCGGCCCGCTCGACGAGCGTCTCGACCAGCACCGTCGACACCCGGATCACCGCGTCGCGCAGGTCCCGCGGCGCGAGCGGCGCCAGGTCGGCGACGCCCATCGAAGCGTCCGGGATCAGCTTGCCGTGCACCGCCGCGCCGAAAAGCTCGCGCAGCCGGGACAGGTCCTCGTCGGAGGCGGGGCCACCCAGCTCCACCAGGCGCTGCTCGACGCGGCCCGAGTCCAGGATCACCACGAGCAGCAGGCGCGTCGGCGCCAGCGCCACCACCTCGAGGTGACGCACCCGCGCGGAGCTGATCACCGGGTACTGGATCACCGCGACCTGCCGGGTGAGCTGGGCGAGCAGGCGCACGGACCGCTGCAGCACGTCGTCGAGGTCGACGCCGGTCTCCAAGAACTGCAGAATGGCGCGCCGCTCGGCCGAGGACAGCGGCTTGATCTGCGCGATCCGGTCGACGAACTGCCGGTAGCCCTTCTCGGTGGGGATGCGCCCCGAGCTGGTGTGCTGCTGCGTGATGTAGCCCTCGGCCTCGAGGACCGCCATGTCGTTGCGGACCGTCGCGCTGGAGACACCCAGCTGGTGGCGGTCGACCAGGGCCTTCGAGCCGACGGGCTCGTGCGTCTCGACGTAGTCGGCCACGATCGCCCGGAGCACCTCGAAGCGCCGGTCCTCCGTCGTCGACATCGCGCCGTCCTTTCTCCTGTGGACTTCGAATGTCCAGCTTACGCGGGCTAGAGTCGAGCCGTGATCTTCAAGGGCGTACTCGACGGGAAGCCGTACCCCGATCACGGCCTCACCGCCCGCGACTGGTCGCAGATCCCGCCGCAGCAGGTGCGGCTGAGCGCGATCGTCACCACCACGACGGTGCTGGCGCTGGACCGCCTGCTCTCCGAGGACTCCACGTTCTACGGCGACCTGTTCCCGCACGCGGTCGAGTGGAACGGCGACCTCTACCTCGAGGACGGGCTGCACCGCGCCGTGCGGTCCGCGCTGCGCGGCCGCGAGGTCCTGCACTGCCGCGTGCACGCGCTCCCGCCCGGCACTCCGCCGCGTCCGGCATCCTCGGGGAGGCACGGAAAGCACGCCCGCCAGGACTGAGAGGACTCCCCCATGTCGCGCACCATCCGCCTGACCGGGTCCGGTATCGCCACCGCCACGCCCGACGTCGTCGTCGCCCACATCGGCGTGGAGTTCCGCGCGGCCGACGTCGCGAGCGCCTTCTCCGGGGCGGGCGAGGCGGCGCGCGCCGTGGTCGCCGCGGTCCGCGCGGCCGGGGTGGCCGAGGGCGACGTCGCCACGTCGAACGTGGGCCTGCAGGCCGTCGAGACGGGACCGTGGGAGGACCGCCGGCTGGAGGGCTACGCCGCCAGCGAGTCGCTCACCGTCACCATCCGCACCGTCGGCGGCGCCGCCGCGGTGCTGCAGGCCGCCGCGACCGCCGCGGGTGACGCGGCCCGGATCCAGTCCGTCACCTTCGCCCTGTCCGACGGTGCCGCCCCCGCCGCTGCGGCGCGCGAGGCGGCGTTCGCCGACGCGAAGGCGCAGGCCGAGCAGTACGCCGCACTGTCGGGCGACGCCCTCGGCGCTGTGCTCTCGATCGCTGACGATCCGTCGCCGGCGGGCCCGCGGGCGGAGGTGCACTTCGCGGCCAAGTCCGTCGCCGCGGCGCCGGCGGGTCCGGCGATGGAGGCCGGCGAGCGCCACGTCACCGCGCGGGTCACCGTCGAATGGGAGTTGGTCTAACCGTCCGTTCGTTGTCGTAACGGGCGATCCGCTGCGGCGGCGCGCCCCCGCTGCCACGCTGGGACCATGGCGAACCCGACATCCAGCACAGCACGGAAATTGCGAGTCACCGGCGTCGCGCTCCTCGCGACGGTCGCACTGGGCGGGACGGTGACGGCCTGCGGCTCGTCGAGCACCTCCAACGACTCCCCGCGCGAGATCACAGCCGTCGGCACGGGCGACGCCTCGGGCAAGCCGGACGTCCTCACCGTGGAGCTGGCGGTCCAGCACCAGGCGGGCGACGTGACGACCGCGCTCAACGACGCCTCGGCGAGCGCGCAGAAGGTGATCGACGCGGCCGGCGCCAACGGCGTCGACAAGAAGGACGTCGCCACCGCGAACGTGCGGGTCAATCCCCGCTACGGCACCGACCGGCAGATCACCTCGTACGAGGCGACGCAGTCGCTCACGGTGAAGGTTCGCAAGCTGGAGTCCGCGTCGAAGCTGCTCGGCGACCTCGCGACCGCCGGCGGCGACGCGACCCGGATCAGCTCGGTGGGCTTCGACATCGAGAACGACTCCGCCCTCAAGGCGACGGCCCGCGACAAGGCCTTCGCCGAGGCCAAGAGCCGCGCGGAGCAGTACGCCAAGCTCTCCGGCGGCAAGCTCGGCGAGGTCCGCACGGTCACCGAGGGCGCGGCCGCCCGGCCCACGACGACCCGGCAGTTCTCGGCCCCCGACTCCGCTCCGGGTGTCGCCGCCGCGCCCGTGCCGATCGAGTCCGGCGAGCAGTCGCTCACCGTGACGGTGACGGTGGTCTTCGCGCTGTCCTGATCGGGCCCGCGCCGCTCAGTCGAGGATGCGGCGCACGACCCCGTCGGCGAGCAGCCGCCCGGCGTCGGTCAGCACGTACGCGCCAGCGCCCCGGCGCAGGTTCCCGACGACGACCTCCGCGTCGGCGCGGGCGGCCTCGTCGGGCCGCAGCACCGACAGCGGGATGCCGGACCGCATGCGCACGCGCAGCATCACGTCCTCGATGTGCCGGTCCTCGTCGGTGAGCACCTCGTACCCCGCGATCGGCAGTGCCCCGCCGGCGACGGCCTCGGCGTACCGGGCGGGGTGCTTGACGTTCCAGACCCGCGTCCCGGCCACGTGACCGTGCGCGCCGGGCCCGGCGCCCCACCAGTTCGCGCCCTCCCAGTACAGCTCGTTGTGCCGGCACCGCCCCGTGTCCGAGCGCGCCCAGTTCGACACCTCGTACCAGTCGAAACCCGCGTCCCGCAGGGCACCGTCGAGCATCTCGTAGCGGTGGGCGAGCACGTCGCCGTCGGTGTCGGGCAGTTCCCCGCGCCGGATCCGGCGGGCCAGCGCCGTGCCGTCCTCGACGATGAGCGCGTACGCGGAGACGTGGTCGACGCCCGCGTCGAGCACCGCGTCGAGCGAGGCCCGCAGGTCGTCGTCGGACTCCCCCGGCGTGCCGTAGATGAGGTCGAGGTTCACGTGGTCGAAGCCCGCGGCGCGGGCCTCCTTCGCTGCGGCCACGGCCCGCCCGGGCGTGTGCGATCGGTCCAGCACGCGCAGCACGTGGGCGGCCGCCGACTGCATGCCGAGCGAAACCCGGGTGAAGCCCGCCTCCCGCAGCCGCGCGAAGAACTCCGGCGAGGTGGACTCGGGGTTCGACTCCGTGGTCACCTCCGCGTCGTCCGCGAAGGTGAAGTGCCGGCGTGCGGTGTCGAGCAGGGCGGCCAGGCCGTCGCCGCCCAGGAGCGACGGGGTGCCGCCGCCGACGAAGACCGTCGACACTTCGGCGTCGCCGAGCGCGCGGCGGGCCAGCGCCAGCTCCCCGTCGATCGCCTCGGCCCACGCCTGCGGGGACGTCGAGGCGCCGAGCTCGCCGGCGGTGTAGGTGTTGAAGTCGCAGTAGCCGCAGCGCGTCGCGCAGAACGGAACGTGCAGGTACAGCCCGAACGGCGTCGCGGCACCGTCGAGCCGGCTGAGCTCAGGGGTCGAGGGCGCGGGCACACGTCCAGTCTGGCAGGTCCGCCGACCACGGAATTTCGTGCACCGGTGAGCCGAACCCGATTCCTCGTTTCCGCCCAGCCGGTGGCACAATGATCTCGATGGATGGACAGGGTGAGCTGCTGGCGTCGCGCCGGCACATCGATTACCTGCGGGTCTGCAGCAGCGGCTGTCGGGCCTGATTCCCGACGCCTTCTCTCCGCGTCGAGCCCCGGAAGCGCCACCAGCCCGGCGCGCCATCCCATGAATCCCAGGAGTCTCCATGACGTCGATCGCCGACGCCCCTGTCCCCTCCTCCGCTGACGCCGCCCCGACGCGGCCGGCGCGAACGCGCCCGGTCAAGCGCAAGTCGGAGGGCCAGTGGAAGCTGGGCTACCGCACGCCGCTCAACGCCAACGAGCAGACCAAGCGCGACGACAACCCGCTCAACGTGCGCGCCCGGATCGAGAACATCTACTCGAAGCAGGGCTTCGATTCCATCGACAAGGCCGATCTGCGGGGCCGGATGCGCTGGTGGGGCCTGTACACGCAGCGCGAGCAGGGCTACGACGGCACGTTCACCGGCGACGAGAACGTCGACCTGCTCGAGGCCCCGTACTTCATGATGCGGGTGCGCTGCGACGGCGGGAAGCTCGACGCGGCGCAGTTGCGCGCCCTCGGCGGGATCTCCGAGGAGTTCGGACGGAACACCGCCGACATCTCGGACCGCGAGAACGTCCAGTTCCACTGGATCGAGATCGAGAACGTCCCGGAGATCTGGAAGCGCATCGAGGCCGTCGGCCTCAAGACCACCGAGGCCTGCGGCGACTGCCCGCGCGTGGTGCTCGGCTCCCCGTTGGCCGGCGAGTCCTTCGGCGAAGTGCTCGACCCGTCGCCCGCGATCGACGAGATCGTGCGCCGCTACATCGGCGACCCGAAGTACTCGAACCTGCCGCGCAAGTTCAAGACCGCCATCTCGGGCCAGCAGGACGTGGTCCACGAGATCAACGACGTGGCCTTCATCGGGGTCGAGCACCCCGAGCACGGCCCCGGCCTCGACCTCTGGGTCGGCGGCGGCCTCTCGACGAACCCGATGCTCGCGCAGCGCGTGGGCGCGTGGATCCCGCTCGACGAGGTGCCCGACGTCTGGGAGGGCGTGGTCTCGATCTTCCGCGACTACGGCTACCGCCGCCTCCGCAGCAAGGCCCGGCTGAAGTTCTTGGTCAAGGACTGGGGCATCGAGAAGTTCCGCCAGGTCCTCGAGGACGAGTACCTCGGCCGCAAGCTGATCGACGGCCCCGCGCCGGAGCAGCCGGAGCGCCCCATCGACCACATCGGTGTGCAGAAGCTGCGCAACGGCCTCAACGCGGTCGGCTTCTCGCCCATCGCCGGCCGCGTCTCGGGCACCGTCCTGACGAAGGTGGCCGACGCGATGGAGCGGGTCGGCTCCGACCGCGCCTCGTTCACGCCGTACCAGAAGCTCATCGTCCTCGACGTGCCCGACGATCAGGTCGACTCCCTGATCGACGAGCTGGCGCCGCTGGGCCTGCAGGGCCGGCCGTCGATCTGGCGCCGCAACCTCATCGCCTGCAGCGGCATCGAGTTCTGCAAGCTCTCCTTCGTGGAGACCCGCAAGCGCTCACAGGTGCTGGTGCCCGAGCTGGAGCAGCGGCTGGCCGACATCAACGCGCAGCTGGACGTGCCGATCACGGTGAACATCAACGGGTGTCCCAACTCGTGCGGCCGCTCCCAGATCGCCGACATCGGCTTCAAGGGCCAGCTCGTGGACGACCACGAGGGGAATCAAGTCGAGGGCTTCCAGGTTCACCTTGGTGGAAGCCTCGGGCTCGACAGCGGGTTCGGCCGCAAGCTGCGCCAGCACAAGGTGCTGTCGACGGACCTCGGGGACTACATCGAGCGAGTGGTGCGGAACTTCGTGTCGCAGCGCGAGGCCGACGAGCGCTTCGCGCAGTGGACGCTCCGGGCCGCGGAGGAGGACCTGCGATGACCGCACGAGCGGACGCGGCGACACAGTCACCGTCGAACCCCCTGACCGGACGCGACGCGGACGAGCTCCGCGCGCTCGCGGAGCGCGCGTCGAAGGAGCTGGAGGGCGCGGATGCGCTCACCCTGCTGCGGTGGACGCTGGACACCTTCGGCGAGGACTTCGTCGTCGCGTCGAACATGCAGGACGGGGTGCTGGTGCACCTCGCCAAGCAGGTGCAGGACCGGCCCAAGGTGCTGTTCCTCGACACCGGCTACCACTTCCCCGAGACCATCGGCATGCGCGATGCGGTCGAGGCGATCTACGAGGTGGAGCTGCTCAACGTGACGCCCGCGCAGAGCGTCGGCGAGCAGGACGCCACCGTCGGCAAGGACCTGTTCGCGACCGATCCGGCGCAGTGCTGCAACCTGCGCAAGGTCGTGCCGCTGCGCACGACGCTGTCGGGCTACCGCGCCTGGGTCACCGGCATCCGCCGCGTCGAGTCGCCCACGCGCGCCAACGCGCCGTTCATCTCGTTCGACGAGGGCTTCGGCCTGCTGAAGGTGAACCCCATCGTCGACTGGTCCGATGAGCAGATGCAGCGGTTCATCGAGGAGAACGGCATCCTCGTGAACCCGCTGGTCGACGAGGGCTACCCGTCGATCGGCTGCCAGCCCTGCACCAACAAGCCCGCCCCGGGTTCCGATCCTCGAAGCGGCCGCTGGGCCGGTTCGACCAAGACAGAATGCGGACTGCACGCCTCATGACCATCACAGAGCCCACGGAGCCGATCGTGTCCACTGGCGACCCCACCGAGTTCAGCACGCTCGACGCGCTGGAGTCCGAGGCCATCCACATCTTCCGGGAGGTCGCGGGCGAGTTCGAGCGGCCCGTCATCCTGTTCTCGGGCGGCAAGGACTCGACGGTGCTGCTGCACCTCGCGGTCAAGGCCTTCTGGCCCGCGCCGCTGCCCTTCGCGCTGCTGCACGTGGACACCGGCCACAACCTGCCCGAGGTGCTGGACTTCCGCGACCGGATGGTGGAGAAGTACAACCTGCGGCTGCACGTGGCCAAGGTCGAGGACTACCTCGCCGACGGTCGCCTCGAGGAGCGCGCCGACGGTATCCGCAACCCGCTGCAGACGGTGCCGCTGCTCGACGCCATCTCGGAGAACCGGTTCGACGCGGTCTTCGGCGGCGGCCGGCGCGACGAGGAGCGGGCCCGCGCCAAGGAGCGGATCTTCTCGCTGCGCAACGCCTTCGGCCAGTGGGACCCGAAGCGCCAGCGCCCCGAGCTGTGGAACCTGTACAACGGCCGGCACGCGCCGGGCGAGCACGTGCGGGTGTTCCCGATCAGCAACTTCACCGAGCTCGACATCTGGCGCTACATCGCGCGTGAGGACATCGAGCTGGCCTCGATCTACTACGCGCACGAGCGCGAGGTCTACTCGCGCGACGGGATGCTGATGACGTCCGGCGTGTGGGGCGGCCCGCGCGAGGGCGAGGAGGTGCGGACCCTGTCGGTGCGCTACCGCACCGTGGGCGACGGCTCGACCACGGGCGCGATCGAATCCACCGCGTCGAACAACGAGCAGATCATGGCCGAGGTCGCCGCGTCGCGCCTCACCGAGCGCGGCGCCACCCGCGGCGACGACCGCGTCTCCGAGGCCGCGATGGAAGACCGCAAGAAGGAAGGCTACTTCTGATGAGCAGCGCCCCCGCGCTCCTGCGCCTCGCCACCGCGGGCTCCGTCGACGACGGCAAGTCCACCCTCGTCGGGCGCCTGCTCTACGACACGAAGTCGGTGCTCGCCGACCAGATCGACGCCGTGACCCGCGCGTCGGTCGACAAGGGCCTCGACACCCCGGACCTGTCGCTGCTGGTGGACGGCCTGCGCGCCGAGCGCGAGCAGGGCATCACCATCGACGTGGCCTACCGCTACTTCGCGACGCCCAACCGCTCCTTCATCCTCGCCGACACCCCCGGCCACGTGCAGTACACGCGCAACACGGTGTCCGGGGCGTCGACGGCGCAGGTCGTGATCCTGCTGACCGACGCGCGCAAGGGCGTCATCGAGCAGACCCGCCGGCACGCCGCCGTGCTGTCGCTGCTGGGCGTCCCGCGCCTGGTCCTCGCGGTGAACAAGATCGACCTGGTCGAGGATCCGGCATCGGTCTTCCAGGAGATCTCCGCGGAGTTCCGCGCGCTCACCGGCTCGCTGGGGTGGTCCGACGACGCCGTCCACGCCATCCCGGTGTCGGCGCTGCACGGCGACAACGTCGCCTCGCGGTCGGACCAGACGCCGTACTACGACGGCCCGTCGCTCATCGAGCACCTCGAGTCGATCCCGACCGACCCGGACACGAAGCCCATCGGCTTCCGCTTCCCGGTGCAGTACGTGATCCGGCCCCGCACGCCCGAGTACCCCGACTACCGCGGGTACGCCGGGCAGGTGGCCGCCGGCACGGTCGACGTGGGCGACGAGGTGCTCGTCCTGCCCGCCGGCACCCGCAGCCGCGTCGAGCGGATCGACACCGCCGACGGCGAGCTCGCCTCGGCGCACACGGGCCGATCCGTGACGGTGATTCTCGCCGACGACGTGGACGTCTCGCGCGGCGATGTGATCGTCTCCGCCGCGGACGCCCCCGAGCCGCGGCAGCAGTTCGAGGCGACGGTGTGCTGGCTCGCCGAGAAGCCGCTGCGCATCGGCGCCCGGCTGCTGCTCAAGCACGGCACCAAGACCACGCAGGCCATCGTCGGCGGGCTGGACGCGGTGTTCGACGAGCAGAACCTGACGGTCGGCGAGGGCACGACGCTGGAGCTGAACCAGATCGGCCGGATCACCATCCAGACCGCGGAGCCGATCGTCGCGGACGACTACGACAAGAACCGGGAGATGGGCTCGTTCCTGCTCATCGACCCCGCGGGCGGCAACACGCTCGCCGCGGGCCTGGTCGGGGACGCCCTGGCCCACCTGGTCTGACAGAACGCCGCAACAGCGCCCGCCGCCTCCTCCGGAGGCGGCGGGCGCTTTCTTGTCGGTTTTGCTGCGAACTCGTAGACATCGGATGTTTAATCGGTCTGGCGCGAGGAGTGGACGCCTCCCCCCTTGTCCCAGCTCCTCGCGCCACCCCGGCCGTACGCCGGATCCCGTCGTTCGCAGGAGTTCAGCCATGCCCGAATCCGGCCAGTCACGCCAACGGAACATCAACCGCACCGCCTGGGCGGGCATCATCGGCAGTGTCGTCGAGTACTACGACTTCACCCTGTTCGGGCTCGCCGCGGCGCTCGTCTTCGGCCCGCTCTTCTTCCCCTCGGCAGACCCGACGACGCAGGTCATCAGCTCCCTTCTGACCTTCGCGATCGGCTACTTCGGGCGGCCGATCGGCGGCCTCCTGTTCAGCCACTTCGGCGATCGCGTCGGGCGCAAGCCCATGCTGGTGATCACGCTTCTGGTGATGGGCGTCGCCACCCTCGCGATCGGCCTCCTGCCCACGTACGAGTCGATCGGCATCGCCGCGCCGATCCTCCTCGCCGCGTGCCGCGTTCTGCAGGGCATGGGTGCCGGAGCCGAATACGTCGGATCTCTGGTGATGATGGCGGAGAGCGGCGAGAAGAAGCGACTCGGGCTCCGCGTCTCGCTCCCCGGCATGGGCGTCTTCGCCGGCATCGTGATCGCCACGGCCGTGTTCGCCCTCATCTCCCTGCTCCCCGACGAGCAGCTGATGAGCTGGGGCTGGCGCCTGCCCTTCCTGATGAGCATCGTCACCCTGGGCGTCGGCCTGTGGATCCGCACGGGCGTCCTGGAGACCGAGGAGTTCCGCGAGCTGAAGAGCGAGGGCGGGATCGCGCGCTTCCCCGTGCTCGACGCCCTCCGCACCCAGTGGCGGGAGATCCTCGTCGGATTCGGCATCAACGGCCCGTACCTGGCCTTCTCCTCGCTGACGCAGGTCTTCCTGCTCTCCTACATCACCAAGACCCTGCACCTGCCGGCGAGCTTCGGCCTCCTCGCCAATCTGGTCGCGTCGACCGGTGCGATCGGCATGACCCCGCTGGCGGGGCACCTCGGCGACACGTACGGGCGCCGGCAGGTGTGGCTCGCAGGGTGCGCGGTGTTCGCCGCCTTCGGCGTCCTCGTCTTCCCCGCGCTCGGCACCGGCAACGAGTTCCTGATCGTCGCGGTGATGGTCCTCGGGATCTCGATCGGCCTGGCCACGTTGTACGCGACGCAGGGTGCGATCCTCACCACCCTGTTCGAGCCGCAGCACCGCCTCAGCGGCGTGATCCTGGTGCGCGAGCCGACGGCGGCACTCATCGCGGGCCCCGCGCCGGCCGTCGCGGCCGCGCTCGTCGCCTCCACGGGCGGCGACCCCTGGCCGGTGGCCGCCGCCTTCGTCATCTGCGCCGCGATCGCTGCGGGAACGGTCCTGCTCGCGTGGAACCGGCTCGGCGCGCGGACCGACTTCTCCGCGGACCCCGCCGCGGCGCAGCCGACGACCTGAGCCCGCCGCGCTCGGACGGCCGGTATGCGCGTCAGAACATCTCGACGGCCCACGCGCGACGTGGGCTGAACAGGAGGAGATCGGCGCGGGCGGCGGCACCGTCGACCAGCTCGCGGACCGACCCGACGGCGACGCGGCGCGACACCGGCTCGTCGGAGAGCCACAGCCTGCCGAGGTCGGTCACGTCGAGCGCGAGGTCGGCGGGCTCGTCGGTGGGCACGCAGGTGCCCGCTCCCCCGTCGGTGGAGATCAGGAACCGCCCGTGCGCCGGGCCGGGACCGGCACCGTCGAAACCCGGATCGGTCACGTCGAGCACGAGCCGGCCCTTCGCGGCGTAGGTGCGGGACGAGAACAGGGCGGACACGTCGAGGGGCCGGATCCACAGGAAGTCGGTGCGGTTCGAGGGCTGCACGGTGCGCGGGTCGGCGGGGACGGCCGTGACGACGTCGTCGAGGGGCCGCTGCGTGGCCTCCACCCAGCGCACCCAGTCGATGCTCATGGCGAAGGACCACAGGTCGCGTTCGGCGGCGGCGTCGACGCCGAGCAGCTCGGTGACCTTGAGCGTGGAGTCGGGGCGGCTGTCGGACCACTTGGGCGCGACGGTGTACGCGAGCACGCCCGCGACCTCGCCACCGCGGCGCAGCACCACCCGCAGGGTCTCGTCGGGCCCGCCGCCGGGCAGCACGCCCGCCGTGCGGCGCAGGTTGATGTCGAGCTTGGACACCCGCCCCGGGAAGTCGAGCAGCTCGCGGATCCGGGTCGACGCCTCCAGGTACTCCTCGCCCCCGGCGTACCGCACCTCGTCGACGGGAGGCCGAGGCAGCCGGCCGCGGTCCACGGCGATCCGGACGTCCGTGGATTCGGTGCTCTGCCCGAAACCGTAGCGGCCGTAAATCGCCTGCTCGGCGGCGATCAGTGTGGCCGCGGGCAGGCCTGCGGCGAGGGCGGCGGCGAGGCACTCGCGCATGTGCCTGCCGAGGATGCCGCGGCGGCGGTGCGTGGGCAGCACCGTCACCGCCGAGATCGCGCGCACGGGCACCCGTGCGCCGCCGACGGCGGTCAGCTCCTGGTCGAAGGAGAGGAAGGTCCCGACGGTCCGCGCCCCGTCGACCGCGACGCGGTGGTCGAGCGAATCCAGCTGCGCCGACACCGCTTCGAGCCACTGCTCGGCGTCGGGCAACCTGCTCTGGAAGCCGATGGACGCGCACTCCTGGAAGCCGAGGAGTTGCTCACGGGTGGTCACGCGCTGGAAGTCGATACCGCTCGAATCGGTCATACCGCCAACATTACCGACGCGCACAACCCTATTTCGGCGCGGCGATCTCCGGCACGTGGGTGGCGCGCACGTACACGTCGTCGCCCTCGGAGAGGTCCAGCGCGGCCGCGTCGCCGCGGGTGATCTGCGCCTGGAAGCGCTCCCCCGTCGCGGCGTTCTTCAACTCGACGCGGACCTCGAAGCCGAGGTAGACCACGCGCTCGACCTCGGCGCGGAGGACGCCCGCCTCCTCGGAGCTCAGCCCACCCGCGCGGGCGAGCTCCGGCGTGCGACCGACGCGGATGTCGTGCGGGCGCACGAGCACGCCGTTGAGCTTCGCCACGGAGCCCAGGAAGGACATGACGAACTCGGTCTCGGGCCGGTCGTACACGTCCGCGGGTGTGCCGACCTGCTCGATGCGGCCCTTGTTGAGCACCGCGATGCGGTCGGCGATGTCGAGCGCCTCCTGCTGGTCGTGGGTCACGATCACGGTGGTCACGTGCACCTCGTCGTGCAGCCGGCGCAGCCAGGACCGCAGCTCATCGCGGACCTTCGCGTCGAGCGCGCCGAAGGGCTCGTCGAGCAGCAGCACCTGCGGGTCGACGGCGAGCGCGCGGGCGAGCGCCATGCGCTGGCGCTGCCCGCCCGACAACTGCGCGGGGTAGCGGCCCTGGAAGCCGGCGAGCCCCACGACGTCGAGCAGGTCGTCGACCTTGGCTTTCACCTTGGCCGCGGGCAGCTTGCGGATCTTGAGCCCGAAGGCGACGTTCTCGCGCACCGTCATGTGCTTGAACGCGGCGTAGTGCTGGAACACGAAGCCGATGTCGCGCTGCTGCGGCGTCGCGTGCGTGACGTCGACGCCGTTGATCTCGACGAGGCCCGAGTCGAGCCGGTCGAGGCCGGCGATCGACCGCAGCAGCGTCGACTTGCCGGACCCGGAGGGCCCGAGCAGCGCGGTCAGCGAGCCGTCGGGGATCTCCAGGGAGACGTCGTCGAGGGCGGCGAAGTCGCCGTAGCGCTTGTTGGCTCCCACCACGTTAATCGTCATCGCGGTTCCTCCTTCGGGTCGCTTCGAGCAGGGACATCGCCACCAGCGCGATGAGCGCCAGCAGCATGAGCAGTGTCGCGGCGGCGTACGCCCCGAAGGTGTTGTAGTCGTCGTGGTTGCGCGAGCTCACCAGCAGGGTGAGCGTCTGCGAGATGCCGGGGAAGTTCGACGAGACCATGAGTACGGCGCCGTACTCGCCCAGGGCGCGGGCGATCGTGAGCACCACGCCGTAGGTCAGGCCCCAGCGGATCGCCGGCAGCGTGATCCGCCAGAAGGTCTGCCAGGCGCTCGCGCCGAGGGTCGCGGCGGCCTGCTCCTGGTCCTGCCCGATCTCGTGCAGCACCGGCTCCACCTCGCGCACCACGAAGGGCAGCGTCACGAAGGTCGTCGCCAGCACCATGCCGGGCAGACCGAA
The DNA here is from genome assembly GCF_965137015.1 of Tsukamurella hominis. Taxonomy (NCBI): domain Bacteria; kingdom Bacillati; phylum Actinomycetota; class Actinomycetes; order Mycobacteriales; family Tsukamurellaceae; genus Tsukamurella; species Tsukamurella hominis. The sequence continues at coordinate 105,553 of NZ_CBCRZG010000002.1, read as the reverse complement.
GATGATCCGGAAGCCGAGCGATTCGATGCCGCCGAACCAGCCGCCCACGCCCCACAGCATGATGAGCGCGACGCCCACGACCACCGGCGAGACCGCGAACGGCAGGTCGACGGCCGCCTGCAGCGCGCCCTTGCCGCGGAACTTCCCGCGGGCCAGGGCCAGCGCGACGAGGACGCCGAAGATCACGTTGAGCGGCACCACGATCGCGACGATGAGCAGTGACAGCTGCAGCGCCGAGATCGCCGCCGGGGTGGTGATCCACGCCCAGAACTCGCCGAAGCCGCGCTCGAACGAGCGGTACAGGATCACGCCGATGGGCAGCACAAGCAGCACCAGCAGGTACAGCAGCGCGAACGACCGGAGGCTCAGCACCGTCTTCCTGGAGAGATTCACTCCTGCTCCTCCCTGTGCTCGCCGGGGCCACGGCGGGAGACCGTCATGTCGCCGGTCATTCGCTGTTCTCCTCCCGCTTGGCCGTCCTACTACCGACGAACCGCATCACCGCCAGCAGCACGAAGGCGATGGCGAGCAACGCGACCGAGACGGCGGAGGCGGCCACCTGGTTGTCGACCTCCAGCTGCTGCTGGATGTACTGCGAGGCCACCTGCGTCTGGCCGGGGATGTTGCCGCCCACCAGCACGACCGACCCGAACTCGCCGATCGCGCGGGTGAAGGCGAGGCCGGCGCCGGAGAGGATCGCGGGCAGCAGCGTGGGGATGACGATCTTCGCCGCGATCACCCGGTTGGGCGCGCCGAGGGAGGCCGCGGCCTCCTCGACCTCGCGGTCGAGCTCGATGAGCACGGGCTGCACCTGCCGCACCACGAAGGGCAGCGTCACGAAGGCCAGCGCGATGACGATCGCCGGCTGGGTCGCGTTCAGCGTCAGCCCGACGGGGCTGTCCGGCCCGTACAGCGAGAGCAGCACGATCGACGCGACGATCGTCGGCAGGGCGAAGGGCAGGTCGATGAGGGCGTTGACGACGCCCTTGCCGGGGAAGTCGTCGCGCACCAGCACCCAGGCGATGACGGTGCCCATCACCACGTTGATCAGCGTCACCAGCAGCGAGACCCACACGGTGATGACCAGGGTGGATACGGCGTTCTTCGCGGTGAGCGCCTCCCAGAACCCGGACCAGCCGTGGTCGAAGGCCTTGGTCGTGATGGCCGCGATCGGCAGCAGCACGATCAGCGAGATCCACAGCCAGGCGACGCCGATGCGCAGCGGGTTGATCAGGCTCCGCATCACTTGCCGCCGTTCTTGTAGGCCGCGGCGATGGCGCCCTTGTCGCCGAACAGCGCCGCGTCGACGGCCGGCCAGCCGGTCAGGTCCTTGCCGTTGTTCTTCGCGGCCGTCCCCTTGCCGAGCACCGCGCCGAGCTCGTCGACGGTCCACAGCCGCTGCGGCTGCGCCGGGAACAGGTGCGCGGTCTCGGCGGCGATCGCGGGGTCGCCCGCCCGGAAGCCCGACCGCGGGATGGCGCGCTGTGCCTCGGGCGAGAACAGGAAGCCGACGAAGCGGTTCGCCGCGTCGAGGGACTGCGCGGTGTTCACGACGGCCACCGGCAGGTCGATGCGGAAGGACTGCGGCGGGATGAAGTACTCGGGCTTGGGCTTGCCGTCCTTCTCGCTCTGCCGCTGCAGGAGCACGGCCTCGCTCTCGTAGCTGAGCAGGACGTCGCCCTGCCCGGACTCGAAGGCGGACGTGGCGTCGCGGCCGGAGCCGGGGCTCACCGTCGTGTGATCGCGGATGAGTTCCTTGACGAAGGCCAGCCCCTTCTCGGGCTCCTGGCCGCCGTTGGAGAGCGCCGCGTAGGGCGCGAGCAGGTTCCACTTGGCCGAGCCGGAACTCGCCGGGTTCGGAGTGACCACCTCGACGCCGGGCTTGAGCAGGTCCGCCCAGTCGTGGATGCCCTTCGGGTTGCCGGGCCGGACCACGACGGCGACGAGCGACGTGAAGGGCACCGAGCGCCGGGGGTACGCCTTCTCCCAGTCCTTGTCGATGAGCCCCGCCTTGACGATGCGGGTCACGTCGGGCGCGACGGACATGTTCACGACGTCGGCCGGCACGTGTCGCGCCACCTTGCGGGACTGGTCGCCGGAGGCGCCGTAAGACTGCGAGAACCCCACGTCGGGGTTGGTCTCGCGGAACAGCGGGATGGCCACGTCGAAGGCGGGCTTGGGCGCCGCGAAGGCGACCAGGTTCACCCGCTTGTCGCCACTGGAGATGTCGACGCCGTGCGGGTCGTCGGTGGAGCCGCCCCCGCACGCTGTGAGCAGCACGGTCAGGGCGACCGCGACGATGCTCACAGCACGGCCGCGGAGGCTGGGTCGGATCACGTCTCGCCGTTCTCCTCGGGACAAGGTCAGGCGAGAATCCTACGGAGAGCCGTCAGCGCAGCAGGGCCCACGCGACGACGAGGAGCACCAGCAGCGCGATCAGCGCGAGTGTCACCTTCGACTTGGGCACCAGCGCCCGCCATCCGCCGCCTGTCTCAGACACTCTCGTCATTCCCTTCTCCGGCGCGCTGACCTGCGATGTCTGCGCGACCTGACCGCTCGATGCGAGCGTCGAGCGCGTCGGCGACGCGATCGATGAGGGCGCTGAGGACGCGCACCACCAGCATTGCGATCACTGCGAGTACAACCATCACGAGGCTGACCTGCAGTACGTAGGGCAGTCCGGTGAGCCACAGCTCCACCGAGTCCCACCACTGCGCGATCGCATGCACCCGACCAGCCTAGCGACCGCCGTGCGCGAACCCGCCACCGTGCCTCATCATGGTGTGCATGGCAGTGAAGAACGACGGCCCCACCACCGACGCATCCGGCCCCGACGTGCTCGGGCTCGACGCGCTCGTCACCGACGCCCCGTCGATCGGCGACGCGGTCTTCCCGCCCATCCACGACTACGCCTTCCTCTCGGACTGCGAGAACACGTGCCTGATCGCGCGCGACGGCAGCGTCGAGTGGATGTGCATCCCCCGCCCCGACTCCCCCAGCGTCTTCGGCGCGATCCTCGACCGCGGCGCCGGCTCCTTCCGGCTCGGCCCGTACGGCGTGAAGGTCCCCGTCGACCGGCGGTACCTGCCGGGCAGCCTCATGCTGGAGACCACGTGGCAGACGTCCACGGGCTGGTTGATCGTGCGCGACGCCCTCGTCATGGGTCCCTGGCACGACACGAGCACCCGGTCCCGCACGCACCGTCGGACCCCGACGGACTGGGACGCCGAGCACATCCTGCTCCGCACCGCGCGGTGCGTCTCCGGCACCGTCGAACTGCAGCTCAACTGCGAGCCGGCCTTCGACTACCACCGGGCCGGCGCGGAGTGGACCTACTCGGCCGACGGCTACGGCGAGGCCGTCGCGCGGGCCCGCACGGACTTCGGCAAGAACCCGGAGCTCAAGCTCACCACGAACATGCGGCTGGGGCTGGAGGGCCGGGAGGCCCGGGCGCACACCCGGCTCAAGGAGGGCGACGAGGTCTTCGTCGCCCTGTCCTGGAGCAAGCATCCCGTGCCCCAGACGTATCCGGAGGCCACGCAGAAGATGTGGGCGACCGCGGAGTCCTGGCGCCAGTGGATCAATCGCGGCCAGTTCCCCGATCACCCGTGGCGCACCTACCTGCAGCGCTCGGCGCTCACCCTCAAGGGCCTGACCTACTCCCCCACGGGCGCGCTGCTGGCGGCGTCGACCACCTCGCTCCCGGAGACGCCGGGCGGCGTCCGCAACTGGGACTACCGCTACGCCTGGGTGCGCGACTCCACGTTCGCGCTGTGGGGCCTGTACACACTGGGCCTCGACCGGGAGGCCGAGGACTTCTTCTCCTTCATCGCCGACGTCTCCGGAGCCAACAACGGGGAGCGTCATCCGCTGCAGGTCATGTACGGGGTCGGCGGCGAGCGCACCCTCCTCGAGGAGGAGCTCGGTCACCTCTCGGGGTACGACGGTGCGCGGCCCGTCCGGATCGGCAACGGGGCGTTCGACCAGCGCCAGCACGACATCTGGGGCACGATGCTGGACTCGGTGTATCTGAACACCAAGTCCTCCGAGCGCATCCCGGAGACGCTGTGGCCGGTCCTCAAAGAGCAGGTCGAGGAGGCGCTCAAGCACTGGCGCGAGCCCGACCGCGGCATCTGGGAGGTGCGGGGCGAGCCCCAGCACTTCACCAGCTCGAAGGTCATGTGCTGGGTCGCACTGGACCGCGGGGCGAAGCTCGCGGCGATGCACGGCGAGGACGACTACGCCCGCGAGTGGGCGGAGAAGGCCGAGGTCATCAAGGCCGACATCCTCGAGCACGGCGTCGACGACCGCGGCGTCTTCACGCAGCGCTACGGCTCGCCCGCGCTCGACGCCTCCCTGCTGCTGGTGCCGCTGCTGCGGTTCCTGCCGTCCGACGACCCGCGGGTCCGGGCGACGGTGCTCGCCATCGCCGACGAGCTCACCGAGGACGGCCTCGTGCTGCGCTACCGCGTGGAGGAGACCGACGACGGCCTGCACGGCGAGGAGGGCACGTTCACGATCTGCTCGTTCTGGCTGGTCTCGGCGCTGGTGGAGATCGGCGAGGTCGCCCGCGCGCGGGCGCTGTGCGAGCGGCTGCTGGCGTACTCGTCGCCGCTGAAGCTGTACGCGGAGGAGATCGACCCGAAGTCGGGCAAGCACCTCGGGAACTTCCCGCAGGCGTTCACCCACCTGGCGCTGATCAACGCGGTGGTGCACGTGATCCGGGCCGAGGAGTCGGGGCACGACGCGTCCGCGTTCCTTCCCGCACATCACACGCCCTGACGGAAGTAGCGTGCAGTCATGCACGACGACCGGCGGCTGACCGAAGAGCGGCTCGACAGGTTCACGCGGGAGTTCCTGAACGGGGCGGTGTACTCGCACTCGGCTCAGGTCACGGTGACCGCGTGGGCGGCGCCGGGCGAGCCGGTGCCCTTCGCGGAGGCGGTGGCCCAGGAGTACGCGGCGATCACGCCCGGCACCCCGTGGGGCGCCCCCTGGTCCACGCTCTGGCTGCACGTGACCGGGGCGCCGCCGTCGGAGTGGTCGGACGTCGACGGCGCGCTCGAGCTCCGCGTCGAGCTCGGCTTCACCGGCGGCCCCGGCTTCAACGCCGAGGGCCTCGTGTACCGCGCGGACGGCACCGTCGTGAAGGGTATCTCGCCCTTCAACGCCTACGTCCCGCTGGCGCCCGGCGAGCCCGTGGACCTCTACATCGAGGCGGCCGCCAATCCCGACCTGGGCGGCGATTTCGTCTCCCCCACGCACCTGGGCGACCGGGAGACCGCGGGCGACGGTCCGCTGTACCGGCTCGGCACGATCGACCTCGCTGTGCGGGATCGGACGGTGTGGGAACTGCAGCAGGACGTGTGGACGCTGAACGGCCTCATGCACGAGCTGCCCTTCGACCTGCCCCGGCGGCACGAGGTGCTGCGCGCCCTGGAGCGGATGCTGGACGTGGTGGACCCGCACGACGTGGCCGGCACCGCGGCCGCGGGCCGGGCGGTGCTGGCGCCCGCGCTCGCCTCGCCCGCCTACGGGTCGGCGCACCGGATCACGGCGGTGGGCCACGCGCACATCGACTCCGCCTGGCTGTGGCCGGTCCGCGAGACGGCCCGCAAGTGCGCGCGGACGTTCGCGAACGTCGTGGACCTCATGGACCGCGACCCCTCGTTCCGCTTCGCCTGCTCCTCCGCGCAGCAGTTCGCGTGGGTGCGCGACCGCTACCCCGAGCTCTTCGGGCGGATCAAGGACAAGGTGGCGGCCGGGCAGTTCATCCCGGTGGGCGGCATGTGGGTCGAGGCCGACACCAACATGCCCGGCGGCGAGGCGATGGCCCGGCAGTTCGTGATGGGCAAGCGGTTCTTCCTGCACGAGTTCGGGATCGACACCCCGGAGGCGTGGCTGCCCGACTCCTTCGGCTACTCCGCGGCGATGCCGCAGATCGTCGCCGCCGCGGGCTCGCAGTACTTCCTCACGCAGAAGCTCTCGTGGAACCAGACCAACCGGATGCCGCACTCGACGTTCCTGTGGGAGGGCATCGACGGCACCGCTCTGTTCACGCACTTCCCGCCCGTCGACAAGTACAATTCGGACCTGTCCGGGGCGGATCTCGCGCGGGCGCAGAAGAACTACCGCGAGCAGGGTGCGGGTACCCGCTCGCTCGTCCCGTTCGGCTGGGGCGACGGCGGCGGCGGCCCCACCCGGGAGATGCTCGCCGCGGCGTCCCGCACGGCATCGTTGGAGGGCTCCCCGACGGTCGAGATCGCCTCGCCCGCGGAATTCTTCGACGCCGCCGCCGCGGAGCTGCCGCACCCGCCGCGCTGGGTGGGCGAGCTGTACCTCGAGTTCCACCGCGGCACCTACACCTCGCAGGCGAACACCAAGCAGGGCAATCGCCGCAGCGAGCACCTCCTGCGCGAGGCCGAGCTGTGGGCGGCAACCGCTGCCGTCCGGACCGGATTCGCCTACCCGCTGGAGGAGTTCGAGGAGGTCTGGCACCTGGTGCTGCTCCAGCAGTTCCACGACATCCTGCCCGGCAGCTCCATCGCCTGGGTGCACAAGGACGCGGAACGGAACTACGCCGCGGTCGCGCGGCGGCTCGAACGGATCATCGCGGCGGCCCTGGAGGCGCTGGCGGGCAGCGACTACCGGACGCAGCGGGTCGCGGATGCCGGCGAGCGCCGACTGGTGTTCAACGCCGCGCCGCACGCCCGCGACGGGGTACCCGCCTTGGGCGCGGCGGTGATCGAAGCGCCCGAGTCCGCCCAACCGACCCCCGAGGGCTCGGGCTTCCGGCTGGACAACGGCGTGGTCTCCGCCCTGATCGACGCCCGCGGTCTGCTCGTCTCGCTGGTCGACGCCGCAACCGGACGGGAGGCGATGGCGGCGCCCGGGAACCTGCTCCAGCTGCACCGCGACGTCCCGAACCACTGGGAGGCGTGGGACATCGACTCCTTCTACCGCCGCGACGTCACCGACCTTGTCGACGCGGTGGCGGTGACGATCGACGGCGAGGCCGTCGTGGTACGCCGCGCCTTCGGGGACTCGACGATCATGCAGCGGATCTCCCTCCGCGCGGGCTCCCCGGCCCTGGACATCGAGAACGACATCGACTGGCACGAGCGGCAGAAACTGCTCAAGCTGGCCTTCCCGTTCGACGTCCACGCCGATCGCAGCGCCGCGGAGACCCAGTTCGGCCACGTCTTCCGGCCGACGCACGCCAACACCTCCTGGGACGCCGCGAAGTTCGAGATCTGCGCACACCGCTGGGTGCACGTGGGCGAGCCGGACTACGGCGTCGCCGTCGCGAACGACTCCACCTACGGCCACGACATCACCCGGCGCCCCTCCGATGCCGAGGGCGCGACGCCCGGCACCGTCGTGCGGCTCTCGCTGCTCCGCGCGCCCCGCTACCCCGACCCCGAGACCGATCAGGGCCGGCACCGCCTCGCGGTCTCCGTGCGGCCGGGAGCGACGATCGGCGACGCCGTCGAGGAGGGCTACCGCCGGAACCTCGCTCCGCGCAGCGTCCCCGGCTCGGCGGCGGTCACTCCGCTGATCGCAGTCGACCACCCGGGCGTGATCGTCGAGGCGGTCAAGCTCGCGGAGGACGGCAGCGGCGACGTGGTCGTGCGCCTCTACGAGTCGCGCGGCACCCGCGCGAGCGCGAGCGTGCGCGCGGAGTTCGAGCACCGGTCGGTGGTCCGCACCGACCTGCTGGAACGCCCCGTCGCCGAGCCGGAGCCCGCCGATGAGACGCGAATCACGCTGCGCCCCTTCCAGCTCGTCACGCTGCGCTTCCACCGCTGACGTGCTCAGCATCACCTCGATCCGCCTCGAAGACGGTGATAGTTTGAAGGTTCGCCACTATCAACCGTGACCCTTCGAACCAAGGAGGTCGAGATGCTCAGCGTGCTGGCATTGATCGCATTCGTCGTCTTCCTCGTCTGGCTGACGAGCGACCGGAACGGCCTGGACTTCCGTGCTCGCGACGTTCATCGCGCCGTCGCCGACCGGGAGAGCCGCACCGACCCGCGCGGCGTGATCGTCTCCTGACGCTCCGGAAACTCGTGGCGCGGGCCCCTGGATGTGCGCGACGATCGTCGGGTGGACACCGTCGACGTGATCGTCGCTCACCGCTCGCGCGCGACTCTGCGCGTCGGTGACACCTTCCTGAAGATCGATGGAGACCCGGCGCAGGCGCGCCGGGAGATCGCAGCCATGCGGCTCGCGCCCGTCCCCACCCCGGACGTGCTCTGGCACGAGCCATCGGTTCTGGCGGTGAAAGCCGTCCGCGGGACCGCGCTCGGCGCGCTCGACAGCCCGGATTCCGCTCCCCGCTCGGCGTGGGTCGCTGCTGGAGCCGCGATCCGAACCCTCCACGACGCGCCGCTTCCACCGTGGCAAGGACGTTCGGTGGACCTGCTGCGACAGGAGCTCGACGCGGAGTACGCATGGTTCCTCCGTCACACCGGGCTCCCCCACCGGGTCATCGCACAGAACCGCGAGAACGCGGGTTCGGTGCTCCGCCCCTGGAAGCCGGCGTTCATCCACGGTGACCTCCAGGTGGAGCACGTCTTCGTCGCCGACGGCGCGGTGACCGGCATCATCGACTGGTCCGAGGCCGGCCGGGGCGATCCTCTGTACGACCTCGCCACACTGACTCTCGGCCATCCCGATCGCCTGGAGGACGTCCTCGCCGGCTACGGCGGTGACGTCGACCGCGACATCGTGCGGGGATGGTGGTCGATGCGCTGCCTGCTCGTCGCGCGGTGGCTCATCGAGCACGGCTACGACTCCAGGGTGACGCCTCACCTCTACGCGCGATCTTCCCGCAACGTCAGTAGGGCGGCGGACCGTCGAACGACGGTGCCTGGAATCGCGGACGCGGCGCGCCGAGCGCGACGGCGATCGCATCTTCCACGTCGCTGCGTGGGCGATCCTCCAGGGCCCGTTCCGCCTCCAGCGCCGCGACATTGCGGCGCCGCAGTCGCTCCCGCCGCGCGTGCTCGCGTTGCAGCCGGGTGCGCCCACCCGGTGCCGATGCTCCGGATTCCGACGCCGCGGAAGGCTCGGGCACGAGCCAGCGGACCCGCGCGAGGTCCGGAAAGAGCTGCAGCACGATCCCGTTGGGGTCGACGATGTAGCGCCGGCCGTCCGGAGACGTCCACAGGATCCGCCCGTCCGGCAGGCGCGCGTCGATCCAGTCGCCGGCGGTCTTCACCTGATGGTGGGCAACGCATAGCGGCTGAATCTGCTCCGCCGTCGTCCCACCACCCAGCTCGGGCGCGCGATGGTCGTACTCGCGGCGATGATCGATCTGCGCCCTCGACGCCGGGCGGTTGCAGAACGGGAACACGCAGCGCGGGAACACCAACCGCAGATACCGCTTCAGATCCGCGGAGGGCCGGTATCCGACGCTACCGCGCGCTGTGACCAGCGCACCGGGCGGAGCTCCGCCAGCGGGCGGCGAATCACCATGGCCGGGACCGGAATCATCAGGGCCGGAATCGTCAGGGCCCGGGTCGTCGGGACTTGTGCCGCCGAACCCTTCGCCCGGACCGGAGTGCCCCTCCAGATGGGCGATGATCTCGGCGAACGCGCACGCGAACACGAAGTCCCTCGATCCGCGCGACATCTTTTCCTGCGCCCCCGGCGAACACCGCGCCGCTCCGGCCACCTCCGGCGTGGCGTCGTCAGCCTCGGCATCGGAGATCCGCTGCCCGAACGGTCGGAGCTTCGCGTCGTCGCGAACGGCGAGATCGCGTGCGTGCGCGCCCGTGATGGGCCCGTGGCCCACCAGATAGCCGAGCCCCGCGGGTGCCGGTGGCGCTTCGCCGACTGGTTCGGGCTCCGCCAACCGCTTCGCCTCCCCCGCCGGCTCGGCGAGGTCCCGCTCGTTCATCACCACGTTGATCATCGTGATGAATCGGGTGATCACGCCATCGGCATCGGGCTCGCCCTGGAACCGCGCCTCGCGGTACCGGCATTCCGTTGCCTCACACTGACACCCGAGAGTGGAATAGCCCCGCGTCAATTGCATCAGCCCGTCGGCGTACCGCTGGGGCTGCGTGCGCGGGTCCTCGGCACACACGGTCCCGGCGATGTGGTCGACCCGCGTCGACAGCTCCTGCACGTCGTGCGCCGGCAGCAACGCGAACGCCGCGGCCATCCCGTCCTCCTCCGGACGGAACGTCACCCGGCGGTCCTGTTCGGCCGCCCGGCGACGCCGCTCCACGCCGTCCGGATCGATCTGCTCCACCAGAAGATCCGCCGCTTCACGCAGCGCGGGGAGCGAGAGCACTTCGTATTGCTCGGTGAGGCGGTCCGCGAGGAGGCGGTCGAAGACGACCACCTGGTCGCCGGTGAGCACCCGCGAGCGGGTCAGCGCGACCTCGCCGGCCTTCGGCGCGATGACGCCCTCACTGATGAGCGCGAACACCTTCGGGATGCGCTCGACGAAGCCCACGGCGGTCTCGATCGCGCGTGACGCCGCAGCCGATCCGATGCGCAGCAACGTGGAGACCTGCGCCTCCAGAGCCTCTGCCGCAGCGGAGAGCCGACGCCGGGCGTGCACCGCCTCCGCGTAGTCGCCCGGTCGCGCCAGATACTCCGCCTCGCCGTCCGCGTACATCACCCGATGCAACGCGTACACACTCGTCATGGTGCGGCAGAAGGCGATGTTCTCGGACCGCCGTTGTTCGAACAGAACCTGCGCGACTCCGCGCTCATCGGCAGCACGACCGAGCCCCTGGGGAACGACTTTACCAGGGAGATCTCGCAATGCCGACGGAAGCGTCATGATGCCATCATACGCTCATGCTTGCTATAGCACTAGATGATTCGAACATTACTTCCACGCGGCGCTCCGCCGACGATCGGCGTCAGCGCTTGGCCGGGTGCCGGGAGACGACCGCGCCGAGCCGCGTTTCGACAGCAGTCAGGCACTCAGGCCGCGGCGCTCCAGGAGCGGAGCGATGTCGGGGTCGGCACCCCGGAAGTCGCGGTAGGCCTGCGACGCATCGACGCTTCCGCCGCGAGACAGCACGGCCGCACGCAGTTTCTCACCGTTCTCGCGCGTGGGGCCGTCGTGCTCGGCGAACCAGGCCGAGGCGTCGGCGTCGAGCACCTCCGACCAGATGTAGCTGTAGTACCCGGCGCTGTACCCGCCCGAGAAGATGTGGTTGAAGAACGGCCCGCGGTAGCGGGGCGGCACGCCGGGCACGGCCAGGCCCGCGTCGGCGAGGGCCGCCGCCTCGAAGGCCCGTGCGTCGGCGACGACGGCGCGCGGCGCTATCGTGTGCCAGGCTAGGTCGATAACCGCGGCCGCGAGATACTCGACGGTGCCGAAACCCTCACCGCGCGTGCCGGGCTCGAGCACGGAGCGGCGCAGCCCCTCCGGCAGGGCCTCGCCCGTCTCGTGATGGCGGGCGTAGCCGTCGAGGATCGTCGGCCAGGCGGCGAACATCTCGTTGAACTGCGAGGGGAACTCGACGAAGTCACGCGGAACGCTGGTGCCGGAGAAGTACGGGTAGGTGACGTCCGAGAGCAGGCCGTGCAGTGCGTGCCCGAACTCGTGGAAGACGGTGGTCACCTCGTCGCGCGAGAGCAACGCGGGACGACCCGCGGGCGGCCGGACAAAGTTGCACACGTTAATGATCACGGGCTGCGCGTCGAGCAGACCGGACTGGTCGACGAAGCTCGTCATCCACGCCCCGCCGCGCTTGCTCGGCCGCGCGAAGTAGTCCCCGATGAACAGGCCGAGGGGCGCACCGTCGGGCCCCGTGACCTGCCACGCCCGGGCGTCCGGGTGGTGCAGGGCGAGGTCGGTGCGCTCGGTGAAGCCGAGCCCGTACATGCGCGACGCCGCCTCGAAGACGCCCTTCTCGATGACCGCGTCCAACGCGAAGAAGTCGCTCAGCTGCGGCCCTTCGGCGGCGCCCTCCCCCGCCTGTGCGCGCTGCTCCGCGAGGCGGGCGTAGAAGGGCCAGTCCCACGCCTCGATCGGGTGCCCTGCGAGCTCTTCCAGCTCGGCGCGCTCTGCGGCGGCGTTCCGGGCCGCCGGGACGGCGAGGTCGCGCAACATCCCGAGGGCCGCCTCGGCGGTACCCGCGGTCTGATCCGCGATCTGGTACGCCGCGTGGTGCGGGTACCCGAAGAGCGCGGCCCGCTCGGCGCGCAGGGCCGCGACGCGGGCGATCAGCTCGCGGGTGTCGTTCGGGCCGCCGCGCGTGTTCCGCTCCGACGATGCCTCGAAGACCTTCCGCCTGGACTCCCGGTCGGTCAGTCGCGCGACGTTCGGCTGGTTCAGCGGGTACCCCAGTGCGAGCAGGAATCCCGCACGGCCGGCGGCTTCAGCTGCGGCGCGGGCGGCGTCCACGGTGTCCGCGTCCAGGCCGTCGAGCTCGGCCTCCGTCGCGAAATGCACCGCGGAGGCGTTGGTCTCGGCGAGCGTACGGCGGGAGAACTCCGTGGTGAGCTCGGCCAGCTCGGTGTTGATCGCCCGGAGCCGATCCTGCGCGGCGGCGTCCAGCGCGGCGCCGGCGCGGGTGAAACGCAGGTGGTACCGCTCGAGGAGCCGTAGCTGCTCGGCGTCGAGCCCGAGATCGCCGCGCCGGGCGTGGAGATCATCGATGCGCGCGAACAGCGCGGCGTCCATGAGGATCGCGTCGAAGTGGGCCGACCACCGCGGCGAGATCGCGGCCTGCGCCGCCTCCAGCGCGTCGGTGCGATCGGTGGAGGTCAGCGAGAAGAAGACCGCCGCGACGCGCCCGAGGTCCTGCCCCGCGCGCTCCATCGCCTCCACGGTGTTGCCGAACGTGGCGGGCTCGGGATTCTCCGCGATCGCCGCGATGTCCCGACGGTGCCGGGCGAAGCCCTCGGCGAATGCCGCCTCGTAGTCCACGTCCGCGAACGCGGCGAAGTCCGGCAGGGCGAAGGGCAAGGTACTGGGGGCGAGCACGGCGTCGACGGTCACGTCTCGAACCTACCGTCCCTCCGCCTCGGTCTCAGGGCGGAAGCGGGGAGACTGCGGGCGAGAGATGAGTAGTTCCACGGATTCCACGCAGCGGTGGCCCGGCGATGCTGATTCCCATGAGCGATCCGATAGCACTCCCCACCCTGTTCACCACCGAACCCGCGCCACGCACGCGGCGGTCCGCGAAGGCCGACAACGCCGCGGGCGCCGTGCTGTGGGTCCTGTTGCTCGGCATCGCGTACATCGCGGCGATGTTCGCCGGGTTCTACGCGATGGCGGCGGACGGGTGCCCGCCCGGCCCCTGCGCCGCCTCGGACGCTGCCGGCGCCGCCATCCTCCTGCAGTGGGCGGGTATCGCCGCCATCGTGGTCGGAGCCTTCATCGGCAGCGTAGTCCAGGCGCGCCGACAGCGGTACTGGTGCTACTGGCCCCTGGTGGGCATCGGCCTGGTCGTGCTCTGCACCGTCGTCACCGGCGGAATGGCGAACGCGGCAATGGCAATGTAGCTCGCGCGCGCCCGTCAGTCCGTGACGTGGATGCCCAGGTGGGCGGCGAAGACGTCGGCGAGGCCGAGTACCTGGAGGTGCGACATGGTGGCGCCCGCGATGCCCTCGAGCCCGCGGATCCGCTCGACCCGCAGGCCGCGCAGGTCGACGTGCTGCAGCTTCGCCCGTGTCACGTCGATCTCGCCCGCGGTGCAGTCCTCGAACGAGACCCGGTTGAGCGTCGCGTCGCCGGCGTCGATGCCGTCGAGCATGCATCCCCGGAAGATCACGTCGGTGAGCCCGGCGCCGCGCAGGTTCACGAAACCGAGGCGGACGTCGGTGAACACCACGGACCGCAGCTTGGCGTCCATGAGCTCCACGGCGCCGATCCGGGCATCGTCGACCTCGACCTGCCGGAAGGTCGAGCGCGTGGCCCGGAAGCCCGTGGCGAACAGCGCGCTGATCCGCGTCTCGAGGAATGCCGACTCGGTGAAGATCGCATCGCGGACCTCCCAGCCCGCCAGCTCGCACTCGCTGAACGTGATTCCGCTGAGGTCGCGCCCCTTCACGGTGGGGCCGGCGAAACGGCGGCGGTCCTCGGTATCGCCCGGCATCAGCTCGTCACTGTTCCCCTCCTCGAGGTCGCCGAGCCGCAGGGGCGAGATCTTCGGAGCGACGAGGCCCGCCATCAGCCGATCACCCGTCCGGCGGGCGGAGCGGACCTGGCTGCGATGGCGGCGTCGACGTTCACGCAGACGAAACTACCCGCCACCACCGACACCGGGCCCGGATCCCGCGTCCGGAACGGGACCACGCGACGTGCGCGCCGGCGGACGCCGTCGGATCTGAGTAGTTCCACCGATGCCATCGGCGTGGCGCGCGGGCGACACTGGAGTCATGGCGCACCCCGCATCTCGTCACGACGACAGGCCGCGCGCCGAGCAGGGTGTCTCCGCACCGGACGGCTCGCACAGCACGGCGGCGATCACCGCCGCCTGGCTGGCCGTGATCCTGATCGAGATGCCCGTCCTGTGGGCGGCCGGCTACGTGCTGATCCTCTCCAGTCTGTACGGGAACCCGTCGGGCGACCCGCTCTTCATCGAAGGCGCAGCGGTCCTGCTCGGGATCGGCGTGCCGGCGGCCTGCCTGATCTGCCTCATCGGCGCCTCGGTCTGCGCGCACCGAGGCGCGGGCCCGGGATTCCTGGCATGGGCGAAACGGGCGGCCGTCTCGATGGCGATCGTCGCCGGTCTCGCACTGGTGCTCGGGACGGCCTTCTGACCGGCCGAGGGCCGAAGTCAGCCGAGCAGGCCGGCGGCCGCCCGCAGCCGGGCCTCGGCCTCGGCGGCGATGGACGTGACTACGTCGCGGGCCGGGCGCACCTCATCGACGAGCCCCGCGGCCTGCCCCGCGTAGACGACGCCGACCTCGGGGATCTCGCCGTCGTAGGCGGCGCTCACCGCCTCCTCCGTGCCGGAGGACGCCTCGGCACCGTCGCCGTCATGCCACCGGTCGGTGAAAGCGTTGGTGAGCGCGCGCCCGAACCACCGCGTGGGCCAGGGCTGGTGCCGCGCCTTATCGAAAACATCGGTGTAGACGGTGTCGGCGCTCCGGGCCTTGAGCAGCGCGGGGATCGCGTAGTCGGGCCCGACGGTCTCCGGCGACGCGAGCAGGGCGGTGCCGATGAGCGCCCCCTGCGCTCCGGCGGCGAGGACGGCCGCGAGACCGGCGCCCGTCCCGATGCCGCCCGCCGCGAGCACGGGAAGTTCCGTCGCGCGCAGAACCTCCTGCAGGAGCGGCAGGGTCGCGATGCGACCGGTATGGCCGCCCGCCTCACCGCCCTGCGCGACCACGGCGTCGACCCCCGCGGCCTCGACCTCGCGCAGGTCCTCCACGGAGTTGATCTGCGAGATCACCACTGCCCCGGCGTCCTTGACCCGCTGCACGAACGGCGCAGGGTCGCCGAACGACAGCGACACCAGCTTCGGCCGCGCGGCGAGCACCGTATCGAGCAGTTCCGGGCTCTCGGCGAGCGACCAGGTCTGCAGGCCGAAGGCGAGCGGCGCGTTTGCGCCCGCGGCGGCCCGGATGACCCGCACCTGCTCGTCGATCCACTCCGGCGTGGCGTAGCGCGCGGCGCCGATCATGCCCAGCGCGCCGGCGGCCGTCACCTGTCCCGCGAGCTCACCCCCGGCGCGGCCACCCATCGGGGCGCCGAGGATCGGCAGGTCGATGTCCAGAGTGCGCGTCAGCCAGGTGTTCCACACACCGACGAGGCTACGCCCGTGGCAGGATTCCGCCCATGGCCGCCGTCGATCCCGAGATCCGTCGCATCCGTGCGCTCCGCCTTCGTGCCCAGGGACTCGTGCCCGGCGTGCGGGACTGGCGCACCGCCCCGGACGCTGCGCGCGGCATGCTCGCGATCCAGGCGCAGGACGGTGCCGCGGCGCGGTTCGCGCTCTCGCTGCGCGCGTCCGAGCACCCCGACGACGCGACGGTGCTGGGCGACCTCGCCGCGGGGCGGATCACCCGGAACCGTCCCGCGCGCGGCACCCTGCAGATCACTGCGCCGGAGGACCTGCACTGGCTCAGCGCGGCGCTCACGGTCCGCTCGCGCGCGGAGGCCGCGAAGCGCCGACCCCAATTGGGGATCACGGAGACGATGATGGCGGACGCCGAACGGATCATCCGCGCGGAACTCGCCGGCGGCGCCTCCCGCACCCGGCCCGAGCTGGTCGCCGCGTGCGCGGATGCGGGCCTGCCGCTGGACAACTCGCAGACCGGCCACATCCTGCGGGACCTCACCGAGCTCATGGCGATCGTCTTCGCCGACCCCGCGCCGAAGACGGACGTCTTCGCCCTGGCCGACGACTGGGTAACGGAGCGCCGGGATCCGGAACACGCTCTCGGCGAGGCGGTGTCTCGGTTCGTCGCCGGCCGCGGCCCCGTGACCCGGCAGGACATCGGGAAGTGGGCGTACCTTCCCATGGGCGCCGTCGACGAGGGCATCGAGGCCGCGGGCGGCACCGTCGAACGGGTGGGCATCGCCGGCGGGCGGTATCTGGTGGCGCCCGGCACCGTCGACCTGACGGACGAGCAGGTCGACGAGGCCCTCGCGCGGCCCCTACTCCTCCCCGGGTTCGACGAGTACATCATCGGATACGGTTCCCGCGCAGCTCAGCTCGATGAGGCGTACCTGAGCCGGATCGTGCCCGGGCGCAACGGCGTGTTCAAGCCCATGGTGGTCGTCGACGGCGAGATCGTGGGGGTCTGGGCGAAGAAGGCCACCGCGAAGGCGGTGACCGTCACCGTCGAGCCCTTCACGAAGATCACCACGGCGGCGAAGCGCCGCCTCGCGGGCGCCGTCCGTGACTACGGGCAGTTCCTCGGCCTCGAGGCGACGCTCGCCTGAGCGTGCAGCGGCGCGCCGCTCAGTTGCGCGCGACGAAGTAGTTGTTGCTGTAGTTGATGTCGAAGCTGCTGGTCGCGGTGTGCACCCAGGTCGACCGGAACGGACACCCCCACGTCGGCACCGTCCTCGTGACCGCGAACCCCTGGCCGGGTGCGAGCGACGCGCGGCCCTGTCCCCCGCCGCCGCCGAAGCCGAGCCAGACGTTGACCGCGGGCACGTTGCCGTTGTTGCGGACGTAGCCGTGGTCGGTCTGCGAGTTCGTCTCCGCCCGCCCCGGCAGGGGGCCTCCGCACGAGATCCCGCCTGTGACCTGGAGATCCACGATGGGCACGAAGGCGCTCGCGGACGGTGCGGTGACCAGCGCGGCGGCCCCGGCGATCGCGACCGATGCGGCCGCCAATGCAATCTTCCTCATGATTCGATTCCCCTGTTCCCCGATCGAACTTCTTCGGACGCGGCGCATTTTCCGACCGCGAGCGCCGTTGGTGGCGCTGTCTGTCTTGTCGGGGACGTCGCCTGCGGCGTTACGGGTATCACATCACGATCCGGGCTCGATCTTCGCGAATCCCGTTATCTTTCCGTCACTTCCGCGCAACTGCGCCGAGAGGCGACGGGACGGACGGAAGTGACTGACGTTTCCCGTGACTCATGGGCGATGCCGGTCAAGAAGCAGGCGTCGCCTCAGGGGCCTTCACATGAACCGCGTCGACGAGGAGCCTCAGCTCGGGCTGCTCCGCGGCCTCGGCGAGGGCGTCCCGCAGCACCCGCTCGTGCGTCGGCCGCGCCGCGGTGAGCAGTTCCCAACCGGCCGGAGTGAGTTCGGTGTAGATCCCGCGACGATCGTCGGCGCACAGGATCCGGGTGAGCAGTCCCCGATCCTCGAGGCGCGTGACGAGGCGCGTCGTCGCACTGCTGGAGAGTGCGGCGGCACGGGCGAGCTGACGCATCCGCATGTGCCAGCCGTCCTGGCGACTCAGGGCGTCGAGCACGGTGTACTCGACGACGGAGAGGTCGTGACCCGACTGCAGCGAACGCTCGAGCTCGTTCTCGATGAGCGCATGCAGCGCCACGAGAGTGCGCCAGCCCTGCGCGCGGATCTCCACCGCATCGTCGGCGATCCCCATGGTCGGCACCCCTTCCTTCGTGACGACGAGCATACCACCTTGCGAGGATTACCCGCGTGTGCAACTATCTAGTCGTTGTGCGTGCAACTACTGCAGACGCCGGTGATTGCAGACGCGCACATCGACTTCATCTCATCGAAGGAACACTCATGCCTCTCGCGCTCCTCGCGCTCGCCCTCGGCGGCTTCGGCATCGGACTGACCGAGTTCGTCATCATGGGCCTCCTCCCCGAGGTCGCCGCCGACTTCGGTGTCACCGAGACCGTCGCCGGCTACCTCATCTCCGGATACGCGCTCTCCGTGGCCATCGGCGGCATCATCCTCACCGCGGCGCTCGGGCGGGTGAACCGCAAGCACGCCCTCCTCGGCCTCCTGGTCCTGTTCATCGTCGGCAACATGATGTCGGCCCTCGCCGGCGACTACGAGCTGATGCTCGCCGGGCGCATCGTCGCCGCCCTGTGCCACGGCGCCTTCTTCGGCATCGGCGCGGTCGTCGCCGCCGATCTCGTGCCCGAGAACAAGCGCGCCGCCGCTATTTCCATCATGTTCGCGGGCCTGACCGTGTCGAACGTCCTCGGCGTCCCCCTCGGCACGTTCCTCGGCCAGGCCGCGGGCTGGCGCTCGACCTTCTGGGCCATCACCGCCATCGGCGTCGTCGCCCTCGCCGGCATCGCCGCCCTGGTGCGCACGACCCCGGCTCAGACGACCGGCGCCCATCCCTTCGCCGAGTTCCGCATCTTCCGCAGCCGCCAGGTGTGGCTGTCGATGCTGGTCACCGTGCTCGGCTACGGCGGCATGTTCGGCGCCTTCACCTACATCGCCTTCACTCTGACCGAGGTCGGCGGCTTCGCTTCGTCCTCCGTGCCGTGGCTCCTCGTCCTGTTCGGCGTAGGCCTGTTCGTCGGCAACCTGCTCGGCGGCCGCGCCGCCGACCGGAACCTGCCGCTCACGCTGATCGTCCTGCTCGGCGCCCTGACCGTCGTGCTCGGCGTCTTCGCCCTCACCGCCACGTCTCAGGTCGCGACCGTCGTCGCCCTGGTCCTGATGGGCGCCTTCGGTTTCGCGACGGTGCCGGGCCTGCAGATGCGCATCATGAACTACGCCGCCGACGCCCCCACGCTCGCCTCCGGCGCCAACATCGCCGCGTTCAACCTGGGCAACGCCTTCGGCGCCTGGGCGGGCGGCCTCACCCTCGCGGCCGGCCTCGGCTACGTCTCGCCGCTCTGGGTGGGCGCCGGCATCACCCTCGCGGGCCTCGTCGCCTACGTCGTCGCCACCCGTGTCGCGGGCGGCGAGCACGCCGCCGCCGCAGCACCCGCACCGGTCCCCGTCGCCGCGTGACTCGCGTTCACCCCCTTCGCACACTGAGGAGAAGACCCATGACCACCATCCCGACCGTCACGCTCAACGACGGCGCCCTCATGCCCCAGGTCGGCTTCGGCGTCTTCCAGGTACCGGACGACGAGGCGCAGCGCGCCGTCGAGGCGGCTCTCGAGGCCGGCTACCGCAGCATCGACACCGCCATGATCTACGGCAACGAGGCCGGCGTCGGTCGCGCCCTCGCCGCCGCTGCGATCCCCCGCGAAGAGCTCTTCGTCACGACCAAGCTGTGGGTCGCGGACCTCGGCGCGGACCGGGCGCGCCCCGCACTCGAGGCGAGCCTCGAGCGGCTCGGGCTCGACCAGGTCGACCTGTACCTCATCCACTGGCCGGCGCCGGCGACCGACGCGTACCTCGACACCTGGCGCGAGCTGCAGGAGCTCCGCGGCGCGGGCACCCGGTCCATCGGCGTCTCCAACTTCCTGCCCGAGCACCTCGACCGGATCGCCGGGCTCGGCGGGATCCTGCCCGCCGTCAACCAGATCGAGCTGCATCCGGCCCTGCAGAACCGCGCGACGACGGCGGCGAACCGCCGCCTCGGCATCGCGACCGAGGCCTGGAGCCCGCTCGCCCAGGGCGCTGCCCTGGACTCGCCCGCGGTCACCGCCGCCGCGGCGCGCCACGGCGTGACGCCGGCGCAGGTGGTGCTGCGCTGGCACCTGCAGCACGGCACCGTCGTCATCCCGAAGTCGGTGACGCCCAGCCGCATCGCGGCGAACCTCGACCTGTTCGGCTTCTCGCTCGACGACAGCGAGGTCGCCGCCATCGACGCGCTGGAGGCCGACGGCCGCACCGGCCCGCACCCGGCCGCCTTCAACGGCTGATTCCCCCTACACGGCCCCCTCACCACCCGAACACCCCGAAAGGCACCATGCGCTTCCACGATCTACTCCGGAGCCCGCTCGGCTTCGGCACCGCCCCGATGGGCAACATGTTCCGCGCCATCCCCGACGAGGAGGCGCGCGCCACTCTCGATTCGGCCTGGGACCAGGGCGTCCGCTACTACGACACCGCGCCCTTCTACGGGGCGGGGCTCGCCGAGATCCGGCTCGGCGAGATGCTCTCGCAGCACGACCGGGACGAGTACGTCCTCTCCACCAAGGTGGGGCGCGTGATCCTCGACGACGTCGAGGACACCTCCGCGCGCGACCTGGGCGAGAAGGGCGGCCTCTTCGAGTACGGCCTCCCGAACCGGATGGTCGACGACTACAGCGCCGACGCCACCAAGCGATCGATCGAGGACAGCCTCACCCGCATGGGCGTGGACCGGATCGACGCCGTCTGGGTGCACGACATCGCGCAGGACTTCCACGGCGACGACTGGCTGCACCACTTCGAGATCGCGCGCACCGGGGCGTTCCGCGTCCTGCAGGACCTGCGGGAGCAGGGCGTCATCACCACGTGGGGCTTGGGCGTCAACAAGGTCGAGCCGATCGAGCTCACCCTGGCTCTGGACGAGCCGCGCCCGGACGCCTTCCTCCTCGCGGGTCGGTACACGCTGCTCGACCACCGCGCCGCGCTCTCTCGCCTGCTGCCACTGGCGGAGGAACTGGGCGTGAGCATGGTGGTCGGTGGCCCCTACAGCTCCGGGGTCCTCGCGGGCGGCACCACCTTCGAGTACCAGCAGGCACCCGACCACGTCCTCGAGCGCGTCACCCGCCTCCGCGCGCTGACCGACCGCCACGGCATCCCGATCAAGGCCGCCGCACTCCAGTTCTCCCTCGCACATCCGGTCTCGGCCGCCGTCATCCCCGGGGCGAGCCGCCCCTCACGGATCACCGAGGATGTCGCCGCGCTCGCCACGACGATTCCCGACGGCTTCTGGGCGGACCTGCGGGCCTCGGGACTCGTGGACGCCGCGGCGCCGCTCCCCGGCGGACACTGATCCCTCGAAGGGCCCGGCGGTCCTACAGCTACACGACCGTCGAATCCCCCTTCCCGGTGAGCGCGTACGAGTCGACGATTCGGGTGCATCCGATCCCGGGCCGTCCCGACGAGGCCGAAGTCCAATGGTCGGGCAGGTTCTTCCCCGGCACGGGGACCGAGGCCGAGCTCGAGACCCTGTTCGCGGACATCTACCGCGACGGGCTGGCAGCGTTGAGCGGCACCGTCGACGGGCGCTGACCGGTCAGTCGAGGCGCCAGTCCTCGTAGGCCCGGGGGTCGTCGATCGGCTCGATGTGGATCGTGATCCGCATGTCGTCGAACAGGGCGGCGAGGTCGGCCTCGACCTCCTCGGTCACGTCGTGGGCGTGTTGGACGGTCCAGTCGCCGGGCACGAGCATGTGCAGCTGAAGGAATCGCTCGTGCCCGGACTCGCGGGTCCGGACGTCGTGGAAGTCGATCCCGTCGGTCCGGTGGCGATCGAGCACCTCATCGATCTGCGCCCGCTCGTCCGCCGGCAGCGCCGCATCCATGAGCCCGGCGCCCGACTGCCACACGAGGCGCGCCCCGACGACCAGGATGTTCACCGCCACCGCGATCGCGATGAGCGGGTCCAGCGGCAGCCAGCCGGTGAGGGCGACCAGGAGCACGCCCACGATCACGCCGACCGTGGTCCACACGTCCGTGAGCAGGTGCTTACCGTCGGCCTGCAGTGCCAACGAGCGATGCCGGCGGCCGACCCGGATGAGGTAGTACCCGACGAGTCCGTTGAGCACCGTCGCCGCCACCGAAATCGCCAGGCCCAGCCCCACCTGCTCCAACGCCTGCGGGTTGAGCAGCCGATCCACCGCCGAGACGAGGATGACCACGGCGGCGACGACGATCATCACGCCCTCGAGCACGGCCGAGAAGTACTCGGCCTTCGTATGGCCGAAGTTGTGGTCATGATCGGCGGGCTTGGCCACCACCTTGAGGGCGACGTAGGCCGCAACCGCCGCCACGACGTTCACCGACGATTCGGCGGCGTCGGACAACAGGCCGACGGAGCCGGTGAGTCGCCAGGCCAGGATCTTGAGCCCGATCACCACCAACGAGGTGGCGATCGACAGCAGCGCGAAGCGGGAGAGGTCCTCCCGGTTCCGCGAAGCGGACCCCGAGGATGCCGATTCCGACGGTGCGGTCACCGTCGGAACACTACTTGCCCTTCGGCTTGTCGGCCGAGGACTCCGACGACAGCGCCGCCACGAAGGCCTCCTGCGGCACGTCGACCCGACCGATCGTCTTCATGCGCTTCTTGCCCTCCTTCTGCTTCTCGAGCAGCTTGCGCTTACGGCTGATGTCGCCGCCGTAGCACTTGGCGAGCACGTCCTTGCGGATCGCGCGGATGTTCTCGCGGGCGATGATCTTCGAGCCGATCGCGGCCTGCACCGGCACCTCGAACTGCTGGCGCGGGATGAGCTCCTTGAGCTTGACCGTCATCTTGTTGCCGTACGCCTGCGCACCGTCGCGGTGCACGATCGCGCTGAACGCGTCGACGGCCTCGCCCTGCAGCAGGATGTCGACCTTCACCAGATCGGACTGCTGCTCGCCGGCCTCCTCGTAGTCCAGCGAGGCGTAGCCGCGGGTGCGCGACTTCAGCGAGTCGAAGAAGTCGAAGATGATCTCGGCCATCGGCAGCGTGTAGCGCAGCTCGACGCGGCTCTCCGACAGGTAGTCCATGCCGCCGAGCTCGCCGCGCCGCGACTGGCACAGCTCCATGATCGTGCCGACGAACTCGCTCGGCGCGATGATCGTGGTCTTGGTGATCGGTTCGTAGGTCTCGCGCAACTTGCCGTCCGGCCAGTCCGACGGGTTGGTGACGATCAGCTCCTTGCCGTCCTCGCCGACCACGCGGTAGACCACGTTGGGCGCGGTGGAGATCAGGTCGAGGCCGAACTCGCGCTGCAGCCGCTCGCGGGTGATCTCCATGTGCAGCAGCCCGAGGAAGCCGCAGCGGAAGCCGAAGCCGAGCGCCACCGACGTCTCCGGCTCGTAGGTCAGCGCCGCGTCGTTGAGCTGCAGCTTGTCCAGCGCCTCGCGGAGCGCGGGATAGTCCGACCCGTCCACGGGATACAGGCCCGAGTAGACCATCGGCCGGGGCTCCTCGTAGCCCGTGAGCGGCTCCTCGGCCCCCTTGCGCGCGGTCGTCACGGTGTCGCCGACCTTCGACTGGCGCACGTCCTTCACACCGGTGATGAGGTAACCCACCTCGCCCACGCCCAGGCCCTTCGAGGCCTTCGGCTCGGGCGAGACGATGCCGACCTCGAGCAACTCGTGGGTGGCGCCGGTCGACATCATCTGGATCTTCTCGCGCGGGACGATCTTCCCGTCGACCACGCGGATGTACGTGACGACGCCGCGGTAGGTGTCGTAGACGGAGTCGAAGATCATCGCGCGGGCGGGAGCGTCGGCCTCGCCGACGGGCGGCGGGACCTTCTCGATCACGCGGTCGAGCAGCGCGTCCACGCCCACGCCGGTCTTGCCCGAGACCCGCAGCACGTCCTCCGGCTCGCAGCCGGTGATGTGCGCGATCTCCTCGGCGTAGCGATCGGGATCGGCGGCGGGCAGGTCGATCTTGTTGAGGACCGGGATGATCTCCAGATCCTTGTCCATCGCGAGGTACAGGTTCGCGAGTGTCTGCGCCTCGATGCCCTGCGCGGCGTCGACCAGGAGGATCGCGCCCTCGCAGGCCTCCAGGGCGCGGGAGACCTCGTACGTGAAGTCCACGTGGCCCGGCGTGTCGATCATGTGCAGGACGTACTCCTCGTCGGAGCCGTCCGCGCCCTTGATCGTCCACGGCAGGCGCACGTTCTGCGCCTTGATCGTGATGCCGCGCTCGCGCTCGATGTCCATGCGGTCGAGGTACTGGGCCCGCATGGCGCGCTCCTCGACCACACCCGTGAGCTGCAGCATCCGGTCGGCCAGGGTCGACTTGCCGTGGTCGATGTGCGCGATGATGCAGAAGTTACGGATCCGGGCGGGATCCGTGAAGGTGGTATCGGCGAAGCTGGGAATCGGTCTCACTCCTCGGGCGGCTGGCCGGGTTCCCGGCACACGTCACCCTCCAGTTTCTCATGCCGCCGGACAAGGTCGCACCATGGTGAGCTGGTGGACCCGCGCGCCGCGGTACCGGACGCCCGGCACAGTCGGGCTCGGGCCGTACGGGACGAACCCGCAGCGCTCGAAGAACCGCACCGCGCGCACGTTCTCGACCAGCGTCTGCAGGTGGCACCCGGCTTCGCCCAGCGCCGTCGTCCAGGCGTCCATCAATCCGTACGCCGCGCCGGTCCCGCGCGCCTCCGGCGCGACGTCGATGTGCAGGTGGGCCGGCCAGCGTTCGTCGTGCAGCTCTCCGGAGGCCGACGGTTCCCGGCGGCACACCGTCGCGAGGTCCAGCGCGGCGCGCCCGAGGAACCGGGCCGTCGCCGGGCGCAGCAGCACGGCCGGGCTCCGCAGCGCGGCGACCAGCCGGTCGTCCTCCGACGGCAGCGACGCCCCCGGAGGGCACCCCGTGAGGTAGCCGACGAGCGCACCGTCGGCCTCCGCCACGAACAGTGTTTCCGGGCAGTGCTCGATGTAGGGGTCCAGGTAGACGGCCCGTTCCGACGGCGGGTGCCGCCACAGGTCGCCCGACGGCGAGCCCTCCCCCGCCCGCACGAACAGGGCGCGCAGGGCGCCCGCGTCCCCGCCGCGATAGCGGCGGATCACCGGCATCGCGCAACCCCCGGGTAATGACCGACCTGGTCCGGTTTCACGACCACCACGGTAACGTCGAACGACATGAGTGATTCTGAATCCTCACGAACATCGAAACCAGTAGAGACCACACCGACACCGACGAGCTCCTTGAACCGCCGAGTCTTCATCGCCGCCGCAGGCTCGGTCCTCGCACTCGCCCTCTGGGCACTCGCCTCTCCCGAGACCGCGGAGAGCGTGATCAGCGGCGTGGTCGACTTCATCACCACCTGGTTCGGGTGGTGGTACTTCCTCCTGGCGACGGGCATCGTCGGCGTGGTCGTCTTCATCGGCCTCAGCCGCTACGGCACGTACCGCCTCGGCCCCGAGGAGTCGCGGCCCGAGTACAGCCTGTTCACCTGGACCTCGATGCTCTTCGCGGCAGGCATCGGCATCGACCTGATGTTCTTCTCCGTCGCCGAACCCGTGAGCCACTACATCAACCCGCCGGTCGGCGCCGGCGAGACCAACCACGCCGCGCGCGAGGCGGTGACCTGGACCGTCTTCCACTACGGCGTCACCGGCTGGGCGATGTACGCCCTCATGGGCGGGGCACTGGCCTACTTCGCGTTCCGGCACAACCTCCCGCTCACCATTCGTGCGGCGCTCTACCCCATCCTCGGCAAGCGCGTGCACGGCCGGCTCGGCGACGCGGTCGACGTGGCCGCCGTGCTCGGCACGATCTTCGGCATCGCCACCTCGCTGGGCATCGGCATCGTCCAGCTCAACTACGGCCTGCACGAGCTGTTCGGCATCCCGCAGGGCAAGGCGGCACAGATCGGCCTCATCGTGCTGTCCGTGATCGTTGCGACGATCTCCGCGACCTCCGGCGTCGACAAGGGCATCCGGCGCCTGAGCGAGCTCAACGTGATCCTGGCGATCCTGCTGCTCGTCTACATCCTGGTCGCCGGCCGCTCCGACTTCCTGCTCAACGGCCTGGTGCAGAACACCGGTGACTACCTCTCGACGTTCCTCGATCGCACCATGGACACGTTCGCGTGGGGCCAGATCAACCCGGAGACCGCCGGCAACGACCCGTCGGGCTGGCTCGACGCGTGGACGCTGTTCTTCTGGGCCTGGTGGGTGGCGTGGGCTCCCTTCGTCGGCCTGTTCCTCGCGCGGATCTCGCGCGGGCGGACGCTGCGCCAGTTCGTCTTCGGCGTGCTGGTGGTGCCGTTCAGCTTCATCCTGGTGTGGATCTCGGTGTTCGGGAACAGCGCGCTCGAGGTGGCCCGCGGCGACAAGGATTTCGCGGAGGCCACCGCCTCGATGCCCGAGGTGGGCTTCTACTCGCTGCTCGAGCAGTATCCCGGCGCTCCGCTGCTCCTGGCGATCGCCACCATCACCGGCCTGCTGTTCTACGTCACGAGCGCCGACTCCGGATCGCTCGTGATGGGCAACTTCACGTCGAAGCTCGACGACCCGATGGCGGACTGCGCGCGGAGCACCCGGATCTTCTGGTCCTTCGCGATCGGCCTGCTCACGCTCGCGATGCTGTTCGCGGGCAACGACGGCTCGATCGTCACCCTGCAGAAGGCGACCATCATCATGGGCCTGCCCTTCTCCTTCGTGCTCGCCCTGGTGGGCATCGCGCTGCTGCGGGCGCTGCACACCGAGTCCTACAAGCACGACAGCTACCGCACCGCCCTGCCGAAATCGCTCGCGGCCGGGCGCGGCGGCGGCGAGCCCGGAAGCTGGCGACGCCGGCTCCTCGCGACGGTCCAGTACCCCGGGCGGGCCGCGACGCTGCGCTTCCTGGAGAACTCGGTGGCGCCCGCGATGCGGGACGTGGCAGCGGAATTCGCCGCCGAGGGCATCGTCGCCACCGTCGACGAATCGGGCCGCAGCGAATCGCTACCGTCCCCGACCCTCAAGGTGGACCTGGCCGGCGAGCCGCACTTCGAGTACTGCGTGTGGCCCGTCTCGGCGCCTGCGCCGAGCTACGCGATCCTCGCGCAGCGCTCCGACGACCGCTACTTCCGCTGCGAGGTCTACCTCGCCGAGGGGTCGCAGGGGTACACGCTGGGCGGCTACACCCGCGAACAGATCATCGGCGACATCCTCGACCAGTACGAGCGGCACCTGGGCTACCTGCATCTGCGCCGCGCCGCGACCGACCACCACGACGGCCACGACGAATCCGCCGACACCCGCACCGATCCCGACGCCGAGGCGTCCACGGAACCCGAAGGGACACCCGCATGACCGAGCCCACCCTGTTCATCGACGGCGCCTGGCGCCACAGCGAGAGCGGCGGCACCCGCACCATCGTCTGCCCCGCCGACGGCACCGAGGCCGGCGTCGTCGACGAGGCGACCGCCGCCGACACCGAGGCCGCGATCGCGGCGGCCCGTCGGGCGTTCGACACCGGTCCCTGGCCGCACACCTCCGCCGCGGAGCGGGGTGATCTGCTGCTGCGCGTCGCCGACGCACTCGACCGCCGCCGCGACGAGTTCGCGCGCGCCGAGACCGCCGACACCGGCAAGCGGCTGTACGAATCCGAGTTGGACATGGCCGACATCGCCGCCTGCTTCCGCTATTTCGGCAAGCTCGCGGGGCAGGACAGCGGGCGCATCGTGGACGCAGGCTCCGCCGACGTGGCCTCGCAGATCGTCTACGAGCCCGTCGGCGTCTGCGCGATGATCACGCCCTGGAACTACCCGCTGCTGCAGGCGGCGTGGAAGGTCGCGCCGGCGCTGGCGGCCGGGGACACGTTCGTGCTCAAGCCCTCCGAGCTCACCCCGCACACCTCCATCCTGCTGATGAAGGTGCTGCAGGAGGTGGGCCTGCCCGACGGCGTCGCCAACCTCGTCCTCGGCGCCGGGGCGCAAGCCGGCGCGCCACTGTCCACCCATCCCGACGTCGACCTCGTCTCCTTCACGGGCGGCCTCGTGACGGGCCGGCTCATCGCGGCGAACGCCGCCGGGACCGTGAAGAAGGTGGCGCTCGAGCTGGGCGGCAAGAACCCCAACGTGATCTTCGCCGACGCCTGCGCCACGCCGGAAGGCCTTGCGGCCGCGGTCGACAACGCCCTCAACGCCGCCTTCCTGCACTCGGGCCAGGTGTGCTCCGCGGGCGCGCGCCTCGTGGTCGAGGAGTCCGTGCACGACGCCTTCGTCGACGAGCTCGTCCGCCGCGCCGAGGGCATCCGGCAGGGCCTGCCCTACGCCGAGGGCACGGAGACCGGGCCGCTGATCTCCGCCGCGCACCGTGACAAGGTGCACGCCTACGTCGAGAAGGCCCGCGAGGACGGGGCGGTGGTCCGCACGGGCGGCGCCTTCGCCGCGGGCGACCAGGGCTCGGGTTCCCTGGACGGGGGCTTCTTCTACCTCCCGACCGTGCTGGATCAGTGCGATCCGTCGATGGCCTGCGTGCACGACGAGGCCTTCGGGCCCACCGTCACCGTCGAGACCTTCACGACCGAGGACGAGGCCGTGGCGATCGCCAACGACACCGAGTACGGCCTCGCGGGCGCCGTGTGGTCGGCGGACGGCGGCCGGGCCAAGCGGGTGGCGCGCCGGCTGCGGCACGGCACCGTCTGGATCAACGATTTCGGCCCCTACCTCCCTCAAGCCGAGTGGGGCGGCTTCGGCGCCTCGGGCATCGGGCGCGAGCTCGGCCCCACCGGCCTCGGCGAGTACCTCGAGGCCAAGCACGTGTACGAGAACCTGCGGCCGTCCGTGACCGGATGGTTCGCCGAGCGGAAGGACGCGTAAGTGAGCTCTGAGGACGCACGGGACGAGGACGTCTTCGACTACGTAGTGGTGGGCGCGGGATCGGCCGGGGCCGCCGTTGCCGCACGCCTGTCCGAGGACCCGACGGTGACGGTCTGCCTGCTGGAGGCGGGACCGTCGGACGTGGGCGACGAGGCGATCCTGCAACTGGACCGGTGGATGGAGCTGCTGGAGTCCGGCTACGACTGGGACTACCCCATCGAGCCGCAGGAGAACGGGAACTCCTTCATGCGGCACGCGCGCGCGAAGGTGCTGGGCGGCTGCAGTTCCCACAACAGCTGCATCGCCTTCTGGGCGCCGCGCGAGGACCTGGACTCCTGGGAGCGCGACCACGGCGCCACCGGCTGGAGCGCGGACGCGGTGTACCGGCTGTACCCGAAGATCGAGACCAACGACGCCCCCGGCGAGCACCACGGCCGGTCCGGGCCCGTGCACATCATGTCCGTGCCGCCGAAGGATCCGTGTGGCGTCGCCCTGCTGGATTCCTGTGCGGAGGTGGGCATCCCGCGGGCCGAGTTCAACACCGGGACGACGGTGACCAACGGCGCCGGCTTCTTCCAGATCAACCGCCGGGCCGACGGGACGCGGTCGTCCTCGTCGGTGAGCTACCTGCATCCGATCCTGGACCGGGAGAACCTCACGATCCGCACCGGCGCGTGGGCGAAGAAGGTGGTCTTCGACACGAGCGGTGAGGTGCCGCGCGCCGTGGCGGTGGACATCACCGACAACGCCTTCGGCCGGACCACCCGGGTGGGAGCGCGCCGCGAGGTGATCGTCAGCGCGGGCGCGATCGATTCGCCGAAGCTGCTCATGCTCTCGGGGATCGGCCCCGCGGATCACCTGCGCGAGACGGGCGTCGACGTGTTCGTCGACTCCCCCGGCGTCGGCGCGCACCTGCAGGACCACCCGGAGGGCGTGATCGGCTTCGAGACCACGCGGCCCATGGTGCGCGAGTCGACGCAGTGGTGGGAGATCGGGATCTTCACTCCCACGGAGTACGGCCTCGACCGGCCCGACCTGATGATGCACTACGGCAGCGTGCCCTTCGACATGCACACGCTGCGCCAGGGCTACCCCACGGCCGAGAACACCTTCTGCCTCACGCCGAACGTCACGCACGCGCGCTCGCGCGGCACCGTCCGGCTGCGGTCGCGGGACTTCCGGGACAAGCCCAAGGTGGACCCGCGGTACTTCACCGACCCCGAGGGGCACGACATGAAGGTGATGATCGCGGGCATCCGGAAGGCGCGGGAGATCGCCGAGGCGGGACCGCTCAAGGACTGGATCGAGCGGGAGCTCTACCCCGGCCCGGGCGCGCAGACCGACGCCGAGCTCGCCGACTACATCCGGCGCACGCACAACACCGTCTACCACCCCGCCGGCTCGGTGCGGATGGGTGCCGCCGACGACCCGATGTCGCCCCTGGACCCCGAACTGCGGGTCAAGGGCGTCGCGGGCCTGCGGGTGGCGGACGCGTCGGTGTTCCCCGAGCACACCACCGTCAACCCCAACATCACCGTGATGCTGGTGGGCGAGCGGTGTGCGGAGCTCGTCTCGGGCAGCTGACCTTCGGCCGCTACAGGCGGGCCGGGAGGCCGAAGGCCTCGAACCGGTCCGCCTGGTCCAGGCACGTGGTCACCCGGGTGATGCGGGCACCGTCGGACTCGACGACGACGAGGGCGAACGGGCGCACCCCGTCCTCGTCGCCCGGCGCGTACTGCCCGAACGCCGGGCAGCCGTTCGCGGTCGTCGCGACGAGGCGATGCCCGACGCAGGCGTCCCCCGAGCCGAACAGCACCGCGTAGTCGGCGGCGCCGCGGAGCCAGAAGGCGACGGGCGGCATGGAGAACACGACGTCCTCGGCGAGCAGAGCGGCGAGTCCGGCCACGTCGTGCCGCTCGAAGGCGCGGACGAAGCCGTCGAGCAGCCGCTGATCGACATCGGGAGCCGGGACGTCCGACGATGCCGGCGCCGCCCCCGCGAGCACCTTCCGGGCGCGTTGCAGCGAGGAGTGCGCGGCCGCCGCGCTGATCCCCAGCATCGACGCGGTCTCGGCGGCGCTGTGCCGGTAGACGTCGCGCAGGACGAGGACCGCGCGCTGCGACGGCGTGAGGTGCTGCAGCGCCGCGACGAAGGCCATCCGGATGGTCTCGTGCCGCTCGGCGGCGGCGGCCGGATCGCCGCCGGCGTCGGGCAGGGGCGTCACCCAGCTGCCGGGCCGCAGCTCTGCGAAGACCTGGTCCCCCGCGCCGTTCCGCTCCGACAGGTCGGTCGGGAGCGCCTTGCGCGGGGCGGCGCGGAGGAGGTCGATGCAGTACCGGGACGCGATGGCGTACGCCCAGGTCCGCACGCTCGCACGCGCCGGATCGTAGGTCTCCCGCGTACGCCACAGCCGCAGGAGCACCTCCTGCGCGGCGTCCTCGGCGCCCGCACCGTCGCCGATCATCCGATAGCAGTAGCGGACCAGCTCGGGGCGCAGGTCGCCGAGGAGTCCCTCGTCGATCACCGCCCCGTCGACCACTGCCACAGTCGCGATCATCCCACGGCTGCGGGGTCCGGGACCGGGCGTCGGCCCGTCGCGATCAGGACGATCGTGGCCGTCGGCAGCGGGACGTCCTGGGGGCCGTCGCCGAGCATGAGATCCGAGTCGACCGCGGTCAGACGCAGGCCCGCGAGGTCGACGCCGAAGAAGGCGAGGCCCTCCGCGGTCGAGCCGGCGACCGTCGCCGCGAGCACCTCGGGCGCCGGGCCGGGCAGGCCCAGCGGGACGGTGATGTCGAGGCCGTGGATCACCTCGTGGGCGAGCGCGCCCTGCGTCGCGCCGGGCCCCGGCGTCCACCGGCTCGCGACGCGCGCCTGCTGGATCGCCAGGAGCTCGGTGTCGGAGAAGCGGGCGACGTCCGCCCGGGCGGTGCGGTCGACCGCGGCGTTGATGTCACCGCCCGCCTCGGCGAGGGCGGCCCCGAACTCCTCCTGGGTCTGGGTGTCGGTCATGTTCAGGTGCGCCACCACCTCGCGGACGCGCCAGCCCGCGCAGAGCGAGTCGGCGGACCACTGCGCCGGGGTGAGGCCCTCGAGCAGCGCGGCCATGCGGGTGCGCTCGGCGACGGTGGCGTCGTACAGATCGGTGTCGGTGAGAGTGGTCATGGCGGTCTCCTGTGCTCGGGATCGGTCGACACAGGTACATACGAGCGGGGTCGCCGGAATTCGTCGCGCGCGGCCGTCGAGGGTGCGGGCCTATCCTGGGGGCATGGCGAACGACTTCACCCGCTTCGCGGCCGTGGCGGCCAAGCTCGCACGCGAGCACGGCCCCCGCCTCGCCGCGCAGGTCGTCAACAGCCCGCCCGTCCGCGCGGGCCGCGAGGCGATCACGCAGGCGGTCACCCAGACGGTGAACCAGGCGCTCGGCCTGGAGGCACCCGCGGAGCCCAAGGAGTTCACGCCGGGCCGGCCCGTGACCCGCACGTCCACCCCGACCGCGCTGCTGGCGCGGGGCGTCTTCTACGCGCCGCAGCTCGACGGGCAGGCCGACCCGGGCGAGATCGTGTGGACGTGGGTGGAGTTCGAGGAGACGACGGGGCCGAACGCGGGCCAGGGCAAGGACCGGCCCGTGCTCGTGGTCGGGCGGTCGGTGAACAGCCTGCTCGGGCTGATGCTCTCCAGCCAGGAGCGGCACATGGGCGATCCGGATTGGGTCGGCATCGGCTCCGGCCCCTGGGACAGTGACCAGCGCCCCTCCTGGGTGCGGCTCGATCGCGTCCTCGACGTGCCGGAGGACGGCATCCGTCGCGAGGGCGCCGTTCTGGACCGCCGTCGCTTCGAGTCCGTCGCGCAGCGCCTGCGCGACGACTACGGCTGGACCTGAGTCAGCCCAGCACCTCGACGACCTTGCGCGCGGTCGCCTTCGCGGAGCCGGGGTTCTGGCCGGTGACGAGGTTGCCGTCGGAGATCGCGTAGGAGACGAACGGGAGCCTCGCCTTCTCGTAGAGCGCGCCCCGCTTCTTCATCTCGTCCTCGGCGTTGTACGGGACCAGCTTGTCGACGCGGGCGAGCACCTCCTCCTGCCACGCGAAGCCAGTCACCTTCCGGCCGGCGACGAGGTACTCGCCGTTCGAGAGCCTGGTGTTGAGCAGCCCGCAGTAGCCGTGGCACACCGAGGAGACGACGCCGCCGCGCTCGAAGATCTCGCGGCTGATCCGCTGCAGCCCCTCGCTGTCCGGGAAGTCGTACATCACGGCGTGGCCGCCGGTGAAGAAGATCGCATCGAAATCGGCGGAGTCGATCTCGTCGGGACTGAGCGTGTTCTCCAGCAGCGCCATCCGCGCGGGATCGGCGCGCCATTCCTTGGCCGTCCTGTCGTAGTTCGGGAACTTCAGGGACCGCGGCTCGAGCGGCACCGCACCGCCCCGCGGGCTCACCAGCGCCTGCTCGAACCCCGCCTCCTCGAAGACGTGCCACGCGTGCGTGAGCTCGGAGAGCCACAGACCCGTCTTGTGCGACGGGTCGTCGTAGTGGCCGACGTTGGTGACGACGTTCAGAATGCGCTTCGGCATGGTGGGACTCCCGGCGAACGGCTGCAGTTGACACTGCTTACATTAGCGCGACCGGGCCATGTAAGCAACGCATACATCAATCACGTGGTCAGGTGTTCCCGCAGGAACCGCCCGGTCACGCTCTCCGGCGTCGCGGCGACGAGCTCCGGCGTGCCCTCCGCGACCACGGTGCCGCCCGCCGCCCCGCCGCCCGGGCCGAGGTCGATCACGTGGTCGGCGTTGGCGATCATGTCGAGATCGTGCTCGACGACGATCACCGTCGCTCCCCGGTCCACGAGGCGCTGCAGCACGTCGAGCAGCACGCGCACGTCCTTCGGGTGCAGGCCCACCGAGGGCTCGTCGAGCACGAAGACCGCGTCCGACTGGTCCCGGCCCAACTCCCCCGCAAGCTTGAGGCGCTGCGCCTCGCCGCCGGAGAGGGCGGGGGTCGCCTCGCCGAGCGTGAGGTAGCCGAGGCCGAGGTCGGCCAAAGTGCGCAGCTTCTTCGCGATCCGCGGCACCGGGACGACCTCGGCGGCCTCCCGGACGCTGAGCGCGAGCAGGTCCGGCAGCGACAGCCCGTCGGGCTCCGGCCACCGCACCGCGGAGGCCTCGGGGGCGTACCGTCGGCCGAGGCAGGCCGGGCATTCGATGTCGACGTCCGGCAGGAACTGCACGTCCAGCGAGACCTGCCCGGTGCCGTCGCACCGCGGGCAACGCAGCGCGCCCGTGTTGTAGGAGAACGCGCCCGCCCTCAGGTCCGCCGCCTTCGCTGCCGCGGTCTTCGCGTACTCGCGGCGGAGGTCGTCGAGCACCCCGCTGTAGGTCGCGACGGTCGAGCGCACGTTGACGCCGATCGGCGTCGCGTCGACCAGGTTGACGCGCCCGAGCCCCGGTGCGTCGAGCACCGTGACGTGTGCGGGGAGGGGCTCCCCCGCGGCGGCCGCGGTGAGTGCCGGGACCAGGCCCTCCAGCACCAGCGTCGATTTGCCGGAGCCGGAGACCCCGGTGACGGCGGTGACCCGGCCGACGGGGACGTCGACGGCGAGGGCGTGCACGGTGTGGATCGGCGCGGTCTCGAGACGGATCCGGCCGCGCGCGAAGACCTCGTCGTCGGGCGTGCGCGGCCTCGTGCGGACGGCTTCGCGGCGGGCGAGGAACGGGCCGAGGACGGACGCGCCGTCGGCCTCGATCTCGGCGACGGTGCCCTGCGCGAGGAGGCGTCCGCCCTCGGCGCCCGAGCCGGGGCCGATCTCGATGAGGTGCTCGGCCTCGCGCAGCACGTCGAGGTCGTGGTCGACGACGACCACGGAGTTCCCGTCCCGCAACAGGTCCCGGACCACGCCGAGCAGGCCCTCCACGTTGGCGGGGTGCAGCCCGACCGACGGCTCGTCGAGCACGTAGAGCACACCGGTCGTGCGGTTGCGGACCGCCCGCGCGAGCTGCACCCGCTGCCGCTCGCCCGTGGACAGCGTCGCCGCGGCGCGGTCCAGGCCGAGGTAGCCGAGACCGAGCTCCACGAGCCGCTGCGCGATCGACTCCAGGGTGTCGACGAGGATCGTCGCCATCGATCGCATGTCCGCCGGCAGCGGCCCGACGGTGCGCGGCGCCCAGGCGAGCACCTCGTCGAGCGTCAGGGCGGTGACGTCGGCGAGTCCGACATCGCCGATCCGCGGCGCCCGCGCCTCGGGGCTCAGCCGGGTGCCGTCGCAGTCGCCGCACGGACCGGCGTGCACGAACCGGCCGACCCGCCCCAGGCCCGCCTCGGTGGTCGCCTTGTCGAGCGCCTCCTGCACCGCGGCGTTCGCGCTGCGGTAGGTGAAGTTGACCTCGAAGAGCTTGCCGTTCTTGCTGGACACCGCGACCTTGCGCTTCTCGGCGGGGCCGTGCAGCACGATCTCGCGCTCGGCGTCGCTCAGCTCGGTGTACGGCACGTCGATGCGGACGCCGAGGTCGGCGACGACCTGCGGCATGAACGAGAAGCCGAACGTCGACCAGGGCGCGACGGCACCGTCGGCGATCGCCTTCGACGGGTCCGGCACCAGCGCGGCCCCGTCGATCGCGCGGACGACGCCCGTGCCCGAGCACGTTGGGCAGGCGCCGTCGGAGTTGAAGGCCAGCGCCTCCGCGCCGGGCGGGGAGAAAGCGGCGCCGCACACCGGGCACGTGAGGTCGAGCCCGGCGGCGACGTCGATGGTCGGGTCGAGGTAGTGGCCGTTCGGGCAGCGGTGGGAGGCGAGGCGGGAGAACATGAGCCGCAGCACGTTCAGCAGCTCGGTGCTGGTGCCGAAGGTGCTGCGCACGCCGGGGACGCCGGGCCGCTGCCGCAGCGCGAGCGCCGCGGGGACGTGCTCCACGGAGTCGACGGCGGCGCGGGGCGCCTGCGCCATGCGGCGGCGCGTGTACGTCGACAGCGCCTCCAGGTAGCGGCGCGAGCCCTCCGCGTAGAGCACGCCCATGGCCAGCGAGGACTTGCCGCTGCCGGAGACGCCGGCGATGGCGACGAGGCGGCGCAGCGGCACGTCGACGTCGAGGGAGCGCAGGTTGTGCACCCGCGCCCCGCGGACCGCGATCCACAGCGGGGAGTCGTCGGTCATGCGCAGTGAATCATCATGCGAGGCGGGTGATCTCCACGACCACGTCGAGGTCCGACGCGCCACCGCCCGCGATCACTCCGCGCAGGGGCGGGACGTCGGCGTAGTCGCGGCCCACGCCCACCGAGACATGCCGCTCGCCGATCGGGACGTCGTTGGTGGGGTCGTAGCCTCGCCACTGCCCCGTCCACGCCTCGATCCACGCGTGCGACTCACCCGCCACCGTCGACCCGACCTCCGCGTCGCGCTGCGGGTGCAGGTACCCGGAGACGTACCGGGCGGGGATGCCGACGCTGCGCAGCAGGAGCAGCGTGAGGTGCGCGTAGTCCTGGCAGACGCCCTTGCGCTCGTCCCACGCGTCGATCGCCGACGAGTGCACGCCCGTGGTGCCGGGCACGTAGTCCAGCTCCTCGTGCACCCAGCGGCACACCGCGAGCACGGCCTCGTCGAGCTCGCGGTCCTTGACCAGCTTCTTGGCCTGCGCCGTGAGCTTGCGGTGCTTCGGCACGTAGTCGGTGTAGCTGAGCAGCTCGTCGAACCGGTCGCGCACGCGATCGGTCTCCAGCTCGTCCCAGCCGACCACCTCGCCCGTGTCGTCGGCGGCCTCGGTCTCGACGACGGAGGCGCCGGTGACCTCGAGCGCGGTGTGCGGGGCGTGCAGGTCGAAGGCGGTGACCGCGGTGCCCCAGTAGTCCGTGTACCGGTAGGCGCGGGTGGCGGGCACCGTCTCCACGCGGTTGAGGATGACGTTCTGCCGCTGGTCGCTGCGCGGCGTCAGGCGGGCCTCGTTGTACGACGAGGTGACCGGCGCGTTGTAGCCGAAACCGGTGGAGTGCACGACTCGAAGACGCCAGCTCACAGCTCCCCCTCCAGGATGGTGTCGATGTCGCCCCGGGCGCGGGCGTCGGTCCAGGCGACGTAGGGCGTCACGTGGAAGTAGCGGGCGGTGACCGCCTCGCCGGCGGCCTGCCCGAGCTCCTGCAGCGCGAGGAGCCGGCGCTGCAGGTCCTCGAGCAGTTCGCCGGGGGCGAGGAACTCGAGCTCGCCGCGGGCGCGGCCGAGGAGCCGCTGCGCCTCGGTGCGGGTGCCGAGGCGCCCCTCGCGCCCGCCCTCGATGGCGTTCAGGCAGTCCTCCGCCGTGGTGAGCGCGTGGATCACCGACCGCGGGAAGAGCCGGTCTACGAGGATGAACTCGACGACGCGGGTCGCGTCGAGCACGCCGCGGTGAGTGCGCAGGTACGTGTCGTGCGCGCCCGTCGCGCGGAGCACGGTGACCCAGGTGGGGGCGTTCGCCCGGTCACCGGCGCGCGAGAGGAGCAGGCGCACCGCCATGTCCATCCGCTCGATGGAGCGGCCCAGGAGCAGGAAGCGGTAGCCCTCGTCGCGCGAGAGGGTCGAGTCGGTGAGGCCGGAGAACATCGCCGCGCGGTTCTTGATGTAGTTGAGGAACTCGTGCGGGCCGAGCCGACGGGCGGCACGCTCGCGCTCGGCGAGGCCGTTGTAGGTCGCGTTGAGGCACTCCCACATCTCGGAGCTGGTGACCTCCCGTGCGCCGCGGGCGTTCTCGCGGGCGGAGGCGACGGTGGCGGCGATCGAACCGCTGCCCGGGTCGCGGTTGTAGGCGACGACCTCGGTGACGGAGCGAAGGTCGAGCGGCTGGTCGGCCGGCGGCTCGGGGATGCCGAGGACGCGGACGAGTTGGCGGGAGACCCGGTCCTCGTCGACGGTGGCGTCCTCGAGGAACTGGTGCACGGTCACGTCGAGCATGCGGGCGGTGTCGTCGGCGCGCTCGGCGTACCGGCCGATCCAGTACAGCGCCTCCGCGTTACGGGCGAGCATCACGGACCTCCTCTCGCGCCTGCTGCTGTTGTTGGTCCTGCGAGCTGAGCTCGGGGCCGAGTTCCACCTGCTGCTGTTCGGCGAGGTCCCGGCTCGGGACCACCTCCACGCCTTCGAGTTCCGCCTCGGCGGCGGAGGACCGGGCCGCGAGGACCCAGGTGTCCTTGGAGCCGCCGCCCTGGCTGGAGTTCACGACGAGGGACCCCTCGGGCAGCGCGACACGGGTGAGTCCGCCGGGCAGCACCCAGACGTCGTCGCCGTCGTTGACCGCGAAGGGCCGCAGATCGACGTGCCGCGGGCGGGCCTGCTCGCCGATCTTGGTGGGCACCGTCGACAGTTGCATGACCGGCTGCGCGATCCAGCCGCGCGGATCGGTGGTGACCTTGCGGCGCATCGTCGCGAGCTCCTTCTCGCTCGCGTCGGGGCCGAAGACGATGCCGTAGCCGCCGGAGCCCTCGACGGGCTTGATCACCAGCTCGTCGATGCGGTCCAGGACCTCCTCGCGCTCGTCGTCGAGCCAGCAGCGCAGGGTGTCGACGTTCTGCAGCAGCGGCTTCTCGCCGAGGTAGTAGTCGATGATGTCGGGCACGTAGGTGTAGGTCAGCTTGTCGTCGGCGACACCGTTGCCGACCGCGGAGCTGATCACCACGTTGCCCGCGCGGGCGGCGTTGAGCAGGCCCGCGACGCCGAGCACCGAGTTCGGGAGGAACTGCATCGGGTCGAGGAACTCGTCGTCGATGCGGCGGTAGATCACGTCGACCTGCTGCTCGCCGCTCGTGGTGCGCATGTAGACCACGTTGTCGCGGCAGAAGAGGTCGCGCCCCTCGACCAGCTCGACGCCCATCTGCCGGGCGAGGAGCGAGTGCTCGAAGTAGGCCGAGTTCGCCATGCCCGGGGTGAGCACGACCACCGTCGGGTCGGCCTCGTTGGAGGCTGCCGAGCGGCGCAGGGCACGCAGAAGGTGGGAGCTGTAGTCGGCGACGGCGCGCACGCGGTGCCGCTGGAACAGGTCGGGGAAGACCTGCGCCATCGTCCGGCGGTTCTCCATCACGTAGCTCACGCCCGACGGCGAGCGCAGGTTGTCCTCGAGCACGCGGAAGGTGCCCTCGGCGTCGCGGATGAGGTCGATGCCGGCGACGTGGATGCGCACACCGTTGGGCGGGCGGATGCCGGCGGCCTGCCGGTGGAAGTGGGCGCAGGAGGTGACCAGCCGCTTGGGCACGACGCCGTCGCGCAGGATCTCCTGCTCGGAGTAGATGTCGTCGAGGAACATCTCCAGCGCCTGCACGCGCTGCTTGATGCCCTTCTCGAGGCGGTTCCACTCCGCGGCGGCGATGACCCGGGGCACCAGGTCCAGCGGGAAGGGGCGCTCGCGCCCCTCCAGCGAGAAGGTGATGCCCTGGTCGATGAAGGCCGCGCCGAGCGCATCGACGCGCGCCGCCAGGTCCGACTCGTCGGCCGAGGAGAGGGCGCCGAAGATCCGCTTGTACGGGGTGCGGACGGTGCCGTCGTCGGCGAACATCTCGTCGAACGCCCGCCCGAACGACGGTGCGTCGTCGTAGCCCCCGAAGAGGGGCGCCTCGTCGGACAATCGGGGGGCGGCCTGCTTCCGGTTCGCGGACTTGGCCTGTTTCTGCGGGGTCACCCGGCCATCGTGCCGCACCGGCGCGGTTTCGGCAGCGCTCTCGTTCACGGCGTGGCAATGTGGGTGTCGGGCGCCGTTCCCGCAGGCGGTGCCACGATTTGGGTTGTGTCCGGGCCGCTGGTAACCTGGTACGTCGGCAGTCAGTACCGGCTGCCCCTTTCGAGACAAGAGAGTTTGAACGCGTGGCCAACATCAAGTCCCAGATCAAGCGGATCAAGACCAACGAGCGCAACCGTCTGCGCAACCAGTCGGCGAAGTCGTCGCTGCGTACCGCCATCCGCCACTTCCGCGAGGCCGTCGAGGCCGGGGACAAGGCCAAGGCCGGCGAGCTCCTCGTGAGCACCAGCCGCCAGCTCGACAAGGCCGCCAGCGCCGGCGTCATCCACGCCAACCAGGCCGCCAACAAGAAGTCGGCGCTCTCGCTGGCTCTCAACAAGCTCTGATCTTCCGCTAGACGCGCGTATCACCGCGCCGCACCACCCACCGGCACCACGCGGGCCGGCCTGGTACGGCGCGGTTTTCGCGTATCCGGGTGCAGGCGGCGGCGTTCGACGGTGCCGCCCTCCGGCCCCGCTGCTCGGCCGCCGGGGCTCAGCCCGCGAGGGTGGCGACCTTGCGCACCGCGATCTCCAGCGCGTAATCCGGATCCGCGGCCTGGCCCTTCACATCCGCGTTCGCGGCGGCGACGGCCTGCAGCGCGCCCGCCACGTTCTCGGCCCGCCACCGTCGCGCGACCTGCGTCATCTTCTTCACCTTCCACGGCGCCATGCCCAGCTCCCCCGCGTCCCGGTACTGGTCCGGGGTGCGGCCCAGGCCCCGGATGCGCGCGACGGAGTGCACCGCGTCCGCGAGCGCATCGGCGATGAGCACGTGCGGCGTGCCGCGGTGCTGCGCCCAGCGCAGGGCCTCCAGCGCGGCCGCGACCTGCCCGGCGACGGCCTTGTCGGCGATCTCGAAGCCGGTGACCTCGGCGCGGCCCGCGTAGTAGCGGTGCACCGCGGCCAGGTCCACCCGGCCGGCCGTGTCGGCGACGAGCTGCGCGATCGCGGCCGCGAGCTCCCGCAGGTCCTTGCCGACGGAATCCACCAGCAGGTCCACCAGCTCGTCGGAGACGCGCACCTTCTGCGCCCGGAACTCCGACTTGGCGAAGTCCGCCCGGTCGCGGGCGGAGGTGATCGTAGGCACCTCGACCAGCTCCGCGCCCGCCTTCTTCAGCGCGGCCACCATCGACTTCGCCCGGCCGCCGCCGCTGTGCTCGATCACCAGGGTGATGCCGTCCGGCGGGTTCTTCGCCGCCTCGACGATGAGGTCGACCGGGGCCTTGCCGGCCTCACCCGCGGACTCGAGGACCACGATGCGCTCCTCGGCGAACAGCGACGGGCTCAGCAGCTCCACCAGCTCGGACTGGTCCACGTCACCGGCGCGGATCCGGGTGACCGGCACGGCGTCACCCGCCCCGCCCGGGAGGCCCATCCCGCCGTCGCCCGCCGCCGCGCGCGCCGACTCGACGATCGCCGAGACCGCCCGCTCCACCAGGAGGCCCTCGGTCCCCACCACCACGTGTACGCGCGCGCTGTCCACCACGACTCCCATACTTCCAGACCCCACCGACGACGACGCACGCCACGACGAGCGCGACGCCCGTGCCCGCCCCTCCCGGCACGTCGACGACGCCGATCCGCGCGCACCACCGCGCCACCGCGATCACCCACCAGAGCTCCGGCCCCGTCGCGCGCACCGCCAGCGCGGCGACGGGTGCCGCGATCGGTGCCGCGACGGCCGCGAGGGTTCCGACCACGGTGATGACCGAGATCACCGGACCCGCCAGCAGATTCGCGACCACCCCGCCCAGTGGCACGCGCCCCGAGAAGGCCACGACGAGCGGCAGCGTGACGACCTGCGCCACGAGCGTCACGGCGAGCAGCCCGGCGAGGGTATCCGGCACCCGCGCGGTCACGAGTCGGTCGCGCACGACGGGCGACCACAGCACCAGCCCGGCGGTCGCCGCCACCG
Organism: Tsukamurella hominis; assembly: GCF_965137015.1. NCBI lineage: Bacteria > Bacillati > Actinomycetota > Actinomycetes > Mycobacteriales > Tsukamurellaceae > Tsukamurella > Tsukamurella hominis. The sequence continues at coordinate 64,163 of NZ_CBCRZG010000002.1, read as the reverse complement.
AGAGCGCGAAGCCGATGTCGCGGGCCAGCGCCGGCCGCACCAGCATGAGCACGATGACCGCCGCGAACAGCGCGACGAGCGGCTGTCGTCCGCGGCGCAGCGCCAGCGCCGCCACCCCGACCAGGCCCATCACCGCGGCCCGCACCACGGAGCCGGTGGGCCCCACCAGCCCGACGAAGGCGACGATCGCCACCGTCGTGACCGCGGCCCGCGCAGCGAGCGGCAGGCCCGCCGCCGCGCACAGTCCGAGGACGCACAGCGCGATGATCGCGAAGTTGGCGCCGCTGACGGCCGTCAGGTGGGTGAGGCCGGAGTCCTGGAAGTCGCCGCGCACCGTCGGCAGCGTGGCGGACTCGTCGCCCAGTACGAGTGCCGGCAGCAGCCCGGCGGCGTCCACGGGTAGTGCTTCGGCGGCCACCGCCGCCAGCGCACGGCGAACCGCCGCGGCGGCACGGAAGTACGGCGGCGCGCGCCCGAGCACCGTCGGATCCCCTGAACCGACGAGGACCGCGGCCACCAGGCCCGGCCGCGTGCTTCGCAGCACTGTCACGCGGATCGCGACGCGCTCACCGGGGACCAGCGCGCCGAGGTCGTGCGTCGCACCCAGCAGGAGCACTCCCCCGCGCGCGGGCACGACGGTATCGGTACGGACCGCCAAGGCCGTCGCCGGCACCAGGACCCGTGACGCGTCGAGGTGCCCGCCGGGATCGCCGGACCGCTGCCGCGGCCACTCGTCGATCTCGAGCACGACCTCGACCGCCCCGGCGCCGTCGAACCCCGCGATCGCCGCGCGCTCCCGGTCGTGCACGCGCACGGCGACCGAGGCAGCGACGCCCGCGCCCAGGCCGGCCGCCGCGGCCACCACGAGGCAGATCATCTGCGCCACGGGCCGCGGATCCCGCCGTCGGAGCCCCACCGCTCCCGCCGCCGCCACCGCCAGGCCCGCAGTCGTCCACCACGCCGCCGCGGCCGAGATCAGGGCGACCGCGGCCGCCGCCCAGCAGACGATCGCCGCCGGGAGCAGGCGCAGGTCCAGCCGCTCACGCACGTCACACCGTGGCCATCGGCTTGATCTTGGCGAGCTTCGCGTCGCCGATTCCGCTGACCTTCCCGAGGTCGTCGACAGTGCGGAAGGGCCCGTTCTTGTCGCGGTAGGCGATGATCGCGGCGGCGGTCGCCGCGCCCACTCCGGGCAGCCGGTCGAGTTCGGTGGCATTCGCGGTGTTGATGTTCACCGCACCTGCCGCGGCGGTCCCGGTGCCGCTCGCCGCCCCTCCCGGCGTCCCCGACGGCACCGCGGCCACAGCGGATCCCGAGCGCACGGAGCTGCGCAGCGTCACGCCGGCCTTGGGATCGACGACCCCGACGACCACCTGATCGCCGTCGCGCAGCGGCTGGGCAAGGTTCAGGCTCGCGGTGTCAGCGCCGCCGAGCGCTCCGCGGGCGGCGGTCAGCGCGTCCGCCACCCGCGCGCCGGGCCGCAGGCGATGCAGCCCCGGCGCGCGGACCAGGCCGACGACTGCGACCACCAGCTCCGACGGCGCCGCGCCCGGCGCAGAACTCGACGCCGCACCGGGCCCAGCCGCAGCCGACGGCGCGCCCGCCGACGCGGACGGTTCGACCGACGTCGACGCGCCCGCGAAGTCGACCACCGGGTACTGGCCTCCGCCGCTCTCGCGCGACGGTCCGAGCACCGCTACTGCCGCTACGACGGCAGCGATCACCCCCACCACGACGAGGGCCACCGCGGCCCGGGGCGTCGTCCGCACCCTCTCGACGGTGGAGCGCCACCCGGTGGGTTCCTGCTCGTCCCAGAAGTCGTCGTCCTCCATGCGCACCCTGCGCGACGGAGCGACCCCGCCTTCGGGCCCGAGGTCGTCCCACTCTTCGCCGCGCGGATCCGGACGATCACGCCGATCCGTCGCGAACTCCTCCAGCCACGCCGGCCGCGCGAAGATCTGCTCGTCCGCGACGCCGGTCCCGGCCACCGCTTCTCGTTCGCCGTTCATGCGACGAACCTAGGTCGCGGGCATCGTCGGAAAGTTCGCAGAGAACCGAGAAACAGAGCGCCTGTGGATAACCCCGAACCTGTGGAGGAAGGGTCCTGCCGCACCGAATCGGTCGGAGGAGTGTGCTAGGCCGAATCCGCCTCGTCGACCAGCGCCGGGGCGACCGCGACGCCCACCGCGCCGGGCCCGAGGTGAGCCGCGATGGTGCCGCCGAACCGGCCGATCACCAGCTCCTGGAGCTGCGGGAACTCCTCCTTGACCAGCGCGGCCACGTGCTCCGCGGCGTCGGGCGCCTCGACGTGGTGCACGGCGACCCGCGCGGGCCGGTTCCCGAGGTGCTGGGAGGCGAGCGCCGCGAGCTGGTCGCGCGCCCGGGACACGGTGCGGGTCTTGCGCTCGGAGACGATCCGGCCGTCCTGCAGCCGCAGCACGGGCACGATCTGCAGCGCGCCCCCGAGTAGCTTCGCGAGTGCGCTCACCCGCCCGCCGGCCCGCAGGTGGTCGAGCGTCGCGACGCAGAAGAAGCCCTCGGCACCGTCGAGCACCTGGCGCGCGGCCTCGGCGACCTCGTCGGCGGACGCCCCGGCTTGGGCCAGACGGGCCGCCTCCAGCACGCCGAAGCCCATTGCCATGTCGATGCTGCGCGAGTCGATCACCGTGATCCCGGCGTCGATGAGCCCCGCCTGCGCCACCGACGTGGAGTAGGTGGAGCTCAGGTGCGAGCTCATCGTGATGACGACGACCCCGTCGCCCTCGGCTTCAGCGACCGCGGCGGCGAGTACCTCGCGGACCTCGCCGACGGACGGGCCGGACGTCGTCACGCCCTCCTTGACGAAACGCTCCGCCTGGTAGCCGGTGCCGTAGTCGATGTACTCGCTCTCGCCCGCCAGCACGTGCAGCGGCAGGATGCGGATGCCCATCTCGGCGGCCCGCTCGGGCGCGATCGCGGCCGATGCGTCGGTCACCACGACGACGGTCATCGCGCACCTCCTTCACCGCGCAGGGCGCGCAGCACCCGCTGCGCCACCTGCTCGTGCATCTCGAACGACCAGTGGATCCCGTCGATGTTATTGATCCCCAGGTCGAACGACCACTCGCACAGGTCACGCAGGGGGACGGCGGGCACGCCGGCATCGTCGGACCAGGCGCGGATCGCCCGTCGCGTCCGCGCCCACCCCGGGTGGGCGAAGGAGTAGGCGAGCGCCCGGTGCGTCGGCGGCTCGAGCACCGCGACGGGGGCGTCGGGGCGCAGGGAGTGGATCGAGTCGTAGGTCTTGCCGAGGTAGTCGACGGTGACCTTCGGCGGGAGCGCCATCGGCCAGCCGACCGGCGAGAAGACCTTCTGGATCATCGCGTAGCCGTCGCGGGCACGGGCGCGCAGCGAGGCGGGCCGCAGGTAGCGGATCTGCTCGCGCACCGCGGTCGGCAGCGGCGAGGGCAGCGAGTCCATACCGCCGAGGGCCAGCACGGCGGCCTCGACGCTGGGGACGGCCGCCCAGACGCGGGGGTCCTGCGTCACGCACCACCAGCCGTCGCGGGTGGTCCACCCGACGCGGGCGAAGAGCTCGCAGCGCAGCCCCAGCTCGGCGGCCACGAGGTTGGGCCAGATCCGCGGGTCGGAGGTCGGCAGCGCGCCCTCGGGCCCGTAGAAGCCCAGGGAGTCACTCAGGACGAGCAGCGTGCCGGTCGGAGAATCGCTCACTGGACCTCGGGCGCCACGTCCGACGAGGCGTTCCACACGTCGAGCCGCCAGCGCGTCGCGTCTCCGTGCGCGGAGAGCTGCACCCAGCTGCAGTTGCCGAGGCCGCCGAGGACCGGCCAGTGGTCGACGGGCAGGTCCAGCAGCCGGGCGGTCAGGGCGGCGATCAGGCCGCCGTGCGCGACCAGGATCACGGGCCGCTCGCTCGAGCCCCACTCGGTGAGCCGCTCGGTGAGCTCCGTCACCAGCGGATACGACCGCGCGGCCACATCCACCCGGGCCTCGCCGCCGGGTGGAGCCCACTCGGGGGCGTCGCGCCACCGTCGGCGTGCGCCGGGCATGTACGCGTCGACCTCGTGGTGGGTCATCCCCTGCCAGTCGCCCAGCATGGTCTCCCGGAGCCGCACGTCGGTCTCGACGGTGCCGCCCGTCACGGCCGCGAGCGCGTCAGCGGTGTCGCGGGCGCGGCGCAGATCGGAGCTGAGAATGGCGATGGGATCACGATCGCCGAGCGCGTCGGCGGCCGCGGCGGCCTGCCGCCGCCCCAGGTCGGTGAGGTCGGTGTCGAGCTGGCCCTGCATGCGGCCCTCGGCGTTCGACGCGGTCTGGCCGTGCCGGAGCAGGATGAGTCGGCGCACCGTCGGGGTCAGGCGCTCGACCGACGAGTCGAGCCCGTCCTCCACGTGCATCAGGCGCCCTCGCGGTCCCCGTCGGCGCTCTCCGCGCCCTCGGTGCCGTGCTCGCCCAGGCCCTCCACCTCGATGCGCGGGCAGTCCTTCCACAGCTTCTCGAGCGCGTAGTACTCCCGCTCCTCCTCGTGGAACACGTGCACGACGATGTCGAGGAAGTCCAGCAGCGCCCAGCGGCCCTCGCGGGCGCCCTCGCGGCGGGTGGGCTTGACGCCGGCCTCGCGGAGCTGGTCCTCGACCTCCTCGACGATGGCGTTCACCTGGCGCTCGTTGCCCGCCGACGCGATGACGAAGGCCTCGGTCAGCACGAGCTGCTCCGAGACGTCGAGCACCACGACGTTCGTGGCGAGCTTGTCGTCGGCCGCACGCGCCGCGATGGCGGCGAGGGTACGGGCCTGATCGGATGCGGTCATGATCCTCCTGGGTTCACGGTCTTGTCCGGTGCCGGGCGGCTCTGATAGAGAGCGCGCTTGGCGATGTACTGCACCACGCCGTCGGGCACGAGGTACCAGACGGGCCGTCCGGCGTCGGCGCGCGCGCGACATTCGGTCGACGAGATGGCCAGCGCGGGCACCTCCACGAGGAACAATCTATCCTTCGGCACGTCCGACAGGTGATCCGCGGCCAGCTGGTAGCCGGGACGCGAAACACCCACGAAGGTCGCGAGGCCGAACAGTTCCTCCCAGTCCTGCCAGCTGAGGATCGACGCGAGGGCGTCGGCGCCCGTGATGAAGAACAGGTCGGTGTCGGGATTCTGCCGGTGCAGATCGCGCAGGGTGTCCACGGTGTAGGTGTCGCCGCCGCGGTCGATGTCGACGCGGCTGACGGAAAAACGCGGATTCGAGGCGGTCGCGATCACCGTCATCAGGTACCGGTCCTCGGCGGGCGTGACCTCGCTCTTCTGCCACGGCCGGCCGGTGGGGACGAAGATCACCTCGTCGAGATCGAACCGGTCCGCCACCTCGCTCGCGGCCACGAGGTGGCCGTGGTGGATCGGGTCGAAGGTCCCACCCATGACGCCGACGCGACGGCGCCCGGCGGTGCTGGACTCACGCATAACGGACCATCCTATGCATGCCGCCGCCGCGTCAGACGGGCAGCAGGCGCCCGATGACCTCGGCCAGCTGCCCCGCGGTGCGGCACTCGTACATGTCGATCAGCCGCCCGTACTTGTCGGCGACCGAGTCGCCGCTCCCCCACGCGGCCTTCCGCTCGGGGTTGAGCCAGAACGCGTGGCGCGCCTTCTCGACGAGCTCGTCGAGTTCCGCGAGCGCGGGATCGGTGTGGTTGGACCGGGCGTCGCCGAGGATGAGCAGCGTGCCCCGGTGGGTCACGGCGTCGGGGAAGTCGCGGACGAAGGTGCGCAGCACGTTGCCGTAGTCGGAGCCGCCGAACCGCGCGACGTTGGTCTCCCGGATCACGCGGTCGAACATGTCCACCACGGTGTCGACGGTGAGCGTGCGCGACGGGTCGATGTAGTCGGTGATCTCGTCCACGGAGTCGACGAATCCGAACACCCGGATCTTGGAGAACTCGGCGCTGAGCGCGTGCGTGAGCAGCAGCGTGAAGTTGGAGAAGCCCGCGACCGAGCCGGAGAGGTCGCACAGCAGCACGAGCTCGGGCTTGGTGGGGCGGGGCCGACGGTGCGCCAGATCGATCGGCACGCCGCCGGTCGACATGGACCTGCGGAGCGTGCGCCGCAGGTCGATGGGGCCGCGGCGGGCGCGGCGCCGCCGCACCAGCAGACGCGTGGACAACTGCCGGGCCAGGGGCCGGACGGTCTGCTCCATGCGGTGCAGCTCGGTCCGGGTGGCGGCGAAGAAGGCGACGTTCTCCGGCAGCTGCGGCGCGGCGTACTGCGCAACGGCCTCGGGGCCCCGTCGGGCGGCCATGGCGACGGACGTGAGCTCCTGCACCCGCTCGGTCAACCCGGCGACCCGTGAGCGCGCGACCCGGCGGGCGGACTCGTACTCGAAGCTGCCGGGCGCGGCGCCGTCCTCGCCGGCCGCGGCGAGGAGTCCGTTGGCGATGGCGGCGATGAGCGTCTGCGGGTTGAGCGCCTTGAGCGCCTGGTAGGAGGAGAAGGCGGTGCCGGTGGCGGAGTTGTACTCGCCCAGCTGCTCGACGATCTGGCTGGCGATGCCGTCGTGGTCGCCGCCGGCGACGAGCGCGGCGATCGCCTCCTGACGCAGCGCCTCGCGCACCGCGTCGGGATCGGGCGGGGTGTCGGAGGCGGGCATCTTCAGCGGGTCGGGCTCCCCCCGCACGCCCGAACAGCCCTGCCCGCCCGTGCCGGACGCGCCCGCGGCACCGTCGGACACGGCGCCGAAGCCCCCGCGGACCGGGAAGTACAGGTCGAAGATGACGTCGAAGGTCTTGCGGTGCATCTGCTCGCGCAGCAGCACGGCGGCGAGGCCCTCGCGGAGCTGGCCGCGGTCGGTGAGGTCGAGCACCGTCAGCACCTCGGCGGCCGTGATCGCCTCGCCGGGGCCGATCGCCATGCCGCGCTCGCGGAGCGTCCGCACGAAGGCGTGCAGGTGCTGATCGAGCGGGGTCCCGGCCGGCGCGGACGTCATTACAGGCCCAACGCCGCGGCGGCGGTCTCGATGTCGACCTGGTGCTTGAGCACCACGCCGAGCGTCGAGCGGAGCGCCGACTTGTCGATGGAGCCGCTGGCGCTGCCGGTGATGCCGAGCGCGAGCAGGGTGCGGCACCAATCCAGCGTCTCCGAGACCGAGGGCTTCTTCTTCAGGTCAAGGCCGCGCAGAGTGGAGATAACGCGGAGCAGCTGCTGCGCGACCTCGGTGGGCAGGTCGGGGACGCGGCTGCGGATGATCGACAGTTCCAGCTCGGCGTCGGGGAAGTCGATGTGCAGGTAGAGGCAGCGACGCTTGAGCGCCTCCGACAGCTCGCGGGTGGCGTTCGAGGTGAGGAAGACCAGCGGCTTGCGGACGGCCGTGATCGTGCCCAGCTCCGGCACCGTCACCGCGTAGTCGGAGAGGACCTCGAGCAGCAGCCCCTCGAACTCGAGGTCGGCCTTGTCGGCCTCGTCGATCAGCAGGACCGACGGTCCGCCCTCCCGCACGGCCTGCAGGAGGGGCCGCGGGAGGAGGAACTCCTCGGAGAAGACGTCCTGCTTGGTGTCGTCCCAGTCGCCGTCGGTGCCGGAGGACTGGATCCGCAGGATCTGCTTGGCGTGGTTCCACTCGTACAGGGCGCGGGCCTCGTCGATGCCCTCGTAACACTGCAGGCGGACGAAGCGGGCGGCGCGGGCCTGCGAGCAGGCGCGGGCCAGCTCGGTCTTGCCGACGCCGGCGGGGCCCTCCACGAGGAGCGGCTTGCCCAGTTTGTCGGCGAGGAAGACGGCCGTGGCGGTGGCGACCGACGGAATGTAGCCGGTCTCGCGCAGTGCAGCGGCGACGTCGTCGACGCTCGTGAACAACGCGGTGGGCGCGGGGGTCGTGATGTCGGTGCTCAGCGTGCAGCCTTCCGTTTGAGGACCTCCTTCGAGAAGCCCTTCGACGCGATCTCTGCACTCATCTTCACACCCTTGCGCACGACGAAGCCGGGCAGCGTGATCTTGAGGTCGATGTTCATGTCGCAGAGCACGTGCACCTTGTCGTCGCCGACGGGCGTGAGCTGGTAGTACCCGCCCTGGGAGCGCACGGCCATGCCCTCGCCCTCGGACTGCCAGGCGACCCTGGTCTCGGGGGTGAACTCGTAGCGGAAGCGCATGGTGTCGCTGATGCCGACCAGCCCTGCCTCGACCTCGACGACGCGGGGGTTGCCCGCCGCATCGCGCTCGGCGACGGTCACGCTCTTGTGCGAGGACGACCACGCGGGGAGCGATTCGACGTCCAGCAGCGTCGCGTAGGCGAGCGCCGCGGGGGCGTCGATCTCGAACTCGACCTTCTCGTTGATTGCCATCGCAACAATCTAGCGGTGCCGCCGGGCCTGGCCGAACGGAGCCCGGCGGCGGACCGTCAGGCCGCGGCCTTGCGCTTCATGACCTCTTTGGTGAGGCCGTTCTTGATGATGTCCATGGCGAGCTTGATGCCCTTCTTGACCACGAAGCCGGGCGCCTTGACCTTGGGGTCGAGGTACATCGTGACCTTGACGTGGGTCTGGTCGTCGCCCTTGGGCGAGAGCTCGTAGATGCCGCCCTGGCTGCGCACGGCGGTGCCCTCGTTGCGGGTGTCCCACTTGCAGCTCACGTCGGTGAAGACGTAGTCGAAGGTGAGGTTGTCGCTGAACATCATGAGGCCGACGGAGGCGTCGACCACGCTGGGGCGGCCGTTTGCGTCGCGCTCGACGACCTTGACGTTGCTGTGCGCGGACGACCAGTCCGGCAGGGCCTCGACGTCGGCGAGCGTGTCGAGGACCAGCGTGACCGGGGCGTCGATGTCGAATTCGAGGGACTCGTTGATTGCCATGGCGACAACCTACCGGGCAGAGCGCCGCGCGTGAGCGGGGTCGGGATTACCGGGGGCGGACATGTCCGTCGCCCCACGCGATCCACTTGGTGGACGTGAGCTCGGGCAGTCCCATCGGGCCGCGGGCGTGCAGTTTCTGGGTGGAGATGCCGATCTCGGCGCCGAAGCCGAACTGCTCGCCGTCGGTGAAGGCGGTGGACGCGTTGACCATCACCGCGGCCGCGTCGACGCGCGTGGTGAAGGCGCGGGCGGCGGCGAGGTCGCCGGTGACGATCGCCTCGGTGTGGCCCGTGCCGTAGCGGTCGATGTGCTCGATCGCCTGATCCAGCCCGTCGACGATCTTCACCGCGACGTCGAGGCTGAGGTACTCGTCGGCCCAGTCCGTCTCGGTGGCGGGCACCATGCCGGTCTCGTCGCCGTGCACGATCACGCCCTCGGCCTGGAAGGTGCCGAGCAGGCGGGGCAGGAAGGTGTCGGCCAGCGCGCGGTCCACGAGCACGGTCTCGACGGTGTTGCACACGCTGGGCCGTCGCGTCTTCGCGTTGAGCACGATCTCCTCGGCCATGTCGAGGTCGGCCGCGGGGTGGACGTAGATGTGGCAGTTGCCCGTACCGGTCTCGATCGTGGGCACGGTCGCATCGCGCACGACGGCCGCGATGAGCCCGGCGCCACCGCGCGGGATGACCACGTCGACGAGGCCGCGGGCGCGGATCAGCGCGGTCACGCTGGCGCGCGAGTCCGCGGAGAGGAGCGAGACCGCGTCGGCCGTGATGCCGCTCGCCTCCAGGGACTCGCGCAGCACGGTCACGAGGGCGGCGTTCGACGAGGCGGCCGAGCTGGAGCCGCGCAGCAGCACGGCGTTGCCCGACTTGAGGGTGAGCCCGAAGGCGTCGACGGTGACGTTCGGCCGGGCCTCGTAGACGATCCCGACCACGCCGAGCGGCACGGCGACCTGGCGCAGCTCGAGGCCGTTGGGCAGGGTCGATCCGCGCAGGACGTTCCCGACGGGGTCCGGCAGGCCGGCGACCTGCCGCAGGCCGGAGGCGATGCCGTCGACCCGGGCCTCGTTGAGCGCGAGCCGGTCGATGAGCGACTCCTCGGTGCCAGCGGCGCGGGCCCGCTCGACGTCCTCGGCGTTGGCCGCGAGGATCCGGTCCTTGTTCGCCAGCAGCGCGTCGGCGGCGGCGTGCAGCGCGGCGTTCTTCTGCTCGGTGGTCAGCGTGATCAGCTGCTTCGAGGCGGCGCGGGCGGCGCGGGCCGCCTCCTCGACCGCGGCGGTGGCGGCCTGCAGTTCGGCGTCCTGGGCGGTGGGCGTGCTCATGGTCCGAGAATACGTGGCGAGCCGGACTTGTCGGTCCGCGGTGTTAGGTTGCCGACGTGTCCCGCCGGAGAACCGCCCGTAGCCTGTCCCGGCGGTCGTGGCTCGCGCTCGTCCTGGTCACGGCGACCGCCGTCTTCGTCGCGATCGGGGCCTACCGGGACCGGTCCGGGGCGGAGCCCACCACCGGTTCGTCCGCCCCCTCCGCCACTGCGCCCGACGGTGCGCCGCTCGCCGGGGTCCGGATCGTCGCCGCGCGCGAACGCGCCCCGCAGCCCTACCGCCGCGCCGCCTTCGGCAAGGCGTGGACCGATGACCAGTCGGCGCCGCTCGGCCACAACGGCTGCGACACCCGCAACGACGTGCTGGACCGCGACCTGAAGGACAAGACCTACGTCCGCACCTCCGCCTGCCCCCGTGCCGTCGCGACGGGCGTGTTGACCGATCCGTACGGCGGCGCGACCATCCGCTTCGAGCGCGGCGCGAAGACCTCCGCCAAGGTGCAGATCGACCACGTGGTCGCGCTGGCCTACGCCTGGGACATGGGCGCGTGGTCGTGGGACGACGCGAAGCGCGCCGCCTTCGCGAACGATCCGCGCAACCTCGTGGCCGTCGACGGGCCGGCGAACGAGAACAAGAGCGACTCTCCCCCGGGTCGGTGGATGCCGTCGAACGAACGCTTCCACTGCCAGTACGCCCGCCAGTTCTCGTTCGTCGCCCGCGAATACGGCCTGTCCGTCGACCGCTCCTCCGCCGCCGTCGTCGACCAGTCCGTGAAGACCTGCTCCTGACGCGTACGGCAGATCGCCTGCCTACGCACCGACGGCGCGCGCGGGGACGACCTGCGCACCGACCTCCTCGGCGCGACGGGGAACCAGGAGGCACGCGGCGCCGCCCGCGGCGGCGACCGCTCCGAACATGACCGCGATCCCCGCGAACGAGACGCCGGCGGTGAGCAGCACACCGCCCACCAGCGGCCCCGTCACCGCGCCGAGCCGGCCGATCCCCGTGCTGATCCCGAGCGCGGAAGCGCGCACCTCCGCGGGGTAGTAAGTGGCGACATAGCCGAAGAGCACGATCTGCGTGCCGATCGAGCCGGCACCCGCGAACAGCACGACGAGGTACATCACGGCGGTGCTCGGCATCATCGCCATCCCGCCGATCGCACACGCGGCCACGACGAAGTACCCGGCGCCCACGATCCGGTTCCCGTACCGGTCCGCCAGCACGGCCCCGATGACGCCGCCGACGACCGCCCCGACGTTGAGCAGCACCTGGAAGGTCAGGGCGGAGCCGAGGCTGTAACCCGCCTTGCGCATCATCTCGGGCAACCACGTGTTGAGCCCGAACACCAGCAGGAAACCCGCGAAGTTGGCGGCCGCGAACAGGATCAGGGCAACGACCGCAGGCCCGGCCGTGAGCCGCCGCAGCACGCCGGATTCTCCCGCCGATCCATCGCCCGAGGCCCCCGAGTGGGCAGTCGCAGGAGTGGTCTCCGGGATCACCTTCCAGGCCACCGGCACGACGAGCACCAGTGCCGAGGCACCGATCGCCCACAGTCCGCGGAACCCGAGCGCGTCCCCGAACCACAGCGCGCACAGGGCGGCGATGATCCCGCCCACCGGCAGGCCCGCGAGCATCAACGCGTTGAGCAGGTTCTTCTCCCGCGGCCGCGCCACCTCGACGACGAGCGCGATCGCGACCGGTGCCACGCCGCCGAAGCCGAGCCCCGCGACGAACCGGAACACCCCCAGGAGCAGCGGCGTCGGAGCCAGCGCCACCGCGATCATCGCCGCCGAGTACCAGACCAGGCATCCGATGAAGAGCTTCCGCCTCCCGAACCGATCGGTCAGGGTGCCGGCGAGGATCGCGCCGAAGAACATGCCCATCAGCGCGTAACTCCCGATGGCGCCCGCCTCCGCGCGGCTGAGGCCCCAGGGCTCGTACGCCAACAGCGCGGGGATGGTCGATCCGTACACGATCAGGTCGTAGCCGTCGAACACGATCGCGGCGAAACAGACAGCGACGACCGCGTATCGGCGTCGACCATTGGCGGGAAGCGGACTGGACATGGGTCTCCTCGAGACAGGATGCATCTGGCACACACGTCGAACCTTCGACATGCACGTCAGAGCATCACAGTGATTCAGACCACTGTCAACATCAACGTTGAATTATCGCCACTATCGTCAGTCGTCGCGGAGACTGCGCCACCGAAAGTCGATCATCGGTCGCAGAAGAAGAGCACCCGATGGGTCGGATCGTCAGCGACACTCAGCGCGATCAGGTCCACGCACAGGTCGCCGCGAGCGGGATGCCGGATGCCCACCTCGATCGACCCGCGTGGTTGAGTCACATCGTGTCGCTCCCAGATGGCGCGGAAGTCCGGGATTCCGAGGAGGTCCGGCGGCAGCGCCATCTCCCCGCCGGCGCTGAGAACAGACGGGGCACCCGAACGGAGGATCCCCACGACCGTCTCCCGCATGCTCGCGGGGTCGCAGAACCTGTCTTCGAACTCAGGCTCGGCGAACATCATTCGGACGAAGGTCCGCTCCGCCTCGGGGATCCGCGCGAAGTCGAGGAACCACTCGGCGGCGGCGGAGTTCCACCACACCATCGACGTGCCCGGTCCGATCACGATCGCGGGAACATCGATGAGCCGGGACAGAAGCCGCCACAGCGCGCCCTCCACCGCAGGACTCTCCGGTGGCGAGACGCCGTCCGCCTCGTCGAGCAGCGCGAGCGCATATCGGAGCTGCCCGTCGTCGAGACCGAACGCCACGGCCAGCCGTCGCACGAGGTCCCGGGCGGGCGCCATCCGCCCCTGCTCGATCCGGGTGTAGTACTCCGGCGTGACGTGGACGAGGGCCGCGACCTCCTCGCGCCGGAGGCCCGCGACCTGCCTGCGACCTTCGCCCGGTCCACCGGGTTCGGCCGCGGGCGCCACCTCTCCTCGCCGTGCACGCAGGAAGGCGCCCAGCTCTCGTAGCCGGGGATCGCGATTCATGCAGCATTCACTTCGGAGAGGGGGTAGAGATCTCTCCCCTGCCGAACTTTCGCCGCCCGAAATAGCTTGAATACATGATCGATACCAACAAGATTGATGTCCATACCCACGTCGTTCCTCCGTTCTGGGGCGAGCAGCTCGCAACGCACGGCGGCGATCCGTCCGGCTGGGCACTGCCCGCCTGGAGCGCGGGCGATCACCTGCGCTACATGGACGAGAACGGCATCGCGACGAGCGTGCTGTCCCTGACCGCGCCGAGCGTCGTCGGCTGGGAGGGCGCCGCGCGGCGGGAGATCGCGCGACGGGTGAACGGCTACGTCGCCGACCTCGTATCGAGGAACGACACCCGATTCGGCAACTTCGCCACCGTTCCCCTCCCGGACGTCGACGGCGCCGTCGCCGAGATCGAGTACGCGCTCGGCGAGCTCGGAGCCGACGGAGTGGTACTGCTCTCCAACTACGACGGCGCCTACCTGGGCGACGCCCGCTTCGCCCCGGTGTGGGAAGCCCTGAACGCCCATCGTGCGGTCGTCTTCATCCACCCGGCTCACCCGAACCTCCCGCTCCTGCGCGGGGTGCCCGGCCCGCTGGTGGACTACCCGTTCGACACGACGCGCAACGCGGTCCACATGGTATTCAACGGCGTACTCGACCGCTATCCGGACGTCACGATCATCCTGTCGCACGCCGGAGGCTTCGTCCCGTACTCGGTCCTGCGCTTCTGCGAGCTGCAGCCGGCGCTCGACCCGAGCGGCCCCGCGACCGAGGAGCTCCTCGGAACGTTCCGGAAGTTCTACTGGGACACGGCGCTCTCCTCCGGGAGGTTCGCCTTCGCGAGCTTCCAGGAGTTCGCCGACCCGAGCCGGATCCTGTTCGGTAGCGATTTCCCGTACGCCCCCGAGCCCGTCGCCCGACGCTTCAACCGGATCCTCGACTCCGACACCGGCCTCACGGCCGAGCAGAAGGCGGCGATCTACACCGGAAACGCGCGCCAGGTCTTCCCCCGACTCGGCTGACCGGACGGCGATCGGGACGCCCGATGCGCGGTGGTATTCCCATCGGGCAACCGACGCCGCAAACAAGCATTGCTGCTTGTTTTTTTCGCCACCGACTGACAGAGTGTGGGCGTGCCCACTTCAGCCCCCGTGTTCGACGCGCTCGAATCCACCTCGGCCGCCGTCGCCGCCATCGCGGATTCGCTCCCCGACTGGTCGATCTCCACGCCCGCCGAGGGCTGGACCGTCGCCCACCAGGTCGCCCACCTGGCCTGGACCGACGAGGTCTCCCTCGTCGCCGCCACCGACCCCGACGGCTTCGCCGCGATCCTCCAGGACGCGATGCAGGACCCGATGGGCTTCGTCGACGCCGGAGCCGCCGAGCTCGCCGTGGACCCGGACCTGCGGGCCCGCTGGGACCGCGCCCGCGCCGCCCTCGCCGTCGCGCTCCGCGAGGCGGATCCCGGCACGCCGCTCCCCTGGTTCGGCCCGCCCATGCGGCCCGCCACCATGGCCAACGCCCGCCTCATGGAGACCTGGGCACACGGCCTCGACATCGCCGACGCGGCGGGCAGCGAGCTGGACGCCCCCGAGGCACTCCCCCACGTCGCCAAGATCGCCTACAAGACCCGCGACTTCGCCTACACCGTCAACGGCGAGACCCCGCCCGCCGAGCCCTTCGACATCTTCCTCGTCGCCGCCGACGGCGCCGAGATCACGTTCGGCCCCGGCGACGCCGCACAGCGCGTGACCGGCTCGCTCGAGGACTTCTGCCGCCTCGCGACCCAGCGCGTCAACCTCGTCGACACCGATCTCGTCGCCACGGGCGAGGACGCCGCCCACTGGCTCACCATCGCGCAGTGCTTCGCCGGGGCTCCCGGCACGGGCCGCGCCCCGCAGGAGGAACGTCCATGACCCGCACCGTCAGCATCGCCAACGTCTCCGGCTTCTACGGCGACCGCGCCGCGGCCATCGGCGAGATGCTCGCCGGCCCCCGCGTCGACTACATCACGGGCGATTACCTCGCCGAGCTCACCATGCTCATCCTCGGCCGCGACCGGCTCAAGGACGCGGATCTCGGCTACGCCAAGACCTTTCTGCGGCACCTCACCCCGCACCTCGGCCTCCTCGCCGAGCGCGGCACCAAGGTCGTCGTCAATGCCGGCGGCCTCAACCCGGGCGCCCTCGCCGCCGCCGTCGAGAAAGCGGTCGCCGAGTCCGGCACCGATCTCAAGGTCGGCTGGGTCGACGGTGACGACCTCCTCGCCCGGTCCGCCGACCTCGGAGTGCCGAACGCCGTGACCGCCAACGCCTACCTCGGCGCCTTCGGCATCGCCGATTGCCTGGCCGCCGGCGCCGACATCGTCATCACCGGCCGGGTCACCGACGCCTCCGTGATCCTCGGGCCCGCCATCGCCGAGTTCGGCTGGCAGCGCACCGACTTCGACGCCCTCGCCGGCGCGGTCGCCGCGGGCCACATCATCGAGTGTGGCACCCAGGCCACGGGCGGCAACTACGCCTTCTTCGACCGCCACCCGATCGAGCAGCTCCTCCACCCCGGATTCCCCATCGCCGAGATCGCCGCCGACGGCTCCTTCGCCATCACCAAGCAGCCCGGCACCGGCGGCGTCGTCGAGGTGGGCACTGTCACCGCGCAGCTGCTCTACGAGGTCACCGGACAGCGCTACGCGAACCCCGACGTCACGCTGCGACTCGACTCCATGACGCTCACTCAGGACGGCCCGGACCGCGTCGCCGTCAGCGGCGTGCGCGGCGAGGCCCCGCCGACCACCACCAAGGTCGCGACCACGACGCTCGGCGGCTTCCGCAACGAGATCTCCTTCCTGCTCACGGGCATCGACGTCGAGCGCAAGGCCGCGCTGCTGGAGGCGCAGCTGCGGGATTCGCTCGAGCGGAGCGGCGGCGCACCGTCGGACCTGCAGTTCCGGCTCGCCCGCACCGACCATCCCGACGCCCCCACCGAGGCCGCCGCCTCGGCCACCCTCACCGCGGTGGCGTGGGACGCCGACCCGAACCGCGTCGGCCGCGCCTTCAGCTCCGCCGCCGTCGAACTCGCGCTCGCCACCTACCCCGGCGCCTCCCCGATGGCCCCGCCGTCGAGCGGCGGGCCCTACGGCGTGTACGAGGCGGTGTACGTGCCCAACGGCGACGTCCCGCACCGCGCCCACCGGCCCGACGGCACCGTCGTCGACATCGCCCCGCCCGAGGTCGTCCAGGAACTCGTCGCCGACCCCTCGCAGCCCGGCAGCGACGCCACGCTCCCGGCGGGCCCGACGGTCCGCGTCCCGCTCGGCACCGTCTTCGGCGCGCGCAGCGGCGACAAGGGCGGCAGCGCCAACGTCGGCGTCTGGGCGGAGTCCGACGCGGCCTTCGAATGGCTGCGCAGTAACCTGACCGAACAGGCTCTGCGCGAACTCCTTCCGGAGGCCGCGGACCTTCCGGTCCGCCGGTACGAGCTGCCCAACCTCAAGGCCCTCAACTTCGTCGTCGAGGACCTGCTGGGCAAGGGCGTCGCGCACGGCTACCGGTTCGACCCGCAGGCCAAGGGCGTCGGCGAATGGCTCCGCGGCCGCTACATCGACCTGCCCGCAGGCCTGCTCCCCGCGGGCCACACCACGAAGGAGATCGCATGACCAGCCTGTGGGAGTCCGAGGAGCGGATCGCGCTGCGCAAGACGGTGACCGCGTTCACCGAGCGCGAGATCCTGCCGAACCTCGACGACTGGGAGGCGGGCGGCCTGCTCCCCCGCGAGCTGCACAAGAAGGCGGGCGACCTCGGCCTGCTCGGCGTCTCCTTCCCCGGGTCGGTCGGCGGCGGCGACGGCGACCCCCGCGACGCCCTCATCGTGTGCGAGGCCATGCACGAGGCCGGCGGCTCCGGCGGCCTGTTCGCCTCGCTGTTCACCTGCGGGATCTCGGTGCCGCACATCATCCTCGCGGGCACCGACGAGCAGAAGGCGCGATGGGTCGCGCCCGTCCTCGCCGGCGAGAAGATCAGCTCCCTCGGACTCACCGAGCCCGGCGGCGGCTCGGATCTCAGCCACCTCACGACGACGGCCCGCAAGGACGGCGATCACTACATCGTCAACGGCGCCAAGACCTTCATCACGTCGGGCATCCGCGCCGACTGGGTGGTGACCGCCGTCCGCACCGGTGGCGAGGGCGCGAGCGGCATCAGCCTGCTGGTGATCCCCAAGGGTCTGGACGGCTTCGAGGTGAGCGCCCCGCTGAAGAAGATGGGCTGGCACGCGTCCGACACGGCCGAGCTGTCCTTCACCGACGTCCGCGTCCCCGCCGAGAACCTCATCGGCCCCGAGGGCAGCGGCTTCCTGCTGATCGGCGCCGCCTTCGTCACCGAGCGCCTCGCCCTCGCGGTGCAGGCCTACTCGCACGCGCAGCGCTGCCTCGACCTCACACTCGACTGGGTCCGCACCCGGGAGACCTTCGGCCAGCCGCTGATCAAGCGCCAGGCCGTGCAGAACACCGTGACCGAGATGCGGCGCCGCATCGAGGTGGCCCGCGTGTACAGCCGTCACGTCGCCGACCAGTACGCGGAGGCGATGGAGTCCGGCGGTGCCGCAGCGGCCGCCGAACTGGTGCCCCAGGCCTGCTTCGCGAAGAACACCGCCGTCGAGTGCGGCGAGTGGGTCGCGAACGAGGCGGTGCAGCTCTTCGGCGGCCACGGCTACATGTCCGAGTACGAGGTGTCGCGGCACTACCGCGACGTCCGCATCCTCGGGATCGGCGGCGGCACCACCCAGATCCTCACCACGCTCGCGGCCAACCGCCTCGGCTACAAGTGATCCCCCACCCAGGCACCCACTCCGACACCTACAAGGGCAAAGGACTCCACTCATGACGGTGCTCCGCAGCACCCCGGCCCCCGACGCGGCCGCGTACCGCAAGACGATGCTCGACAAGCTGGCCGACCTCTCCGCCGAGTTCGACAAGGCCCTCGCGGGCGGCGGTGAGAAGTACGTCGAGCGGCACCGGGGGCGCGGCAAGCTCACCGCCCGCGAGCGCATCGACAGCGTTCTCGATCCCGCCTCGCCGTTCCTCGAGCTGATGCCATTGGCCGCGTGGGGCAGCGACTTCCAGGTCGGCGCCTCCCTCGTGGGCGGCATCGGCGTGGTCGAGGGCGTCGAGGTGATGGTGGTCGCCAACGACCCGACCGTCAAGGGCGGCACCTCCAACCCGTGGACCCTGCGCAAGTCGCTGCGCCTCAACGACATCGCCCGCGAGAACCGCCTCCCCGTGCTCTCGCTCGTCGAGTCCGGCGGCGCCGACCTCCCCACGCAGAAGGAGGTCTTCGTCCCCGGCGGCGCGATGTTCCGCAACCTCACACAGCTGTCGAAGGCGGGCATCCCGACCATCTCGGTGGTCTACGGCAACTCCACCGCCGGCGGCGCGTACATCCCCGGCATGAGCGACCACGTCGTCATGATCAAGGAGCGGTCCAAGGTCTTCCTCGCCGGGCCGCCGCTGGTGAAGGCCGCGACCGGCGAGATCTCCGACGACGAGACCCTCGGCGGCGCCGAGATGCACTCGCGCACCTCGGGCCTCGGCGACTACATGGCCAGCGACGAGCTGGACGCGGCGCGCATCGCCCGATCGATCGTCAAGCGCCTCAACTGGCGCAAGCAGGGCACGGCCCCGTCGGCCGTGGTCAAGCCCCCGCGCTACGACGCCGAGGGCCTGCTCGACATCGTCCCGGACGATCTCAAGATCCCCTTCGACCCGCGGGAGATCATCGCCCACATCGTCGACGACTCCGACTACGACGAGTTCAAGCCGCTCTACGGCGGCTCGCTCACCACCGGCTGGGCGAACCTGCACGGCTACCCCATCGGCATCCTCGCCAACGCCCGCGGCGTCCTGTTCTCTGAGGAGGCGCAGAAGGCCACGCAGTTCATCCAGCTGGCGAACCGCTACGACACGCCCCTGCTGTTCATCCACAACACCACCGGCTACATGGTGGGCGCGGAGTACGAGCGCGGCGGCATGATCAAGCACGGCTCGATGATGATCAACGCCGTCTCCAACTCGGAGGTGCCGCACCTCTCGCTCATCGCGGGTGCCTCCTACGGCGCCGGCCACTACGGCATGGCGGGCCGCGCCTTCAACCCGCGGTTCCTGTTCTCCTGGCCCAGCGCACGCTCGGCCGTCATGGGCGCCAAGCAGCTCGCCGACGTCGTCACCGAGGTGGCCGCGGCCTCTGCCGCCTCCCGGGGCCAGGCCATGGACCCCGCCTTCGTCGACGGCATGCGCACCGCCATCGAGACCCAGATCGACAAGGAGTCCCTGCCGGCCTTCATGTCCGGGATGCTCTACGACGACGGCATCATCGACCCCCGCGACACCCGCACGGCGCTCGGCATGGCCCTCTCCGCCATCCACAACGGCCCCGTCCACGGCACCGACGCCTTCGGCGTCTTCCGGATGTGAGGAACTCCATGACGACTTTCGACTCCGTCCTCGTCGCCAACCGCGGCGAGATCGCCCGCCGCGTCATCGCCGCGGCCCACGCCCGCGGCCTGCGCGCCGTGGCCGTCTACTCCGACCCCGATGCGAGCGCGCCGCACGTCGCCGAGGCCGACGAGGCCGTGCGCCTGCCCGGCGAATCCCCGGCGGACACGTACCTGCAGGGCGAGAAGATCATCGCCGCGGCGAAGGCCACCGGCGCACAGGCGATCCACCCCGGCTACGGCTTCCTCTCCGAGAACGCCGACTTCGCCGCCGCGGTCCAGGCCGCGGGCATCGTCTGGATCGGTCCCTCGCCCGAGGCCATCACCGCGATGGGCTCCAAGGTCGCGGCCAAGGCCCGCCTCGCCGAGGCCGGTGTCCCGATGCTCACCAACCTCACCCCGGACCAGGTCTCCGACAGCGACTTCCCCGTCCTGGTGAAAGCCTCCGCCGGCGGCGGCGGCCGCGGCATGCGCGTCGTCCGCACCCGCGCCGAACTGCAGGAGAACCTGGAGACCGCCGAGCGCGAGGCCAAGTCGGCCTTCGGCGACGGCACCGTCTTCTGCGAGCGCTACCTCGAGCGCGGCCGCCACATCGAGGTCCAGGTGATGGCCGACTCCCAGGGCACCGTCTGGGCCGTGGGCGAGCGCGAGTGCTCGATCCAGCGCCGCCACCAGAAGGTCCTCGAGGAGGCCCCGTCGCCCCTCGTCGAGCGACACCCGGCGATGCGCACCGCCCTGTACGAGGCGGCCGCCAACGCCGCCAAGGCCATCGGCTACACCGGCGCGGGCACCGTGGAGTTCCTCGCGACCGACGCCGGCGAGTTCTTCTTCCTCGAGGTGAACACGCGCCTCCAGGTGGAGCACCCGGTCACCGAGGCCACCACCGGGCTCGACCTGGTCGGCCTGCAGTTCGACGTGGCCGCGGGGCTCCCCCTCCCGTCGGCCGAGCCGCCCGCCACCCGCGGCTGGGCCATCGAGGCCCGCCTCTACGCCGAGGACCCCGCGAACGACTGGCGGCCCGCCGCCGGCACCGTGCACCGCTTCGAGGTGCCCGGCGTGGTCAGCGAGTTCTCCGGGCCGGACCGCCCCGGCATCCGGCTCGACAGCGCGCTCGCTCCGCGCGACAGCGTGGTCGAGGTCTTCTACGATCCGATGCTCGCCAAGGTGATCGGCTTCGCGCCGACCCGCGCCCAGGCCCTCGCGATCACCGAGGCCGCGCTGCGCAAGGCCGTCATCCACGGCATCACCACCAACCGCGACCTGCTGGTGCGGATCCTCGCCGACGCCGACTTCAAGGCCGGCGACTTCGCGACCGACTTCCTCACCGGCGAGCGGCTCGAGCGCCTCGCCGCGCCCCTGCTGGACGAGGCCGAGATCGCGGAGGCCGCGTCCGCGGCCGGCGCCGTGCTGGACCGACGGGGCGCCGCGGCGAGCCCGCTGCCGCACGTCGCGCCGGGCTGGCGCAACCTCGGCTCCCGCACCCTGGTGCCGGAGTTCCGCACCACCGACGAGCGGGAGTTCCGCGCCGACGGCGGACAGGTCGCGACCGTCACCGACGACGGTGACCGCGCGACGGTCGCGGTCGAGCGCGACGGGATCCGGCGCACCGTCGCCGTGACGGCGTACCCCGGGGATCGCACCGTCGTGGAGGTGGAGACCGCGCGCGGCGCGGCGACGCTGATCCTCGTCGACCCCCTCCCGTCGGCGGACGCCGCCGCGGCGGCGGGCTCGCTGCTCGCGCCGATGCCCGGCGTGATCACCCGGATCGGCGCCCAGGAGGGCGATGCGGTCACCGTCGGGCAGCCCGTGCTGTGGATGGAGGCGATGAAGATGGAGCACGCCATCTCCGCCCCCGCCGACGGCGTCATCACGACCATCGCCGTCGAGGTGGGCCAGAACATCGATGCCGGCGCCGTCGTCGCCGTGCTGGAAGATACGGAGTAGGAACCCACATGAGCATTTCCATGGACGTCATCGAGTCCGAGGAGCGCCAGGCGCTCCGCGCGACCGTTTCCGAGCTGGGCCGGAAGTTCGGCCCCGAGTACATGCGCGAGAAGATCGCCGCGGGCGAGGGCCCCACCGAGCTGTGGAAGGCCGCAGGCGATCTCGGCCTGATCGGCGTGAACATCGCCGAGCAGTACGGCGGCGGCGGCGCAGGCATGTACGAGCTGGGCATCGTCGGCGAGGAGCTCGCCGCGGTCGGCTCGTCGCTGCTCATGCTGGTGGTCTCCCCCGCCATCAACGGCACCATCATCTCCAAGTTCGGCACGGAGGAGCAGAAGCAGCGCTGGCTGCCCGGGATCGCGTCCGGCGAGACCATCGCCGCGTTCGCGATCACCGAGCCCGACGCAGGCAGCAACAGCCACCGGATCACCACCACCGCCCGCCGCGACGGTTCCGACTGGATCATCTCCGGCCAGAAGACGTTCATCTCCGGCATCGAGCTCGCCGACGTGATCCTCGTGGTCTCCCGCTCCGAGGACGCCAAGACCGGCAAGCTGCGGCCCGCGCTGTTCCTCATGCCCACCGACTCCCCCGGCCTGCAGAAGACCAAGATCCCCATGGAGGTCGGCCTGCCGGAGTCGCAGTGGACGCTGTTCTTCGACGACGTCCGGCTGCCCGCCGAGGCGCTCGTCGGCGAGCCCGACGCCGCCATCGCGCAGCTCTTCGCGGGTCTCAACCCCGAGCGCATCATGGCCGCGGCCGGTTCCGTGGGCTCGGCCCGCTACGCGATCGACCGTGCGGTGGACTACGCCAAGCAGCGCACCGTCTTCAAGGTTCCGATCGGCGCGCACCAGGCCATCGCCCACCCGCTCGCCGAGCTCAAGGTGGAGACCGAGCTGGCGAAGCTGATGCTGCAGAAGGCCGCCACGCTGTACGACGCCGGCGAGGAGTTCGCCGCCGCCGAGGCCGCGAACATGGCGAAGTTCGCCGGCGGCGAGGCGGGCGCGAAGGCCGTGGACCGCGCGATCCACTCGCTCGGCGGCAACGGCCTCACCACCGAGTACGGCCTGGCGCAGATGCTGGTGGCCTCGCGCCTGTTCCGCATCGCCCCGGTCAGCCGCGAGATGGTGCTCAACTTCATCTCCGAGCACAGCCTCGGCCTGCCCAAGAGCTACTAGGAGTCCGGATGACCGAGTCCCTGGTCCGGTACGAGACGCGCGGCGGCGCCGCGTATCTCACGATCGACAGCCCGCACAACCGCAACGCCATCTCGCAGCGGCTGCTCGCCGACCTGAGCGCCGGCCTGGAGCGCGCCGCCGCGGACGACGCCGCCCGCGCCGTGGTGCTCACCCACACCGGCACGACGTTCTGCGCGGGTGCGGATCTCAAGGAGGCCGCGGCCAACGGGGCAGGGAGCGATCCGAAGTCGCGCACCCTGGCGATGATCGGCGCCATGCGCGGGATCATCGAGTGCCCGAAGCCGGTGATCGCGCAGGTCGACGGGCACGTCCGGGCCGGGGGCTTCGGGCTCATCGGCTCGTGCGACTTCGTCTTCGCCGGTCCCGCGGCGTCGTTCGCCGTGACGGAGACGCGGATCGGCGTCGCACCGGCGATGGTCTCGCTGGTCCTGCTGCCGCACCTGCCCTCGCGGGTCGCCTCCACGCTGTTGCTCACGGGCCGGAAGTTCGACGGTGCCGAGGCCGCCGGCTACGGCCTGATCACGGCAGCGGTCGGGGATCCGGCGGCCGCGGTCGCGGAGCAGCTCGCCGAGCTGCAGCTGTGCAGCCCGCAGGGCCTGCGCGAGACCAAGCAGATCCTGTGGCACGACGTGCTGCGTTCCTTCGACGAGCGGGCCGACGCCCTGGGCGAGCAGTCGGCGCGACTGTTCGGCTCCGCCGAATCCGTCGAGGGGATCACGGCGTTCCTGCAGAAGCGCGCGCCGAGCTGGGCCGAACCGGTACCGGCGGAATAGGCTGTTCGCGATGACTCCCCTCCGCCCGCCCATTCGCGCACCCCAGCAGTCCCGCAGCCGGGAGACCCGGCAGCGCCTGCTGGAGACCACCATCGCGTCGCTCGCCGCCCGCGGGTGGACGGCCACCACGGTGGGCAGCGTGGCGCGGCAGGCGGGGGTCTCGCGCGGCGCCGCGCAGCACCACTTCCCCACGCGGGAGGACCTGATCAGCGCCGCGCTCGAGTACATGGGCGAGCAACGGCTCGCGCAGGTGGCGCAGGCGGGCGCGGCGGTGCCCGAGGGCCCCGACCGCCCGTACGCGGTGGCGCGGCTCATCGTCGAGTACTACACGGACGACCTGTTCAAGGCCGCGCTGCACGTGTGGACCGCCGCCGCGAGCGACGACGCGCTCCGCGAGCGCATGCTGCCCTTCGAGAACAAGCACTCGCGCGAGGTCTTCGCCCTCGCGATGCGCCTGCTCGGCGTGGACCGGGACGACGAGGAGGCCCGTCGGGCCGTGCAGGCGACGTTGGACCTCGCCCGCGGTCTCGGCCTCGCGGACCTGCTGTCCGACGACGAGGCGCGCCGCGAGCAGGTCGTCGACTTCTGGGGCCGACAGCTCGCGTCCGTGTTCGCCGCACGCTGACCCCGGCGGACGTCGTCAGGTCCGGTCGGACCGGACCAATCGCTCCAGCCGATCGAGGTCGCGCCGAAGATCCGAGATCGCCCCGAGCGGCCCCGGTTCCGCTTGAGGGGCGGCGCCCTCGGCCCGCAGCGCCTGCACTGCCATGTCTGAGAGCTGCTCCGCGATCGCGGCGCGATCGTCGCCGTCGCGGTACCACCAGGCGATCCAGTTCAGCATGCCGATGACACCGAGCGCCGCCGTGCGAGGATCCACATCGCGGAACTGCCCCTCTCTCATACCGGTCTCGATCACAGCTGTGAGCTCGCCGAGCACCTGGCGCCGACTAGCGCGATAGCCGGCGGCCAGGCTCTCGGGGAGGTCCGCTTCGGACCGGATGAGTAGCCGAAACCGGTCCGGTGAGGCCATTTGGTTCAGTGCGATGGACTCCGCCATCCGGTACAGCTTCGTTGCCGGGTCGAGGCCTTCGATCGCGTTGATCTCGTGAAGCAACTGCGCGGGCTCGGCCGCGACCTCGCTGACCAGCTGACTGAAGAGCTCGTCCTTGTTGGCGACGTAGTGGTACACGGCCTGGCGGGTGAGGCCGGTCGCGTCGGCGATGTCCTGCAGGGTGGTGCCGGCCACGCCGCGCTCGGCGAAGAGGCGGGCGGCGTTCTCCTTGATCTCCCGCTCGACGAGTTCCCGCCGCACGCTGGGGCGCCCGCGGCGCTTCGCCGGCGCGGGCGCCGAGTCCAGCTCAGGCGCGGACGCCTCGGTCTTCTCCGTGGCCATGGCACCCAACCCTAGACCTCAGGCCGTGATCGCAACGAGGTCGACACGCTCGCTCGCCAGCGCCGATGCACCGAGGTCGCGCAGCTCGGCCGGAACTTCTGCGACCACGACCGCGCCGGTCGCCCGGCGAATCTGCTCGCCCAGGTCGAGCCTGTCGAGAACGGCTTCGCGCCCATTCGGTCCAATGAGCCAGTACGTGTCCGCTTCCGGCAGGTGTGCGACCGCGCGGCGTGCTTCGGCGCTCCAGGGGCGCGCATCGATTCCGACCACGGCGGTTCCCTCGGCCGTCCGCAGCTCCACCGGGGCGTACCGGTCGCCGAGCGAGCGGGACGGGAGGGGGCGTCCGTAGACCCAGTCGACCACCTTCGCGGGTTCCGGGACCTCATCGGCGGAGACGCCCGCGTACGTCGCCAATCCGGCGGGCACCACGTGCGGGGCGGTCTCGGCGAACCGTTCCAAGCCCACCTTTCCCGCGCGAGTCATGTAGGCGATCAACAACTGCGCCACCGGAATCGATGTGCGGAGGGGGAAGTCGTCCCACCAGGCCATGGATCGTTCGGAGATCGTCTGCAGGTGATCCACCGCCGGCATCCGCGCAGCCTCGTAGGCGGCGAAGGCGGACTCCAGATCGTCCGCCGCACTCAGGGCCCGGTCGAGCGCGATCGCGTCCTCCATGGCCAGCTTAGTGCCGGAGCCGATCGAGTAGTGCGCGGTGTGTGCGGCGTCACCCAGCAGCACGACGTTGCCCGAATGCCACGTCCGGCAGCGCACAGTGCGGAATCGGAGCCACTGTGTACGGTTACCGATCAGCGCGTGTCCGTCCAGGGGCACCCGGAACGCTTCCTGCAGGTAGTCGAGCGAGGCCTGATCGGTCTCCCCCTGCGGCGTCTCCCGGGTCGTGACATCGAATCCCGCTCGCTTCCATGTCGCCTCATCGGTCTCGATGAGGAACGTGCTGCGATCGTCCGCGTAGGGATAGGCGTGCGCCACGAAGGTGCCGTGCTCGGTAGTCGCCGGCGTGAACACCGCGCTCGGCAGGCAGTAGTCGGTGCCGCACCACAGGTAGAGCCCCTCCCCCTCGACGGTCGACGGCCCGAATTCGGCCGCCCGCGCCGTGCGCGTGGCGCTGGATACGCCGTCCGCAGCCACAATCAGGTCGGCGTCGAGATCGTCCACGCTGCGGCGCTCGCCGAACTTGAGGAGGACGCCGGCTTGTCGGGCGTACTCCTGCAGCACTGACAGGAGCGTGGCGCGGCCGATGGCGAGGAGCTCGCCGTGCGCCAGTCGCACCTGGTCGTCACCGACGCGCATGGACATCTCGTGCGGATGCGCGGCCGCCACGATGGCGTCGAGTGACGGCGCATCGGCGTCTCGCAGGTTCCGTTGTGTCCTCGACGCCAAGCCCACGCCGAAGCCGAAGGTCTGGTCCGGTACACCCTGCTCGTAGACGGTCACTTCGGCGTCCGGGTGGCTCAGCTTGAGCAACCTCGCCGCATAGAGACCGCCAGGCCCCCCACCGAGGACCGCGATCGTCTTCAGTCTCATGACGGTGCTCCTTCGAAGGCCTCGTTCTGCATACGCTCGGCGATGTCGGCGCGCAGTCGCTTCTTGTTGACCTTGCCCACGTTGGTCCGCGGCAGCTCGGCCACCCACACCAGGCGCTCGGGCCACTTGAACTTGGCCACCCCGAGTGACTCCATGTGCGCCTGAACATCGGTCATCGACAGCTCCACACCGGACGTCGACACCACGAAGGCACATGCCCGCTCACCCAGTCGCTCGTCGGGCATCGCCACTACGGCGGCCGCCTCGATGGCGTCGTGCTGCAGCAGGAGCAGTTCGACCTCCTCCGCGTTGACCTTCTCGCCGCCGCGGTTGATGAGGTCCTTAATCCGCCCCTCGATCGCGATGTACCGCTTCCCGTCCTCGAACTCGTGCAGCGCGGCCAGGTCGCCGGTGCGGTAGAAGCCGTCGGAGGTGAACGCGGTCGCGTTGTGCTCCGCCGCACCGAAATACCCCGGGATCGTGTATGGCCCGCGGCAGCAGAGCTCGCCGATCTCACCCACCGGGACCTGCTCCTCGGAGCCGGGATCCAGGATGCGGATCTCATCCGACGGGGCGACGGGCACGCCGACGGTGGCCGCGCGAGCGGCGGCCGGCGCGTCCAAGGGCGTGACGAGGAACATCCCCTCGGCCATGCCGAACAGCTGCCCGGCCCAGTGATCCGCCCCGTCGTCCAGCGCGGCGAACAGTTCCGGAGGGACCTTGGTTCCGGACAGGATCACGTGCCGGATCGTGGGCGCCACTTGGTCGAACGCGGGCGAACCCGCGGCCTGGAAGTGTCCATGCCCGATCAACGCGTCGGTGACGCCGCTCCGGCCGCACAGCTCGAAGGCGGCCGTCGCGTCGGGCGTGCAGAGCACCAGCGCCGCCCCCACCGAATGCGCCCCGTGCAGCGCACAGGTGATGCCGGCGTTGTGGATCACCGGAATCAGGTGTGCCACTCGGGATTCCTCGGTCCAGCCGAGCGTGCGAGCGTAGAACAGCGCATTGTTCCAATACTCGGCGTGGATCCGGGGGATCACCTTGGGAACGCCGGTCGTGCCGCCCGAGAGCTGGAACACGGCGACGTCCTCCGGATCCGCCTCGGCCTCGATCGCCTCCAACAGAGCGCGAGCCTCGGCGGGGTCGATGTCGGCGCCCAGATCCTCGATACGCACCGTTCCCGGCTCGGCCGCGGACGACTCGGTGGTGAGAATGTGGCGAAGCGTACGGTGCCCTTCGGCGACATCGCGGGCGAACTCGACGAGATCGAAGGTCAGGCCCGATTCCACAAGATGAGCGACCGCGCCCACCCTGTCGCTGATGTGACCGATCTCGTGCATCCGGTGCTGCGCCAACGTCGCGACGGGGATCAGTCCCGCCTTGAGGGCGCCGTACCAGGCGAGCACGGTCGACGCCCGGTTGGTCACCTGGAAGATCACCGGGTCGAAGCGCCGCAGCCCCAGCCCGACCAGGCCGGCGGCGATGCGATCAGTCCGCTCGTCCAGTTCACCGAAGGTGTAGGTGGCCTCCGCGGTGATCAGTGCCGTACGGTCGGCGAAGCGCTCGGCGGATTCGTGCAGCCTTGCCGTGGTGGGCTGATCGCTCCATTCACCACTCGCGCGGTACGCGGCGGCGCGATCAGTGGGATACCCGACCAGCCGGCCGTCCCAATCGAATGCAGTCACGTCGTTACCTTTCTCAGTGCCATCGTGTCCGGCTCACCGGGTGGGCGCGGCGGGCAACAGCGCCGTCAGCTCGCCGACATGGTCGGGGTGATCGGCGGGCACGATGCCGGAGTACAGAGCCGACCAGCAGCCGGGGCAGCACTGCTGCCGGAAGACGATCTTTTCGTCGACGTAGTCCGCCGGGTCGGAGGTGACCTGCGGGCCCGCGTCCTTCGACGGTCCCTCGTACCGGGCGAGCGCGAGCTTGCCGGACTTGGTATCGCCGAGCAGGCGGCCGCAATGCGCGCAGGCGATGACGCGGGCCTCGCCGATGGTCACCTCGGCAAGGTTGTCGTCGATGCGGCGGGCGCGGCTCAGATCGACCGTGGCATCTTGCGATTCGGGCACCTCCGAGCGCTCGCGACGCTCGGCGCGCAAGCGGTCCCGGAGATCAGCGGTGCCGGCCTCATCGACCTGCTCACCGTCGATGACGACGCCGTAGTTGACCCGGGCACCGTCCACGGTGACCTTGCCGTTGATCACGTCCTGCGCCACCGAGGCGGGCTCTCGCCGCAACGGGTCACCGTAGCCGCCGCCGCCCTGCCAGTGCATGAACAGCACCTCCCCCGGGGCGAGATAGCTCTCCGCGTAGCAGGCTCCGATCTCATGCCGCCCGCCCAGCTCCGCCATGTCCGCCGGGAGCTTCCCGGCCGCGAGCAGATCCTGGACGCCGGAGTCGCGGGCCAGGATCTCCAAGCCCGTGTTGCCCGGCATACCTCCTGCGAGGCCGCCGTTCTGGGCGACCGCCTTGCCCGCGGAGGCGAAGACGAGGCCCATCGGCACGCTCGAGCCGTAGGGAGTCACGGCCAGCGAAGCACTCACGCCGCCGCGCATGCGCCCGGGGCCGCCCGAGTCGGGCTCCTCGCGTCGCCACAGGGTGAGCAACGGATACAGGAACTCGGTCATCTCGGTGTCGGGGATGCGGCCCATCGGGATGCAGAACAGCCCTCCGGTGTCCATCCCGTCTGCGACCGGGCGCGCGCCGTAGCCGCCGGCCATCGGCTCCATCAGGATGTTGAGGAAGGGCACCGGCTGCTCACCGCGCTCATCGAGGCCCGCCACCACCGTGGTGTCCCAGGTCCCGCAGCAACTCGCCTGCACGTTCTCACCGAGTTCGATGTTCTGGTCGAGCATCTGGGCGAGGCACTCGGCGATCAGGTTGCCCGTGAGCCATGCGGGGCCGATCGGGCCACGGCTCACGGCGGCGGGGAAGGTCGCGTTGTTGATCGTGCCCTCCTCCGAGATCAGGTCGAAGCAGCGCATGAGCCCGCCGGCGGACCAGGGGATGTCGCCCGCCAAGATGGGCAGCAGCGCCAACATCACGCCGCCGCGCATCCCGGCATACGTGCAGTTGATGACGCCGCTCTGTTTGTCCGTGCCGGTGAAATCGAAGACCAGCTTGTCGTCGTCCTTGGTCATGGCGACGGTGATCTTGTGCAGGCTCCGATCCCCCACCGAGTCCTGATCCTGGTAGCCGGTCGCCTTCCACGTGCCGTCCGGCAGGGATTGCAGCTTCGTGCGCAGGCGCGACTCGGCGTCGTTCATCATCCGCTTCATCACGGCCTTGACCGTGTCGGCGCCGTACTGCTCGATGACCGCCAGCAACCGATTGCGACCGACGGTGTTCGCGCCGATCTTGGCGCGCAGGTCCAGGCCCACGAGCATCGGGACGCGCGAACGCCGCGTCCACGCGTCTGCCACGTCCCGCTGAAGCACGTGATCGCGCACGACCTTGATCGGTGGGGTCGGCAGCGACTCGGAGAAGACGTCCTTGGCCGACGGGTCGAACGAGCCGAGGCCGGAGCCGCCCAGGTCGGGCTCGTGGCAGATCGCGCTCGTCCACGCGAACAGCTTGCCCTCGTGGAAGACCGGTTGATAGACGATCACGTCGCTCTGATGCAGTCCGCCGCCCACCCAGGGGTCGTTGCACAGGAACATGTCACCGTCGGCGATGCCGGGATTGTCGGAGCGATTCTGCAGGGTCCAGTAGATCGCCAGGTCGACAGCGCCCACCAGCATGGTGTTGTAGAGGCCCACCTGGACTTCCTGCCCGACCTCGTCGCTCACCGCGAAATCGAAGTCGTTGGCATCCGTGACGATCGGCGAGCCAGACATGCGCTTGAGCGCCTCGCCCATCTCGTCGGTGACGGACCACAGACGGTGGCGGATCACCTCGTAGGTGAGCGGGTCGACGGCGTCGATCTGCTCTTGGGTGACGGTGTGCAGCTCGACCGTCGCGCCGACGGCGCGGCCGAGTGCCTCGGGATCGAGGGGGCGGCTGGAGAAGATCTCCGAGCCGGGGATCGGTGCGGTCATGGAGGGTCTCCTTGGTTCAAGCCTGCGCGGAGGCGAGGGCGGCGGTCGGATTCGTGGCGGCGACCTGGTCGACCGCGATGTGCAGATTCCCGAGCTCGTCGATGGTTCCGGTGGTGTCGTGCGGGACGACGACGGTGGTCGTGGGTACCTCGATCACCGCTGGCCCGCGAAGCACGTGGCCCGCGCGGAGCTTGGTGTAGTCATAGATGTCGGTGTCCACGTAGCCGCGACTCGCGCCGAGACAGACCTTGCGGGTGCCGGTGAGCGCCTCGGAGGCGTCGGCGGACGAGGCTGTCGGCATCGGCGGGAGCGTCGGGTAGAAGGGCAGCACTCCGGTACCACGGACTCGGTACGTGATGGCCTGAATGCCGGCCTCGCGGAAGCCCGAGCCGGCCCCGTACAGGTCGGCGTACTTGGCCTCGAACCTGTCCGACGCCGCCGCGAGGTCCTGCGCGGTGAGGTCGCCGGCGAGGATCGGCGTGGCGACCTCCGCGAGCTGCATCGAGTAGCGCATGTCGATCTCGCGCTCGATCTCGACCGAGGCGAAGCTCAGGCCCTGGCGGGCGAGCATCTCCCGCACGTGCGACTCGAGCTGCTCGAAGTTGCGCTGCACGCGGTGCGGGTCGAGCGGCAGCGCCGCCGGGTCCGACATCTCCTTCGCGAGCACGATGTCCGACGAGGCGAGTCCGTACGCCGAGAACGCCGACGCCACCTGGCCGAGCGGGACCACCACGTCGGTGGCACCGATCTCCTGTGCGTAGAGGCCGCAGTGCGCGGGCCCGGAGCCGCCGAAGGCGTAGACGATGAAGTCACGCGGGTCGTGGCCGGCCTCGACGACGGTCTTGCGCAGCAGGTCGCCGGTCTGCGCGTTCTGCACCTCGTAGATGGCCGCGGCCGCGTCCTCGATCGACAGCCCCAGAGGCTCGGCGATGCGGGTGCGGATGGCCTCGCGGGCGAGGCTCACGTCCAGCGCTCGGCGCCCTCCGAGCAGGCCGCGCTCGGGGATGATGCCGAGTACGAGATTGGCATCCGTGTTGGTCGGCTCCGTGCCGCCGGCGCCGTAGCAGGCGGGGCCGGGGACGGCCTGTGCGCTGTGCGGGCCGATCTGGAGGTTCCCGCCGGCGTCGAGCCAGGCGATCGCGCCGCCGCCCGAGCCGATCGCGTGCACCTCGAGGGTGGGCACGTTGATCGGATGGTGATTGATGATGGTGGTCGACGACCGAACCGGCTCCCCGTCGACGATCAGGCCCGCGAGGAAGGTCGTCCCGCCGGCGTCCGTCGCGATGATGTTCTTGTGGCCGAGCTGCTCGCCGAGCGAGACGGCCCCGACGACGCCGCCGGTGAGAACCGATCCCACCGTGGAGATCGCGTTGCCGGGCGCCTCCGCGGCAGCGACGGCGCCGCCGTTGCTCTGCATGACCAGCAGCGGACCGGTGAGGCTGCGCTCTCGCAATTTGCTCTCGAGCTCGCCGAGGTAATCGCGCAGACCAGGGCCGATCTGGGTGCTCATGATGGTCGTCGCGTTGCGCGCGAACTCACGGATGCGGGGCGAGACCTCACTGGAGATCGCGACGAACAGGGTCGGGTCGATCTCGTGGGCGATCTCCCGGATGCGCTTCTCGTGCGCGTCGTTGCGGAAGGACCAGAGCAGGGAAACTGCGATAGCGGTGATGCCGTCGTCGATCAGCGCCCTGACCGCTGCGCGGACCTCGTCCTCATCCAGGGGCACGATGACACGACCGTCGCGATCGACCCGCTCGGTGACCTCGAGCGCATGACGCTTGCGGACAAGTCCGTGCGACTTGGTCTGCGCGATCGGATTCTGGAGTTCCTCGGGCGCGCGCCCGAGGTAGCGACCCTCCACGTTCATGATGTAGATCGAGTCGCGGTGACCCTTCGTGGTGATGAAGCCGATGTCCGGAACCTTGTTCATCACCAGGGCGTTCAGCGACGAGGTAGTCCCGTGTGCGATGTGGTGGGTGTTCGCCAACATCTCGTCGAGCGGGACGCCGAGTTGATCCGCGAGCACCTCGAGGACGTCCATCACACCGCCGGAGTAGTCCGGAGGGGTCGATGGGGCCTTGCCAGCGACCACCATGCCCTTGCCGTCATCGAGGACCGCGTCCGTGAACGTTCCACCGACGTCCACACCGATTACGTATGCCATGGAATCCAACTCTCCTTCGGATGGCGCCCCGGGGTGACCGGGATCACTTCTCTGACTGTTGCGACGATTATTCGACGAGTGCGCAAAGAAAGTCAAGAGGGTGTCGGGAATCACCACGAAACGCCGCGGCCCCTTGACGAACAGACACGACCGTCGAATACTCGTCGTAGTCGCAAGTTAATTCCTCGACCCGAAAGGACCCCCATGACCAGCCACCGGATCGGCCTCGTCGTACCGAGCAGCAACGTCACCGTCGAGACCGAGATGCCGGCGATCCTGCGGCGCCACCCCGACGCGGAGTTCTCCTTCCACTCCACCCGGATGCGGATGCACACCGTCTCACCCGAGGGGCTGAAGGCGATGAACGCGCAGCGCGAGCGGTGCATCCTCGAGATCGGCGACGCCTCACCCGAGGTGATCCTGTACGCGTGCCTGGTCGCGATCATGGTCGGCGGGCCCGACGAGCACCGGCGCGTCGAGGGCGCCGTCGCCGAGCAACTCGCCACCGGGGGTTCCGAGGCCCGGATCCGCTCGAGTGCCGGCGCGCTCGTCGAGGGGCTCCAGGCGCTGGGTGCCCAGCGCATCGCGCTCGTCATGCCGTACATGAAGCCGCTCGCGCAGCAGGTCGTCGAGTACCTCGAGGCCGAGGGCTTCGAGATCGCCGACTGGCGGGCCCTCGAGGTCGCCGACAACAACGAGGTCGGCTGCATCCCGGGCGACCGGGTGATGGAGGCCGCCCGCTCGATCGACGTCACGGGCCTCGACGCGCTCGTGATCAGCTGCTGCGTCCAGATGCCGTCGCTGAGTCTGGTGCAGGCCGCCGAGGACGAGCTCGGCGTCCCCGTACTCTCCGCGGCGACCGCCGGTGCGTACAGCATCCTGCGCGGCCTCGACCTGCCCGTCGCGATCGAGGGCGCCGGCAGCCTGTTGCGCGCCGACCTGCCCGTCGCCACCGTCTGACCGCTCACCTCAAAGGAGACCACCATGACCGATCAGCACCTGGTCCAGGGCGTCGACCACGTCGCCTACCCGACCTTCGACCCCGCGGGGACCGTGCGGTTCTACCGCGACACCCTGGGTTTCCCTGTGGTGCACTCCATCTGCGCCGCAGGCTGGGGCCCGGACCAGCATCCGGACTTCATCCACTTCTTCTTCGACATCGGCAACGAGGACCGCCTCGCCTTCTTCTACTACTTCGGACTCGAGGAGTTCGACGGTGGGCCGCAGGGCGACGCGTACTCGAAGTTCGCCGCCGACGTGCCCATCTTCTTCATCCGTTCGCGTCACCTCGCCATCCATGTGGAGAGCGAGGAGCACCTGATGGAGTACCGCCGCCGCCTCGACGCGAGCGAGTGGCCCGTCGAGATGCAGATCCAGCACGAGACGATCGAGTCGATCTACACCCACGACCCGAACGGCTACATGATCGAGATCACCCGCGCGATGCGCCCGGTCACGCCGCAGGAGGACCTGGACGCGAACATCACGATCGACGCGCTCGTCGACGTGGTGTCGGGCCCGAACCCGTCCATGGACGCACTGCTCGTCCGCAAGGCCGAGCTCATCGTCGAGCGCGCGGAGACCTGGCAGTCCGAGCAGGGCTCCGTGGGCGCCGCGGACGCGAACGACGCCGCGGAGGTGACGGCGCGATGATCTCCGTCCTCGTCCTCGACGTCCCCGAGAACCGCCCCGTCGTCGACGTCGCCGCCACGGCGGAGACCGTCACCGTCGAACGGATCGGCCCGTACTTCAAGGTCAGCGCCCCCGGCGCGATCGTCATCGACCGCAGGGCCACCGGGTGCCGGCACGCCGTCTGGTACAGCAGTGTCGCGGGGCTGCTCGACGCGAAGATCACCCAGTGGGACAAGGACGCGATGCGTCTGGAGGCCAGGTGAGCACCGCCGCCGCGGATGCTCGCCTCGGCGCCGGCCGGTACATCGAATCCGCGGAGATCCCCGCCGGCACGATCACCACGGCGCACGAGCTCGCCACCGCCGACGGCGCGAAGGTGTACGGGATCCTGCGCACGCTGCCGGGCGCGCGCACCGTCGTCTCGTTGATGCACCCGCGCCAGGACCTGAGCCACCACGTCCTGGTCCCCGAGCTGCTGGCCCGCGGCTTCGCGGTCTGGACGCAGGGCACCCGTTCGACCAACAACGACCTGAACCTCGTCCACGAGCAGGCGCTCCTCGACGCCGCGGCGGGTCAGGTCCGCCTCCGGGAGAACGGTTTCGAGAACCTGGTGACACTCGGTCACTCGGGCGGCGGCACGCTGTACGCGTTCTACCACCAGCAGGCGGGACTGGCGCCCGAGGAGCGGTTGCGGAGGGCACCGTCGGGCCGTCCCGTGGACCTGTCCGCCGCGGACATGCCGGTGCCCGACGCGGCGATCTTCATGGCGCCGCACCCGGGCCAAGGCGCACTGCTGCAGCGACTCATCGACCCGTCCGTCGCCGACGAATCCGACCCCCTGTCGGCGGTACCGGAACTCGATCCGTACTCCCCCACCAACGGCTTCGCGGCGCCGGGCACCTCGTCGAGCTACTCCCCTGACTTCGTGGCCCGCTATCGCGCCGCACAGGCGGAGAGGATCGCCCGGATCGACGCCGAAGCCGCGTCCCGCGTGGCCTCGGCCGACGAGGCCCGTACCCGATTCAAGGCCTCGCAGGACCCCGCGGACCGCCGTGCCTCAGTCGTCCCCCGCGTACTCACCGTGTACCGCACCGACGCCGACCTCCGATTCGTCGACCTCGCCCTCGACCCGAACGAGCGGCCGTACGGCTCCCTGTTCGGCCGCCGGCCTGACCTGACCAACTACGGACTCGTCGGCTTCGCTCGCCTGGTCACCCCCGAGGCGTGGATGTCCACGTGGTCGGCGAACACCACCAACGCCGACTTCCTGCGCTGCGCGCCGGGGGTCCACGCCCCGACGCTGTTCGTCGAGCTGACCGGCGACGCCGCATGCTTCCCGGCCGACGCGACCGCGATGGTCGCGGCGCTCGGCTCGACGGACAAGGAGCACCGCCGCGTGGCGGGCACCCACTTCGGCGGCCCGATCCGGGAAGGCGCACCCACCGGCGTGAGCCTCGCAGCGGCGGAGATCGGCGGCTGGCTGGCGGAGCGGTTCGGATGACCCGCACCGTCACCGCGCTGTGCCTGTTCGCGCTGGTCCTCGAGGGCTACGACATCCTGATGTACGGCCTCGTCGTGCCCTCGCTCCTGAAGTACGCGCCGTGGGGACTCGACACGGCACAGGTCGGTTGGCTCGGGTCCATCGCGCCCCTGGGCATGTTGATCGGTGCGTTCGCCGCCGCCGCTCTGGGCGACCGGTTCGGGCGGCGCACTACTCTGATCGGCTCCGTCGCGGTGTTCTCCGCCGCCATGCTGCTGTGCGCGGTGGCCCCCGCATACGAACTGTTCGCCACCGGTCGGTTCGGGATCGGTCTGGGCGCCGGGATGCTCATGCCCACCGCCGCAGCGGCGATCGTCGAGGCCTCCCCGCCTACCCTGCGCAACCGCATGGTCACCGTCGGCTTCGCCGGGACGTGCGTCGGCGGGATCCTGGCCGGAGTGCTCTCCCTGCTGCTCGTGCCGTCGTTCGGATTCCGCGCGATGTTCTGGGCCGGAGCGGTCCCCGCGGTCCTGCTGCTCCCGCTTCTCTGGCGGTACTTCCCGCGCGACACGGACGCCCCCGCGGAGGCCCGGGAGACCGGCCCCGCAGCGCGGGTTTCAGCGGTCTTCCGCGCGGCCGGAGTACGCACGACGATCGGCTTCTGGATCGCGATGGCGCTGTGCCTGCTTCTCGTCTTCGGCGTCGCCGCCTGGCTGCCGAAGCTGATGCAGAACGCCGGATACGGCCTGGCTGCAGCACTATCCTTCCTGCTGATTCTCAACGTCGGCGCCCTCGCCGGCACCCTCGCCGGCGGCGCGCTCGCAGATCGGTTCGGTATCCGGGTGGTCACGGCGGCGTTCTTCCTCGCCGCCGGCGTCGCCCTCCTCGTGCTGACCGCCCGGCCACCGACCGCGGTCGCCTACGTGCTCGTCCTGATCGCCGGGGCGGGTACGACGGGCACGCAGATCCTGCTCAACGCGTACGTCGCGGCCTACTACCCCGCGGCGTGTCGTTCGGCGGGAGTCGGGCTCGCGCTCGGCGTCGGCCGGCTCGGCGCCATCGCCGGTCCGACCTACGGCGCCTGGATCATCGGACTCGGCGCCGGCTACGCCTGGCAGATCACTGCGTTCGCGATCCCCGCCCTGCTCGGAGCCGCGGTCGTGATGGGCCTCGCCGCCTCGTCCTCCTCGACCGGGCGGACCGAATCCGCGCTCGCGGCGTGACCCGTCCCGCCGACACCGACTCTCCGGAAGCTCGCGGTGGCACCCCACCGGCGCACGCGGAGCGGATCCGCGTGCAGTACGCGGAGACCGATATGGGCGGGGCCGCGCACGCGGCCTGCGCGCTCCTCTGGGCGGAGCGGGCCGAACACGGCCTGCTCCGCTCGTTGGGTCTGCGGCCCGTCTTCCCGCGGCGGCGCGTCGAGGTCGAGTACCTCGCGCCGACGTTCTTCGACGACGAGATCGACGTCCGGGTCACCGTGGAATCGACCGGCACCACGTCAGTCGCGTTCGCGTGGAACGGAACCCGCGGCGACACCCTCTGCTTCTCCGGCCGGACCGTGGCGGTCACCGTCGTCGACGGTGCCACCTCGCCGATCCCGGAGTCCCTCACCGGCACGGGCGCGGCGGGCCATGTCGAGCTGTGAGCCCGCAGCGGGCGGCTACGCCTTGTCGAGGTAGTCGCCGCGATCGCCGCCGAGGATGACCTCGTTCATGGCTCGCAGGGCCGCGTGACGCTCGAGATCCGGGTCCTCGCCGACGATCTCGTAGGCGAGGTCCCGGGCCGCGGCGAGCACGTCGCCGTCCTGCGCGAGGTCCAAGAAGCTCAGGCGCCGCGCGAGGCCCGACTGGTCGACGCCGAGGATGTCGCCGAAGCCGCGGTACTCGAGGTCGAGCTGGGCCAGCGCGAAGCCGTCGACGGTCTCCGCGACCTTGTGCAGCCGCTCCAGCGTGCGCTCGGAGCCGGTGCCGGTGATGAGCAGGCACAGCCCGGGCAGCCCGCCTCGGCCGACGCGGCCGCGCAGCTGGTGCAGCTGGCTGATGCCGAACCGATCCGCGTCCCGCACGACCATGGTGGTGGCGTTCGCGACGTCGACGCCGACCTCGATCACGGTGGTCGCCACCAGCACGTCGATCTCGCCGGCCGCGAAGGACGCCATGATCTCGGACTTCTCCTCGGCGGGCAGGCGGCCGTGCAGCAGCGCGATCCGGTGCTCGCCCAGCGGTCCCGCCGACAACTGGTCGTACATCTCGATCGCCGAGACGGTCTTCGGCTTCACCTCCTCGTCGGGCTCGTCGCGGGACGAACTCCGCGCCTGCGTCTTCGGCGCCGCCGCCGGCTTGTCGAAGTCGTAGTCCTCGTCCGTGAACCCGGCCTTGGCCTGCTCGCCCGTCGCGTCGTCGCCGATCCGCGGGCACACGACGTACACCTGCCGCCCCGCGCGGACCTCCTCGTCGACGCGCGCCCAGGCCCGCGCGACCCACGCCTCGCGTTCCTCGGGGACGACCGAGGTCTGGATCGGCTGCCGCCCGCGCGGCAGCTCCCGCAGCACGGACGTCGCCATGTCGCCGAACTGCGCCAGCGCGACGGTGCGCGGTATCGGCGTCGCCGTCATCACGAGCAGGTGCGGCATGGAATCGTCGTCGGCGCTCTCGCCGGTGCCCTTGCGCCGCAGCCGGTCGCGCTGCTCCACGCCGAACCGGTGCTGCTCGTCGACCACCACCAGGCCCAGCCGGAAGAACTCGACGGTGTCCTCGAGCAGCGCGTGTGTTCCGATCACGATGCCGGCCTCGCCGGTCACGATGCGCAGCAGCGCCGCCCGGCGCTGCTTGACGGTCATCGAGCCCGTCAGCAGGGTCACCGTCGTGGCCGCCTCGGCAGCACCCAGCTGCCCCGCCTCGGCCAGGTCGCCGAGCATCGCGGTGATCGACAGCAGGTGCTGCGTCGCCAGGACTTCCGTCGGCGCCAGCAGCACCGCCTGGTGCCCCGCGTCCACCGCGGCGAGCATGGCCAGCAGCGCGACGAGGGTCTTGCCCGAGCCGACCTCACCCTGCAGCAGGCGGGTCATCGGGTGGTCGCGCGCCATGTCGCCGAGGATCTCGGCCAGCACGCCCTCCTGACCCGCGGTGAGCGAGAACGGGAGCCGCTCCCGGAGGCCGGCCTGCAGCGGACCGTCGGGCGCGTGCAACGGCGGGGCGCCGACGATGCCGACGTCATGCGCGCGGCGGGCCAGGGCCGTCTCGATGGCGACGGCCTCGTCGAAGGCGAGGCGACGACGCGCCCGGTCGGCCTGGGCGCGACCGTCCGGCTTGTGCGCGGCGCGCACCGCGTCGTCGAGGCTCATGAGCGCGTGCTGCGCGAGGAACGCGGGCGGCAGCGATTCGGGCACCGGCGCGAGCCTTTTCAGCACGCTGTCCACCAGCGAGAGGATCAGCCACGTGGGCATGTTCTTGGTGCCGTGGTAGATCGGCACGGTGGGCTGCATCAGCAGGCTCAGGTCGGCGAACTTGAGCCGCTTCGACCCGGCCTTGGTCGACCCGGCCTCGTTGGCGGCGAGCGCCTCCGCCGAGGTGATCGTGGTGTCCGGCAGGACCAGCCACTCGGGGTGGGTGAGCTGCAGCTTCCCGTTGAACTCGCCGAGCCGGCCGATGAGCAGCAGCTGCCGGTCGGGCTGGATCGGCTTGGGCAGGTAGTTGAAGAAGGTCACCTCGTAGGCGCGGACCTTGTTGACCACCTGGACCCGGAACATCTTCTTGCCGCGGTGATGCGGCTTCGGCGGCGTGATCGCCGTGACGGTGCCGATCACGACGATGTCGTCGCCGATGCGGGGCTCGGAGCGCCGGGTCCCGTCGTCCTCGACGGCCCCGCCCTCGTACCGGAACGGGAAGTGCCGCAGCAGGTCGCCGACGGTGACGAGCCCGAGCTCGGCGGTCGCGGCCTCGGCGATCTCGGGATCGACGGCCTCGGCGAGCGGCGTCTGCAGCGTGAGGGTGCGCGCAGCGGTCATTCGACGCCGATCTCCATGACACTCGCGGTCTGCCCGCCGACGTAGCCGACCACCTCGACCTCGGGGCGGTCCGGGCGCAGGGCGGCGCTGACCCGGTCGGGGAAGTCGCCGTCGCCCGCCTCGCCGAGGAGCACCGTGACCATGTCGCCGCCCGTCGCGAGCAGCAGCTCGGCGAGGGCCTCGCCCGCGGAGTACTGGTCCTCCTCGAGGACCACCACCTCACCGCCGACCATGCCCAGGTAATCGCCGGGGCCGCAGGGGCCGAGGATCGTCAGCGCGTCCTCCGTGACGGCGACGACGGATCCGCAGCGCGCGCCGGCGGCGGCCTCCGCCATCGAGTAGGTGTCGTCCGCGGCGTGACCGCCCGGCTCGTGCACCGCGAGCGCGGCGATCGCCTGGACCATCGACGACGTCGGCAGCAGCGTCACCAGCACGCCGGATTCGCGGGACCGCGCCGCCACGGCCAGCAGCTCCGGGGTGGGCAACGCGCCGTTGGGCATGAGCAGCACCTCGCGGCCCTCGAACCGGTGCAGCGCGGCGAGCAGTTCGGCGTGGGTCATCCCCGTGTCGCAGCGGATCACCTCCGCGCCCGCTTCCGTGAACAGCTCCGCGGCGCCGTCGCCGGAGACCAACGCGACGATGGCGCGCGGCGCGTCGAGCAGGGCCTGCAGCGGCGTCTCGGCGTGCCCCGCCTCCTGCAGCACGTTGACGGCGATGCTGCGCAGCTTGCCGTGCCGCAGACCGGCCTGGATCGCCGCGCCGGGCTCGGTCGTATGCGTGTGGACCGACCACGTCGCCACCGGATCGGGATCGGCGGCGGCGACCACCACCACCGAATCGCCGAAGGCCTGCAGCTCCGCCCGCAACCGGTTCGCCGTGGCCTCGGTGGCGGCGGGCAGCAGGTACATCACCTCGTACTCGGCGTGCGGGCCTCGGGGCGGATCGCCGTGTGCGCCGTGGTCGTGGGGGTGGCCGTGCGCCTCGTCGACGTGCACCTGCACGTGCGGCGCGATCTGCCGCCCGAACCGCGGGCGCTCCGGCAGCGTGCCGGAGGTGACCTCGACAAGCGCGTCGAGCAGGACGAGGAGGCCGCGGCCGCCCGCGTCGACCACGCCGGCGGCGGCGTTGTCGGCGAGCTGGTCCCGGGTGCGCAGGAGGGCGTCGAACGCCGCGTCGGCTGCGCCGCGGGCGCAGGCCGGGAGGGTTCCGCCGCCGGCCAGCGCGGCCCCGGCGCCGTCGGCGGCGGCGCGCAGGACGGAGAGGATGGTGCCCTCGATCGGGTCGGCGACGGCGCTGGTGACCAGGCCCGTGGCGTTCCGCAGGCCGGTCGCGAGCCCCTCGGCCGTGAGGTCCGCGTCAGGGCCGAGCTGCCCGGCGACGCCCCGCATGATCTGGGAGACGATGACGCCCGAGTTGCCGCGCGCGCCGGCGACGGCACCCGCGACGGTCGCGCGCGCGACGGCGTGCGGCCCCTCGGTGCGGTCCGCGACCTCGGCGGATCGCGCCGCGGCCCGGAGCGTGACCAGCATGTTCGTACCCGTATCGGCGTCGGCCACCGGGAAGACGTTGAGGGTGTTGATCTCATCCACGGAGCGCTCGAGTCCGAGGACTGCGCGCCGCAGCCACGCCACCACCACGCGGCCGTCCTCCGCATTCGGTCCCGTCACAGCTGTCAGCCTAGTGGTCGCGCTCGCGCGGTACGGGCGCCGGAGCGGTTTGGCTCCGTCGCCGGGCTCGGCTATGCTTGCAGGGTTGCCTCGCGTCCGAGCGTGATCCTTCACGCGTGTGACCTGCGGGGCGAAGCACAGATTTTCAACGATACGAGGAGTACACGACTATGGCTGCCGTCTGCGACGTCTGCGACAAGGGCCCCGGCTTCGGTAAGTCGGTCTCGCACTCGCACCGGCGTACCAACCGCCGGTGGAACCCGAACATCCAGACCGTCCGCGCCCAGGTCGCGCCCGGTCAGACCCGCCGCCTGAACGTGTGCACCTCGTGCATCAAGGCCGGCAAGGTCGTTCGCGGCTAGTACGCACGAGCTTTCCGAAGGCCCGTGACCTCTCCGAGGTCGCGGGCCTTCGGCGTTCCCGCCGCCGCGCGGTCGCGCTGGGACGCTCGTCAGCGCACCTGGGCGAGGTGCGGCAGGCGCCAGTCGACGGGCTCGGCTCCCAGCCCGGCGAGCGCCTCGTTGGCTTTGGAGAAGGGCTTGGAGCCGAAGAAGCCCCGCGACGCGGACAGCGGCGACGGATGCACCGACTCGATCCGGGGGACGTCGCCGAGCCGCGGGCCGAGCGAGGCGGCGTCGCGGCCCCAGAGGATCGCGACCAGCGGCGCGTCCCGTGCGACGAGTGCGTCGATGGCGCATTCGGTGACCTTCTCCCAGCCCTTCCCGCGGTGCGAGGCGGGCGTGCCCGGGCGCACCGTCAGGACGCGGTTCAGCAGGAGTACGCCCTGCGTGGACCACGGCGAGAGGTCACCGTTCGCGGGCATCGGCAGGTCGAGGTCGTCGCAGTACTCCTTGTAGATGTTCTGCAGGCTCCGCGGGATCGGCCGCACGGCCGGGTCGACGGAGAAGGACAGGCCCACTGCGTGCCCCGGCGTCGGGTACGGGTCCTGACCGACGATGAGCACCCGCACGTCGGCGAAGGGCTGCCGGAACGCGCGGAGCACGTTGCTGCCGGCGGGCAGGTACCCGCGGTCCTCCGCGATCTCGGCGCGGAGGAAGTCGCCCATCGCGGCGATGTCGCCGGCCACCGGCGCGAGCGCCTCGGCCCACCCCGCCTCGACGCTGTCGGTCAAGGGTTTCGCCGTCATCGGCCGTCCTCCTCGGTCTCGGTGAAGGTGTTCCAGCCGCCCGCCGCCGGACCGGTGTCCCCGTCGACGGTGACGGTGCCCGCCGGCGCCCCGCCGGGCGCGGCGGCGGTCCCGATCGCCCGCCAGCCCGCGGGGAGCGCAACTCCTGCGGGGAAGGTCGCCAGGAGGGCGTGGTCCTCGCCGCCCGTCCGCACCCAGTGCTCGGCGTCGGTGCCGAGCGCCGCGGCGCAGGCGATCAACTCGTCGTCGGGGGCGAGCAGGGCACCGTCGAGCGCGATGGCCACGCCGGAGGCCCGGGCGAGGGAGCGGGCGTCGCGCAGGAGGCCGTCGGAGACGTCCGTGAGAGCCGTCGCGCCGGCGGCGGCCGCCTGCGGCCCGGCGGCGAGCGGCGGTGCCGGGCAGCGGTAGGTCTCGACGAGGCCGTCGAAGCCGTCGTGCCCCGCCAGCAGGACGTCCAGGCCCGCCGCGGAGTGACCGAGCGTGCCGCACACCGCGACCACGTCGCCCGGTCGCGCGCCGGAGAGCAGCACCGGCTCCCGGCCCTGCAGGTCTCCCAGCACGGTCACCGCGAGCAGCACCTGCTCCGTGCGCACCACGTCTCCCCCGGCGATCGCGCCGCCCGCGTCCGCGGCGCCGCGGGTGGTGCCCCGGGCGATGCCCGCGATGACGTCCTCGCGGGTCTCGGGCGGGCAGCCCAGGGTGACGGTGAACGCCGTGCACACCGCGCCCATGGCCGCGATGTCCGCCGCGTTCTGCGCGATCGCGCGCCGGCCCACGTGCTCCGGGGTGGTCAGCGCGAACCGGAAGTGCCGTCCCTCGACGATCGCGTCGGACGAGACGACCGTGCGGCCGTCGGGTGCCGCGACGACGGCCGCGTCGTCGCCCGGGCCGACCGGGATCCGCGGATCCGGCTGCACACCGCCTGTGGCCAGCGCGATCACGCCGTCCTCCCCCAGCTCCGCCGCGGTGCGCACGGGCGACTGCGCAGGGCTCTCCGGCTCCTCAGATGTCATCGCGGCTACCGTATCGGACGTGAGCGATGCAGACGACCAGACCACCGCGGCCCCGGACACCGGGAAGCGCCGCAGCCCCGCCTTCCTCGCGACGGCGGTGGCCCTGCCGGTCGCGGTGGTCGCCTGTTTCATCGCCTTCCTCGTGCTCGCGCAGCAGAAGCAGGGCGACGCGCGCGACGCCGCGGAGGCCGGGCACCTGAAGTCGGTCGCGGCACCGTCGTCCGGCGACGCGGCGTGCACGAAGCTCCTCGGCGCGATCCCCGCGGACCTGGACGGCTATCGGCGCACGGGCGACACCGAGCCCGGCGGCTTCGCCCGGTGGACCAGCGAGAAGGCCGGCGCCGTGGAGGTGCGCTGCGGCACCGACCGCCCCGCCGACCTGACCGCCACGGCCAAGCTGCAGATCATCAACGGGGTGCAGTGGTTGCAGGCGGTCCCGGCCGGCGCACCCGCCCCCGACGGCGGCAGTTACTGGACGGCCGTCGACCACCGCCCCTACGTCACCCTCTGGGTGCCCGACGGTGCCGGCACCTCGGCCGTGCAGGCCACCTCGGACGCGATCCGGGAGCACCTGCAGGCGGCCTCCCTCGACCTGGGTCGGTAGGCGGGGCTACCGGAGGCCGGTGCCCCGCGCGAGCGCGGTCTCGATGAGGATCGTGAGCAGCTCGGCGTA
This sequence comes from Tsukamurella hominis, assembly GCF_965137015.1. Taxonomy (NCBI): domain Bacteria; kingdom Bacillati; phylum Actinomycetota; class Actinomycetes; order Mycobacteriales; family Tsukamurellaceae; genus Tsukamurella; species Tsukamurella hominis. The sequence continues at coordinate 19,846 of NZ_CBCRZG010000002.1, read as the reverse complement.
GTCGACGCCGGACTCGGCCCACATCCGCGGGTACATCGACGTCGACGTGAACCCGGGCATCGTGTTGACCTCGTTGATGACCGGGCCGTCGGGGGTCTGGAAGAAGTCGACGCGCGAGAGGCCCTGGCAGTCGAACGCGTGGAAGGCGCGCACCGCGAGGTCGCGGATCGCGGCCGACTGCTCCTCGGTGAGGTTCGCGGGCACGGTGTACTGCGCGCGGTCGTCGAGGTACTTGGTCTCGAAGTCGTAGAAGGAGTGCTCGGCGTCGGCCGCCATCTCGATCTCGGCGATCGCGGACGCGGCGACGGTGCCGTCGGGCCGCTCGAGGACACCGATCTCCACCTCGCGGCCGATCACGGCCGCTTCGATGATGACCTTCGGGTCCCACTTCCGGGCCTCGGCGATCGCCGCGGGCAGCTCGGTCAGGTCGGTGACCCGGGTGATGCCGATCGACGAGCCGCCGCGGGCGGGCTTGACGAACAGCGGCAGCCCCAGGCGGTGCAGCACGTCCGACGGGACCTCGGCGTCGCGCTGGCGGAGAACGTGGAAGTCGCCCACGGGTAGGCCGTCGGCGGCGAGCAGCTTCTTCGCGAACTCCTTGTCCATGCCCGCGGCGGAGGCGAGCACGCCGGCGCCCACGTACGGCACACCGACCATCTCCAACAGACCCTGCAGGGTGCCGTCCTCGCCGTACGGGCCGTGCAGGACGGGGAACACGACGTCGACGGCGCCGAGGAGCTCCCCCGCGCTGTCGGCGTGCACCGAGACGAGTTCCGCGCCGGGCAGCAGCGCCAGATCCGTCGGGCCATCGGCCACACTCGGGAGAGCCCGATCGGCGAACTTCAGTGCCTTGGAGTCACCGTCGGACAGCACCCACGCGCCCGCCTGGGTGATTCCGACGGGGACCACCTGGTAGCGCTCGGGATCGAGGTGGGCGAGGATGCTGCCCGCCGACACGCACGAGACCGCGTGCTCGCTGCTGCGCCCGCCGAAGACCACTGCCACCCTGATTCGCTCCGTCACGGTCGCCCACCTTACGTGTCGCCCGAACGGAGGGCCACGCGGTTACCCGCGCGCCCGACCCGTGGGGCTAGTCGGCGTCCTTGGGCCGCCACTCGCCACCGACGTCGCGATTGAGCAGGTCGTCCATGGCGCGGGAGACGGGCACCCCGTCGTAGCAGACCGCGCGCACGGCCTCGGTGAGCGGCATCTCGACGCCCACGCGTCGCGCCAGATCGGCGATGGAGATGCACGACTTGGCGCCCTCCGCGACCTGGCCGTGGGCGGCTGCCTGCGCCTGCTCGACGGTCATGCCCTGGCCGAGGCGCGCACCGAAGCTGAAGTTGCGGGACTGGGGCGAGCTGCAGGTCGCGACGAGGTCGCCGACGCCGGCGAGCCCGGCCAGGGTGAGCGGCTGCGCGCCGAGGGCCGTGCCGAGGCGCAGCGTCTCGGCGAGGCCGCGGGTGATGATCGCGGCCCGCGAGTTCTCGCCCAGGTTGATGCCGGAGGCGATGCCGCAGACGAGCGCGATGACGTTCTTGGTGGCACCGCCGATCTCGCAGCCCACGACGTCGTCGCTGGTGTAGGGCCGGAAGTAGTCGGTGCGCACCAGGTACTGGGCGCGGGAGGCGCGGTCGGCGTTGTCGGAGGCGACGACGGCGAGGGTGGGCTGCCCCTTGGCGATCTCCTTGGCGAAGTTGGGCCCGGTGAGCACCGCGAGGCGGTCGCGGTCGATGCCGGCGGCGTCGACGACGACCTCGCTCATCCGGTCGAGCGTGCCGATCTCGATGCCCTTGGCGAGGTTCACGACGGTGACGTCGGGCGGGATCAGGTGGCCCCAGTCGCGCAGGTTGGCGCGCAGCGACTGCGAGGGGACCGCGAGCACCACGAGCCCTGCACCGCGCATCGCCTCCTCCGGATCGTGTGTCGCGGAGAGGTTCTCGGGAAGTACGCCCTCGGGCAGGTACTGCGCGTTGATCCGGGTCTCGTTGATCTGGTCGGCGACCTCCTGGCGGCGGCACCACATCCGCACCCGGTGCGGCTCCGGGCGGGTGGCTTCCGCGAAGACCTTGGCCATCGCGGTCCCGAACGAACCCGCCCCCATCACCGCAACGTCGACCATCCGGGCCCCTCCTCGCATCGCACCCGCCCACCGGATCCGTGGGCGCCCGGATGAGCCTATCGCCCGCCCGGAGACGGCAGGGTCGGTTCGGCGCGCCTACATTGGTGGTCATGAGCTCACCGCACGGGGCCGTCGCGCGCCCCGCCGTCGTGGTGGTCACCGCCGTGAAGTCGCTCGACGCCGCCAAGTCCCGCTTCGCCGCGCCCGGCGACGGCCGCCGCGAGGCCGTCCCGGGCCTCGTCCTGGCGATGCTGCTGGACACCCTTGCCGCGGCCGCGGCGACGCCCGGCGTCCTCGGCGTGCACGTGGTCTCCCCCGATCCCGCGGTCCGCGCCGCGGCCGAGGCGGCCGGCGCGCGGACCGTCGACGAACCGGATCCCGGCGGCCTCAACGTCGCGCTCGAGGCCGGGGCCCGCGCCGCCCGCGCCGAGCACGGGCCCGAGGTCGCGGTGCTGGCCCTGCAGGCGGACCTGCCGGGGGTCACTCCCGCGGAGCTCGCGGCCTTCCTCGCGGCGACCGCCGGCCGCCGGGGGTTCGCCCCCGACGACGCCGGAACGGGGACCGCGGCGCTCTACGCTCCCCCGGGAACCGAGCTGCGCGCCGCGTTCGGGCCGGATTCCGCGGCGGCGCACGGGGCCGGCGGCGCCGAACGGCACGCGGGCCCGTGGCCGGGGCTGCGCACGGACGTCGACCTTCCGCAGGACCTCGCCGACGCCGGGCCCCTGGGCGAGCACACCGCGGCGGTGCTCGCGGCGACCGATCGGGGCTTCGCGTCGAATGCACGCGCCCGATACGCCAGAATGGAACGGTGACGACCGAGCCTCCCGCCCCCTCCGCCGAACCGACGCCCGCAGCCCCGAGCACCGCGGTCGCCGAGACCGCACTCCCGCCGTCGGGCCGGCCGACGGCCATCCCGACGGCTCCGCCCGCCGCGCCGGCGGAGGTGCCCAGCGATCTGCCCGCGGATCGCTACCTGAACCGGGAGCTGAGCTGGCTCGACTTCAACGCCCGGGTGCTGGCGATGGCGGAGGACGCCTCGCTGCCGTTGCTCGAACGGGCCAAGTTCCTGGCGATCTTCGCCTCGAACCTGGACGAGTTCTTCATGGTCCGGGTGGCCGGGCTCAAGCGGCGCGACCAGATGGGGCTGTCCGTCCGCTCGGCGGACGGCCTGTCGCCCCGCGAGCAGTTGCGCCTGATCTCCCAGCGGACCCAGGAGCTCTCGCACAAGCACGCCCTCGTGTTCAGCGACGCCGTGCGCCCGGAGTTGGCGGCGCAGGGCATCTCGGTGGTCAGCTGGGCGGACCTGACGCCGGCCGAGCAGCAGGACCTGACCGCGTACTTCCACACGCAGGTCTTCCCGGTGCTCACGCCGCTCGCCGTCGACCCCGCGCATCCGTTCCCGTACATCTCGGGGCTCTCCCTGAACCTGGCCGTGGCGGTCGTCGACACCAGCACGGGCGGCGAGCATTTCGCTCGCGTCAAGGTGCCGGACAACGTCGCGCGGATGGTCTCGGTGCGCACCGAGCGGATGGACCACGCGGTGCTCCCGCTCGAGGACCTGATCTCGGCGCACCTCGACGTCCTGTTCCCGGGCATGACGGTCTCCGAGCACCACGTCTTCCGCATCACGCGCAACGCGGACTTCGAGGTCGAGGAGGACCGCGACGAGGATCTGCTGCAGGCCCTCGAGCGGGAGCTCGCGCGGCGCCGGTTCGGCTCACCGGTGCGACTCGAAGTGGCGGAGGACATGTCCGAGCACATGCTCGAGCTGCTGCTGCGCGAGATGGACGTCGACCCGGCCGATGTCATCACGGTCCCCGGCCTGCTGGACCTGAACTGCATGTTCGAGCTGTACGGCGTGGACCGGCCGGATCTCAAGGAGAAGCCCTTCGTCCCGGTGACCCATCCGGCGTTCGGCGAGCGGGAGACCCCGAAGAGCGTCTTCTCCACGCTCCGCGAGGGCGACGTGCTCGTGCACCACCCGTACGACTCGTTCTCCACCAGCGTGCAGCGGTTCATCGAGCAGGCGGCCGCGGATCCCCATGTGCTGGCGATCAAGCAGACCCTGTACCGCACGTCCGGCGATTCGCCGATCGTCGACGCGCTGATCGATGCCGCGGAGGCCGGCAAGCAGGTCGTCGCCCTGGTCGAGATCAAGGCCCGCTTCGACGAGCAGGCGAACATCAAGTGGGCCAGGAAGCTGGAGCAGGCCGGGGTGCACGTGGTCTACGGCCTGGTGGGCCTGAAGACGCACTGCAAGACCTGCCTGGTGGTCCGCCGCGAGGGCTCGACGATCCGCCGGTACTGCCACATCGGCACGGGCAACTACAACCCCAAGACCGCGCGCCTGTACGAGGACGTCGGCCTGTTCACCGCCGATCCCGATCTGGGCGCGGACCTGACGGATCTGTTCAACCGGCTCACGGGCTACTCCCGCAAGGAGGAGTACCGCAACCTGATGGTGGCACCGCACGGCATCCGGTCGGGCATCGTGGAGCGGATCGATCGCGAGATCGAGTTGCAGCGCGCGGGCAAGCCCGCCGGGGTGCAGCTCAAGGCGAACGCCGTGGTGGACGAGCAGATCATCGACGCGCTGTACCGCGCGAGTCAGGCGGGCGTGCCCGTCGAGGTCGTCGTCCGCGGCATCTGCGCCCTGCGGCCGGGCGTCCCGGGGGTGAGCGAGAACATCACCGTCCGATCGATTCTCGGGCAGTTCCTCGAGCACTCCCGGATCCTGCACTTCCGCGGCGCGGACGAGTTCTGGATCGGCAGTGCCGACATGATGCACCGCAACCTCGACCGCCGCGTCGAGGTGATGGCGCAGGTCAAGGACCCACGCCTCGCGCGGCAGCTGGGTGAGATGTTCGACTCGGCCCTCGATCCCGCGACCCGCTGCTGGGTGCTCGACGGTGACGGCAACTGGAACGCCTCCCCCGTGCCGGGTGAGACCGTGCGGGATCACCAGCGGGAACTGATGCGCGCGCACCGCGCGAGCCAGCGGTGAGCGGCGGAGGCGAGGGCGCGGTCGTCCGCGCCTCCGGCGGCGTGCTCTGGCGCCCCGCCCCGGACGGCCCGGAAGTGGCTGTGGTGCACCGCCCCCGCTACGACGACTGGTCGCTGCCCAAGGGGCACGTGGAGCCCGACGAGAATCCCGTCGTGGCGGGCCTGCGCGAGGTGGTCGAGGAGACGGGCTACTCGGCCCGGTTCGTGCGCGCGGTCGGGCAGGTGGCGTACGACGTGCCGCGGCGCAAGCGGCACGGCCCGGGTGGGGCGACGGTGCGCAAGCGCGTCGGATACTGGTCGGCGCTGGCGGGTTCCGGCGTCTTCGTGCCGAACGAGGAGACCGACGAGCTGCGCTGGATGTCGGTGAAGGCGGCGACGGCGCTGCTGAGCTACCCGATCGACCGCCGGATCCTGCGCACCTTCGGCAGGCAACCGCGGTCGACGGCGACGATGCTGATCGTCCGGCACGCCAAGGCCGGCCGGAAGCAGGGCTATCAGGGCGACGACCTCGCGCGGCCCCTGGACCGCAACGGGCGGGCCCAGGCGGAGGCCCTGGTGGACCTCCTGAGCGCCTTCGGGCCCGGCCGCCTGCTCTCGGCGCCGCCCGTCCGGTGCACGCAGACCCTGGAGCCGCTGGCGGCCGAGACGGGCCTGCCGCTGGTCGAGGAGCCGACGGTGTCGGAGACCGCGTACGCCCGCGATCCGGCGGCCGCGCACCGCCGGATCCGCGAGATCGCGCGAACGGGCGAGGAATCGGGCACCGTCCCCGTGGTCTGCAGCCAGGGCGGCGTGATCCCGGATCTCACGGCGTGGTGGGCGGGGGCGGACGACGTGCGCCTGCCCGCGGCCCGTAACCGCAAGGCCAGCGTGTGGGTGCTCACCACCGAGGGCGGGCGCCTGCTGACCATGGACCACATCGACAGCCCGCTGCCCCTGGAGCACTGAGGCGTCCAGGGGCAGCGGGCTCGACGGGCGTCGTTCTACTTCTTGGCGGCCTTCTTGGCGGGAGCCTTCTTGGCCGGCGCCTTCTTGGCGGGGGCCTTGGTGGCCGCCTTCTTGGCCGGCGTGGCCTTGGCCGGGGCCTTCTTGGCGGGGGCCTTGGTCGCGGCCTTCTTGGCGGGCGCCTTGGTCGCCGCCTTCTTGGCCGGCGTGGTCTTCGCCGGGGCCTTCTTGGCGGGGGCCTTGGTCGCGGCCTTCTTCGCGGGCGCCTTGGTCGCCGCCTTCTTGGCGGGTGCCTTGGTCGCGGCCTTCTTCGCGGGGGCGGCCTTCGTCGCCTTCGCCGGGGCCTTCTTCGCGGCCGCCTTGGTGGCGGTCGCCTTGGCGGCCTTCGCCGGAGCCTTCTTCGCCGCCGCCTTCTTGGCGGGCGCGGCCGCGGTGGCCGAGCTGCGGCGGACGGCCGGGCCCGAGGCCGGGAGCTTGGCCGAGCCGGAGATCACGGCCTTGAACTGCGCACCGGGGCGGAACGCGGGAACGGAGGTGGGCTTGACCTTCACGGTCTCGCCGGTGCGGGGGTTGCGGGCGACGCGGGCGGCGCGCTTGCGCTGCTCGAAGACGCCGAAGCCCGTGATGGTGACGGACTCACCGGAGTGGACGGCACGGACGATCGTGTCCACGATCGCCTCGACGGCGGCGCCGGCGGTGCGGCGGTCGGTGCCCAGCTTCTCGGTGAGCGCCTCGATCAGTTCTGCCTTGTTCATGGACGATCTTCCCTCTGTGGTCGGAGGCTCACCGCTGAGCCAACTAGGGACACCGTAAACGCAGAATTGCATTCAATCCAAGAGCCACGCCAGATTTGATCGAAGGTGTGTCGGAATGACAAGTGGCGGCACCGGTTCGATTCGGTGCCGCCACTGATGGTTCGTCGCGCTACAGGGTGACGGGTTTGTATGCGGGCCTGCGGCTTTCGTACTCGGCAATGGCCTGGTCCTGCTGCAGGGTGATGCCGATGTCGTCCAGACCGGCCATCAGGCGGTGTCGGACCGGGTCATCGATCGTGAAGGGGACTACCAGGTCCCCCGCGGTGACCGTCTTGTCCTCGAGGTCGACGGTGATCTCCAACCCCGGGTCGTTCTCCAGGGCCTTCCACAGCAGTTCGACGTTCTCCTGCTCGACCAGAGCGGCAACGAGGCCCGCCTTGCCCGAATTGCCGCGGAAGATGTCCGCGAACCGCGACGAGATGACCACCCGGAAGCCGTAGTCCATGAGGGCCCAGACGGCGTGCTCGCGGGAGCTGCCCGTGCCGAAGTCCGGTCCGGCGACGAGCACCGAGCCGCGGTCGTACGGCGGGGTGTTGAGGATGAAGTCCGGATCGGCGCGCCAGGCCGAGAACAATCCGTCCTCGAACCCGGTGCGGGTCACGCGCTTGAGGTAGACGGCGGGGATGATCTGGTCGGTGTCGACGTTGGTGCGGCGCAGGGGCACGCCGATGCCGGTGTGGGTGACGATGGCTTCCATGGTCGTTCTCCTTCGACTGCGGGTGGCGCTAGGCGCCGGCGACGGGGGCCAGATCGGCCGGGGCGGAGAGGGTGCCACGCACGGCGGTCGCCGCGGCGACCGCGGGCGAGACCAGGTGCGTGCGACTCCCCTTGCCCTGGCGCCCCTCGAAGTTGCGGTTCGACGTGGACGCGGAGCGCTCGCCGGCGGCGAGCTGATCGGGGTTCATGCCCAGGCACATCGAGCACCCCGCCTGGCGCCATTCGGCTCCGGCGTCGAGGAAGACCTGTCCCAATCCCTCCTCCTCCGCCTGGGCGCGCACGCGCATCGACCCGGGGACGACGAGCATCCGGACACCGTCGGCCACCTTGCGGCCACGGAGGATCTCGGCGACGGCACGCAGGTCCTCGATCCGGCCGTTGGTGCAGGAGCCGACGAAGACGGCGTCGACCGAGATGTCGCGCAGCGGCGTGCCGGCCTCGAGTCCCATGTACTGCAGGGCCTTCGCGGCGGTCTCCTTCTCGCCGTCCGATCCGAAGGACTCCGGGTCGGGCACCGACGCGCTCAGCGGCGCACCCTGGCCCGGGTTGGTGCCCCAGGTGACGAAGGGGGTGAGCGCGCTGCCGTCGATGTCGACCTCGGCGTCGAAGACCGCGCCCTCATCGGTGCGGAGGGCGTCCCAGGCCTCGATCGCAGCGTCCCAGTCCGCGCCCTTCGGCGCGTGGTCGCGGCCCTCGATGTAGTCGTAGGTGATCTGGTCGGGCGCGATCAGGCCTGCGCGCGCGCCGGCCTCGATCGACATGTTGCAGATGGTCATCCGGGCCTCCATCGAGAGCTTCTCGATGGCGCTGCCCCGGTACTCGAGGACGTAGCCCTGGCCGCCGCCGGTGCCGATCTTGGCGATGATCGCCAGGATCAGGTCCTTCGACGTGACGCCCGGCTGCAGCTCTCCGGAGACGTTGATGGCCATGGTCTTGAACGGCTTGAGCGGCAGGGTCTGGGTGGCCAGCACGTGCTCGACCTCCGAGGTGCCGATCCCCATGGCGATGGCGCCGAACGCGCCGTGCGTGGAGGTGTGGCTGTCGCCGCAGACCACGGTCATGCCCGGCTGGGTGAGCCCGAGCTGCGGCCCCATCACGTGCACGATGCCCTGCTCGCCGTCGCCCATGGAGTGCAGGCGGACGCCGAACTCGGCACAGTTGCGGCGCAGCGTCTCCACCTGCGTGCGGGAGACCTCGTCGGCGATGGGCTGCACCAGCGTGTCCGTGGGTACGTTGTGGTCCTCGGTGGCGATGGTGAGGTCGGGGCGCCGCACCGGCCGGCCGGCCAGGCGCAGGCCGTCGAAGGCCTGCGGGCTCGTCACCTCGTGCACGAGGTGCAGGTCGATGTAGATGAGATCGGGCTCGCGCGAGGCGCCCTCACCCTCCCCCTTGACGACGACGTGCTGATCCCAGACCTTCTCGGCCATTGTGCGCGGCTGCATGCTTCCCACCTGCTCCATGATCTTCGCTCCGCCGGTGGACGCGGGCTGCGCGTTGAATCCCACCATGCGAGAGCCTAGTATCGAACTATGGGAAATGATACCGCACTGCCGGACACCCCCGAAAGCCTCGTCCCGGTGAGCGGCATCGGTGTGCTCGACAAGTCGGTGGCCGTGCTGCGCGCGGCCGCGGAGGAACCGGCGAGCCTCGCCGACCTGTGCGGCCGGACCGGCCTGCCGCGGGCCACGGCGCACCGTCTGGCCGTGGGACTGGAGCTGCACGGGCTGCTCACCCGCGACGGTGACGGGCTGTGGCGGCCCGGCTCCGCGCTGCGCGAGCTCGCGGCCAGCACCGCCGACGCGCTCGTCGACACCGCGGCGATGGTGCTCCCCCGGCTCCGCGAGATCACCGGGGAATCGGTCCAGCTCTACCGCCGCGAGGGCGATCACCGGGTGTGCGTGGCCGCCGCCGAGCCGCCCTCGGGCCTGCGCGACACCGTTCCGGTGGGATCCCGCCTCCCGATGACCGCGGGCTCCGGCGCGAAGGTGCTCGCCGCGTGGGCGGACCCGCGCGCCGACTCCTTCTTCAGCGACCGCGCACTCGCCGATGTGCGCAAGCGCGGCTGGGCGCAGAGCGCCGGCGAACGCGAATCCGGCGTCGCCAGCGTCTCGGCGCCGGTCCGCAATCCCCGTGGCGAGGTGATCGCGGCGATCTCGGTGTCGGGCCCCATCGACCGTATGGGCCGGCGACCCGGCGCCCGCTGGGCGGCGGACCTGCTCCAGGCCGCGGAGGCACTGCAGCGCCGGATCTGAGCCGCTACTCGGCCGGCCCGCCCACCCGGCAGCGCACCGCGGCACCGTCGACCACGAGGACCGCGGAGACGCGGCTCGCGGTGTCCGCCATGCGTGCCGCGCGGTGCGCGATCACCGCCTCGGCCACCATGGGCCAGACGTCGTGCCGGATGGCGCGCCGCACAGAGCGCGCCCCGTACACCGGGTCGAAGCCGGTCTCCACCAGGTGGGCCGCAACCGCGTCGTCGATCGTCAGGTCCACGCCGCGCTTGCGGGCCCGGTCCGCGAACATCTCCAGCTCGTGCCGGGCCACCTCCACCGCGGTGTCCTGTGAGAGCTCCTCGAAGAGCGTCACCTCGTCGATCCGGTTGAGGAACTCGGGATCGAAGAACCGCGCGATCGACTGCTCGGAGATCCGGTCGAGGCGCCCCTCCAGGACGCGGTCCACCCGCTCCCCCGCCGGCGCGGGCAGCAGCCGGGAGACCGAGCGCCCGGCCCGGTGCCACACGCGCTCCTGCTCGGCGCGCAGCTCGCGGCTGCCGAGGTTGGAGGTCATGAACACCAGGCAGTTGCGGAAGTCGTACCGCTGCTGGCCGTTCGCGAGGGTCAGCTGCCCGCGGTCGAGCACGTGCAGCAGTGCCCGCAGGACCGTGGTGTGCGCCTTCTCCACCTCGTCGAAAAGCACGATTCCCGGCATGGAGACGGTGCCCTCGACGCGATCGCGGTCGAAGACGCTGAGCCCCTCCTTGGAGCCCGAGTATCCGGGCGGCGCGCCGGCGAAGGATGCGGCGTAGTGCTCCTGCGCCATGGCCGACATGTCCACCTGGCAGAAGTCGTCCGGCCCCGTCCGCAGCGCGGAGGCCAGCTGGCGGACGATCTCGGTCTTGCCGGTCCCGGTGGGGCCGACCAGCAGGTGACTGGCGAGCGGACGGGTCTTGTCCGTGAGGCCCGCCTGCACCACCGAGAGGGTCTTGAAGATCGACTCGATCGCGTGGTCCTGTCCGAAGACGTTGGCGCGCAGCTGCGCCAGGATCCGCGCCGCGTCGACCCGCCCGACCGCCGCCTTGGCGAACTCGGCGTCGGTGGGGCGGGACTCGGAGTGGCCGGACGCCCGGCCGCCGACGGCGACGCCCTCGGCGGCCAGGCGATCGGTGATGAAGGGCACGGTCTACGCCTCGCGGGTCTTCTCGGTGGGCAGGGTCCCGACGGGGCAGTCGGCGACGCCGATCGTGTCGCGCGTGAAGGATTCGACCTGCTCCCGCGCGGCCTCGGCGTCGGTGACCCACAGCTTGTAGAAGTCGAAGGGGCACTCGGCGACGCCCTTGTCGCCCTCGCCCGCGGCGTGGATGCCCGTGTAGCCGCGGTGGAGGATCTTGAACAGGTGGTTCTGTGACTGGTCGTGCTTGCGGGCGTCGCGGATCGTCGAGACGGAGAGCTGCGCGTACTGGATGCCGTACTCCTCCTCGCCGGTCTCGCCGAGCGTGCGGCCGTCGAAGCCGATGATCGCCGAGTGGCCGAAGTAGGAGTAGACGCCGTCGAACCCGGCGGCGTTCGCGACCGCGACGTAGACGTTGTTCGCCCATGCCATGGCCTTCGCCATGAGCACCTGCTGATCCTTCGACGGGTACATGTAGCCCTGGCACCGCACCACGAGCTCCGCGCCCTTCATGGCGCAGTCGCGCCAGATCTCCGGGTAGTTGCCGTCGTCGCAGACGATGAGCGAGACCTTGAGCCCCTTGGGGCCGTCGACGACGTAGGTCGAGCTGCCGGGGTACCAGCCCTCGATCGGGGCCCACGGGATGATCTTGCGGTACTTCTGGACGATCTCGCCCTGGTCGTTGATGAGGATCAGGGTGTTGTAGGGCGGCTTGTTCGGGTGGTCCTCGTGCTGCTCGCCGGTGATGGAGAAGACGCCCCAGGTGCCGGCCTTGCGGCAGGCGTCGGAGAAGATCTTCGTCTCCTCGCCGGGGATCGCGGCGGCGGTGGCGTACATCTCGTCGGGGTCGTACATGATGCCCTGCGTGGAGTACTCGGGGAAGACGACGAGGTCCATGCCCGGCAGGCCGGCCTTCATGCCGACGATCATCTCGGCGATCTTGTGGCAGTTCTCGATCACCCCGGCACGGTCGTGCAGGCGCGGCATCTTGTAGTTGACGACGGCGACGCCGACGGTGTCCGGGCTGGAGGAGATGTCTCCGTGACGCATGGTGGGACCTTTCGTTGATTTCGTTGATGTCGTTGCAGGGCAGGGATTGCAGGATCAGGCGGCCTCGGGCGCGGCGGCCGCCGGCACGGACTGGAGCGCGGACGCCGGAGCCGGCAGCGACGGCAGCACCCGCGCCGCCACGGCGCTGAGCACCAGGAGCGCGACGGCGATCACGACCGCCCACAGGGCCGCCGATGTACTGGTGGGCCAGTTCCCCCGCCAGATCAGCAGCGCGGGGATCGTCGCGGTCAGGTGCGCGCCGACGAGGATCAGCCAGCCGGTGAAGGGCATGAGCGAGGTCTTCCCGACGGCCAGGATGAGGAAGAACAGCAGCCACATGACGGCCCAGACGAACCAGATGACGCCGAAGACCGGGTCGCTCGAGAGGGAGAAGGCACCGAAGACGATCGCCATGGCGGACACGAAGAGCGAGTACCAGCCGAGGCCGCGGCCGTCGTTGCCCATGAGGTTGTTGACGCCGACGTAGAGGTAGGTGAGGCCGAACAGGTAGCTCGACCCCGCCCCGAAGACCCCGCCGAGGTCACCGTCGGCGGCGACGACGGCGAGCGTCGGCAGGACGACCTGCATCACCCCGACGAAGAGGTTGAAGACGCCCGCCTCGCGGGCGGAGATCGCCCCGAGGAACCAGGCCCCGTTGACGAACAGAACGGCTCCGACGAAGAGCAATCCGAGTGTGGTCATCGCGACTCCCGATTTATTACCGATTCGGCACTATCTCTGATCGGTAGTATTCGCGGACAGCCCGGTGCGCGCAGCGGAATCGGTGAAAATGCAGGTGAGAGCGGCTACGAGAGTCGCAGGACGAGCGACTTCCACACCTCGCGGCCGGTGTCGGAGAGCGCCAGCAGAACGCTGCGCCGGTCGCCCGGGGCGGGCCGGCGGTACGCGAGGTTGCGCTCGACGAGCCGGTCGACCAGGCGGGTGGTCGACGACGGCGTGGTGCCCGTCCGGGCGGCGAGCTCGCCGACGGTGGCGCCCTCGACCGCGGCCAACAGCCGCAGCGCCCGGAAGTGCTCGACGGTGAGGTCGTGCTCCGCGAGGGCCGGCGTGAGGACGTTCATGACGAGGTCGTCGGCCTCGCACACGGCCGCGAAAACGGTGCGCGACGGCGCCTCCCGCAGGTCCGCGCTCGCGTCCATAACCGCCCCGATCCTCGACTGTGTCATCGCAATCCGCGACCACTGTATCGCGTTCGAACCCCGACGTGGGCGTCCTCCGCGTACGCTCGACAGGACACCGGTCCGTAGTGCAGGACTTCAGACGAGCGGACGTCCATGAGCGAGTACACCGTTGGGCTGTTGTACCCCCGACGTGGCCCCGCGGGGCTGTTCGGTCCGTCGTGCCTCAGTTGCACGACGCTGGCCGCCGACGACATCAACGCCCGGGGCGGGATCCTCGGGCGCGAACTGGGTGTGCGCCCCATCGACTCCGCCACCGGCGTGGCGAACGTGACGCGCGAGGTCGAGTCCCTGCTGGCGGCGGGCGAGATCGACGCCATCGTCGGCTGGCACACCTCCGACGTGCGGCGCGCGCTCTCCGCGCGGCTCGACCTGCGGGTGCCCTACGTCTACACCGCGCTCTACGAGGGCGGCGAGTCGACGGCCGGCGTCTTCCTCACGGGCGAGACGCCCGAGGAGCAGATCCTCCCCGCCCTCGAATGGCTACGCAGGGAACGCGGACTGCGCCGGTGGTGGATCGTCGGCAGCGACTACCTGTGGGCCCGCGACAGCGCGAAGGCATGCGTGCGGTTCGCGCGCCGCCTCGGCGACGATCTCGTGGGCGCACGCTTCGTCCCCGTCGGCACGGAGGACTTCTCGTCCGTCGTCACCGACATCGCGCGCTCCGACGCGGACGGCGTCCTGATGCTGCTCCTCGGGCAGGACGCGGTCGAGTTCAACCGGGCCTTCGCGGCGGCCGGCCTCGACGGCGCCTTCGTCCGCTACTCGCCGCTCATGGACGAACACATGCTCATGGCCTCGGGCCCGGACGCCACGCGCGACCTGTTCGCCTCGGCGGGCTACTTCGACTCCGTCGTGACGTCGGAGTCGATGGAGTTCGGCGCCCGCTACTTCGGCCGCTTCGGCCCCGACGCCTGCACGCCCACCTCGATGGGCGAGTCGTGCTTCGAGGGCATGCTCCTGCTCGAGTCCCTGTTGTCGACGGTGCGCAGCACGGACGTCCGGGACATCATGGCGGGGGTCGGCGGCGTGCACTACGAAGGGGCCCGCGGCAACATGGCGCTCCGCGACGGCCACGCGCATCAGCGGATGTACCTGGCGCGCGCGGAGGGCTGCGACTTCGACGTGATCAGCCAGCTCTGAGTGTCCCGCTCGCGGGCGGCGCGCTGAGGGCCGCGAAGGTGGGGACCTCGGTGTAGAGGTTGTCCAGCGCGTGCACGTCGGCCGGCCCGGTCGAGCCGTCGGGCTTCAGGCTGAGCGCGCCGCGCACCTCGGCCACCCACGTGGCCGTGTTCGGGTTGATCCCGCGCTGGGCCGCGCTGCGTTCGAGGTGGACGTCGTAGGCGCGGCCGTGCGGATCGTTGACGCTCGGCGCGGTCGGCGCCATGGTGCGCCACCCGCCGGCGAAGACCGGCACGACGCCGGGCCCGGGCCGGCGCCACAGGTCGCGGATCTCCGCGAGGGCGTTGGCGATCCGGTATCCGAAGCCCAGCGAATCGTTCTCGACGGGACCCGTGGGGCACAGGCCCGGCCCGAGCATGGACCAGTCGAAGCGCAGTCCCGGGTAGTCGTCGTAGTCCTCCGGCCGCACGTCGAGCTCGGGCCGCACCGACTCCCGCAGCCGCCCCCGCTGCGACACCTCGCCGACCATCCAGAGCAGGGACCGGTCCGAGTAGTAGGAGTTCTCGTAGCCGCCGCCCACGTCGAGGTGGACGCCGTCGAACCACACCTGCCGGATGTCCCGGTGCGCGCCGCCCCACAGGCAGGGCGCGAAGGGCCGACGACGTTCGGCGAGCGCGAGGGCCTGGCGGGCGCGATTCACCTTCGGGCTGAGCTCGACGTCGTGGAACCGGTACTTCTCGCGGGCGATGCCGGGGAGGCCCAGGGCGCCGACGGTGTCGAAGACGCCCAGGTTGTCGATGGTGACGACGCCCTCGTCGTAGCAGTACGGAGCGAGTTTCGCGAGGTCCGCGTCGTGCTTCGGGTCCTTCTTCTCGCCCGGCGGCCGCGACCGGTACACCGACATCGCCTCGGGCAGCTTGTCCTGCGCGACGCCGTCGGGCGTCAGCAGCCCGACGTGGGAGATCATCCCGATGAGGCTTCGGGCCGTGTAGGCGCCGCGGCTGAAGCCGAACACCGAGATCCGGTCGCCGGGTTCGTAGTTGAGCGCCAGGAAGCAGTAGCAGTCCAGGATGTTCGCGTCGAGCCCGAACCCGAAGGCACCGGCGAGGACGCGCTCGATCCGGCTGCCGGCGGAGCCCACGCCGCGCTGGTAGTAGACGATCTGGGGCTCGCCGTCGTGCCCGACGGGGGCCACGCCGCGGGCGATCTTCTCCACGTTCGAGACGTGCTTGTTGTCGGGCTTCTGCCACGTGCCGTCGCAGCAGATCACCAGGGTCTTCGGCTTCCGGATGGCGTTCATGGCCCGACCGTACGAAGCGGGCGGACACCGGTCACGAGTAGCGGGCTACTCGATTCGGGCCGCATCGCGGCGCCCCCGCACGAGCGCGGACGCGAGGCCCGCGCGATCGGTCGCGTCCACCTTGGCGCAGGCGCGGTAGATGTGCCCCTCGACGGTCCGCACCGAGAGGAAGAGCCGGTCGGCGATCTCCTTGTTCGTGAGCCCGGCGGCGATGAGGTTCGCGATCTCGCGTTCCCGGGTCGTGAGCGGGAGCGGGTGGGCGGACTCCGCGAGCGCCGGCGTCCGCAGCCCGCCGCACGCCGCGGCCAGACGGTCCGCGGTGGCCGCGGAATTGTGCATCGCGCTCCGACGGTCCGCCGCGGCGTGCACGCTCGCCGCCGCCGCGGCGGCGTCCGCCGCCGAGGGCAGCGCGCCGATCCGCTCGAACTCCGCCGCGCAGGCGTCGAGGCCCGCGCCGTCCCGGCCGGCCAGCGCGCGGGCGTGCCGCGCGTACAGCGGGACCAGTACGCCGTCCAGCCGTCCCGCGAGCGCATCGAGGCGATCGGCGATCTCGGGCTCCGCGTCACCGAGCCGCGCGGCGGTGTGCAGCGCCTCCGCCTCGAGCGCGTGCTGTCCGCTCGTCCCCGCGGCGTCGGCCGCCGCCCGGGCAGTCGCGATCGCCGCGGACGTCGTGCCCGCGGACGCCTCCTGCCACGCCTGCGCGAGCATCAACTGGTGGCCGAAGACCGCGACGTTGTCGCCGAAGTGGCGGCGCGCGTCCGCCATCGCCGCGGCCGCCGCGGCCGTGTCGCCGAGCGCGGCGTACGCCTGTGCCAGCTGGAAGCGCGCGGGAAAGACCCACGAGACGTCGGGGCGGTCCCGCACCGTCGCCAGCGTCTGTTCGGCCTGCTGGATGACCCGCGCATAGCGGCCTCCGCGAGATCGACGGCGCTCACGTGGATCCCGGAGAGCGCCCACGCGAGGAACTGCCCCGCTGAGCGGAATTCGACGTAGCGCTGCGCTGCGGCGCGGGCGCTCCCGAACGCGCCTGTCAGCGTCAGAGCGAGGATCTCCCCGTAGCCCGCGGGAAAGCGCAGCACGCCGTCGGTGTGCTGCTCCGCCTCGCGCCCGCGGGCCGCGAGAGCCGCTACCTCGTCTCCCCGGCCGGAGAGCGCCCGTGCGAAACCGCCCGCGAACACGGCCCATTCGACGGCCCAGGGCGTCGCCGCCGGCGACCCGATGACCCCGTCCGCGAGTTCCAGCGCGCGGGCCAGGTCATCGGTGAACGCGGCGCACGCCGACCCGATGCCCTGCACGATCAGTGCGAGGACCGGCGTCTCGACGCGCTCGGTGAGCAGCGCGAGCACCTCGTTCGCGGCGGCGACGTCCCCGACCGCCCAGAACAGGTTGCCGATCCGCTGCGCGCCCCACAGCACGAGCTCCACCTCGTCGAGATCCGCGGGGTCGAAGGCGCGCAGCACGCGATCGGACTCGGCCGCCTCGCCCTGCCACATGAGAGCCCGCGCCAGGAGGCACGCTGCCGGCAGGCCCGCCCCGCCGTCCAGTGCGGCACGGGCGAAGCGCTCCCCCATGGGCACGTTCGCGAGCATGAGGGCGTCCCGGGCGGCGTCGCGCAGGAGGCCCGGCTCGAGGTCGGCGTCGCTGTCGAGGGCGAGTCCCGCGAGCCGGATCCGGTCCGACGCCGAGGTGACCTCCCGCCGGCCCAGCGCCTCGACGAGGTGCCCGCGCAGCCGCCGGGAGGAGGCGAACCCCAGCCGGCCCCGGATCACCTCGCCGAAGAGCGGATGCGCGTAACGGACGGAGAGGGCGCGGCCCTCGCGGGCTATCCGGATCAGCCCCTCGGCCTCGGCCTTCTCCACCGCGTCGTCGCCGCCGAGGTCGGCCAACACGTCGAGATCGATCGGCTCGCAGAGCGTCAGCAGTTTCAACACGTGCAGGACGGCGTCGTCGAGATGATCGACGCGCCCGTCGAGGAGGGACGCCAGCTCCGAGGTCACGGCCGCGCGCCCGCGCATCTGCCACACGCCGCCGACCTCACGCAGCGCCCCCGATTCGAGCGCGCCCTGCACGAGGTGCTTGAGGTAGAGCGCGTTCCCCCCGGACGCCTCCCACATCAGGCGGGCCGACAGCCCCTCGAGGCGTCCCCCGACCGCCGCCTCGACCAGCTCGACGCTCTGCTCCAGAGTGAAGGGCTCCAGCGCGATCCGGACGACGTGCCCGTCCTTCCACAGGCTGGTGATGGCGTCGGGCACCGCCTCGCCGCTGCGCACCGTGGCGATGAGGTGCACGGCACGGTCGATGGCGAGTTGGTGCAGCAGCGTCGCGGACAACTCGTCGAGCAGGTGCGCATCGTCCACGCCGACGACCAGGTGCCCGTCCGCCAGCAGCGACTCCCGGGCCGCCGACAAATAGGTGACCGGGTCGGTCGATGTGGCCGGGCCGACGAGGTGCGCGAACACGCCGAGCGGTATGCCGCGCGCGGATTCGGTTCCCGCGACCCACTGCACGTGGAGGTTCGAGTCCGCCGCGACGGAGCGAGCGAGCGTGGTCTTGCCGACCCCCGCGTCCCCCGTCACGATCACGCCGCAGCCGGTGGATGCCGTGTCGAGCGCGGCGCGGACGTCGTCGTACTCGCGTCCCCGCTCGACGATCCGCAACTGCTGTCGCATGAACAGCTATTCTAGTACCGACGCGGCCCCTCGGCGCCGGTCCGGTGGCCCGGATTTCGCTGCCCGACAGGTTCATTCGGGTACTAACGGTCGAAAATCCGGTCTTCGCGATCTGCCGCCGTTCGGTGCGCAGCATCATGGCCGCCCCTCCCGCGGAATCGAGTAGCGCGCTACTCGTGTGCTCGGGGGGCGACGCTGCGCAGACTTTTCTTAGATCGCCGTCCCCACCAGCGGAACTCCTCCCCCACCCCGGCGATCTCCGCATCGAAGGAGCGAGCGAATGTCCGTTTTCGTCTTCTGCGCCCGGGGCACCGGCGAACCCGTCTCGGGCAACATGCTGGACAACGTCACCCGGCGATTGCGCGACGTCAGCGTCGAGCAGGTGGTGTACAGCGCCTCGATCAGCCTCGACAACGCCGCCCGCGACCCCCTGGCACCGTCGGGCGACAACAGCGCGACCCAGGTGGTGGACTGGCTCCGCACCCGGGTCGCCGCACTGCACCCCGGCGACCACTACATCGTGCTGGGCTACTCGCTCGGCGCCGTCGGCGTGATCCGCTGGCTCAGAACCAGTCCCGACACCGCCGGCTGCCTCATGGTGGGCACCGTCGCGGATCCCAGCCGGCGCTCCGGCGTCTCCTACGGGCTGCCGATCACGCCGAACCGCTTCGGCATCTACGCGACGGCCGGCACCGGGACCGTGCCGAACGACCAGCGATCGCCGGTGCCGCTGTTCGAGATCGCCAGCCCCGGCGACGTGATGACCTCCTGTCCCGCCGTCTCGCCGCTGCACGCCTTCGCCGGGCCCGTGATGGCCTTCACCCTCACGGACCCGAACGCGCTCATCGCGCAGTTGGTCGCCGATGGGATCGAGGACGTGGTCTCCGACCTCGCCAACGTCGGGCACTGGTTCGACCCGGGATGGTGGTCCTGGCCGGCCGACCTCGCGGGCTTCGCGAGCGGGCAGCACACCACCGCCTACGGGCTGCCCATGTGGCGCGACAGCGCCAACCGGCCGGTCTCGGGGATCGACCTGCTGGCCCGCGTGTGCAGCTGGAAGAAGTCGGTGGTGCCGGTATGAGCGCGTACACCCGCGACGGGGTCGCGGCAGCGTTCATCGCCGAGGGTCGCCGGTCCGGCGTCTCCGAGCGCGGGATCGTGATCTGCCTGGCGACCGGCCTCGTCGAATCGAACCTCACCGTCTACGCCAACGCCGCCGACCGCGACTCGCTGAAGGAGCCGCACGACGCCGTCGGTTCGGACGCCAACAGCGTCGGTCCGCTCCAGCAACGGGCGCCGTGGTGGGGCTCCAGCGCCCGCGAGCGCATGGACCCGGTGCTGAGTTCGCGCCTGTTCTACACCGCCCTGAAGTCCCTGCCCTACGACTCGCCCACCCACACGCCCGGCTGGTACGCCCAGCAGGTCCAGCGATCCGCGTTTCCGGACCGCTACGACGAGCGGATGGCGCAGGCGCAGGCGATCTACGACCGCCTCGCCTCGACCGCCCCGGTCCCCTCCCC